>JBAVZU010000309.1:0-40646 GCA_049588915.1 Candidatus Sulfotelmatobacter sp.
GGCGAATGGGGCTTTCGCTGTAGCCATGCTCTTGACGGGTCTCCTCGGCTTGCTTTCCTGGCATAACGCACAAAGGGCCGCAGAGGATGCTGGTTGGATCGCTCACACGTATCAAGTGTCCACCGCACTGGAACTCACTCTCAGACATATGGTTGACGTGGAGACTGGCGGTCGAGGTTTTGCCCTCACCGGAGACGAGCAATTTTTAGAACCTTACGAGACAGGAAAGAATGCGGTCGGCCAAGACTTGCTTAGGTTGCGCATTGTGATTGCCGATCAGGGTCAAAAACTGCAGTTGAACGTTCTTGAGGAGCAGGCGAGAACTCAAATCGACGACGTGCAGGACGCCATCGCCGCACGGCGGAGCACGCGAGAAACCCCTACCAAAGCGCAGTTGGAACTAGGCAAACAAATCATGGATGAAGCCCGCGCCACGATTGCACAGATGGAAGCCGAGCAAGAGCGCCTGCTGGAGCAGCGCGCCCAGCGTGCCCGCGCCGCGCAGCATTCCACGATTTCCGTGATCGCGCTGGGATCAATCCTGGGTGTGGTCTTCTTGTCCGTGGCCGGAGCCACCGTCGGCCGCGAGATTGGCATCAGCGCCAGAGCTCGAGCGCAGGTCAACGCTTTGAATGTAGAGCTGGAGCGGCGAGTAGCCCAGCGCACCGCAGCGCTGAGTGATAGTGAAGGCCGCCTGGCGGGTGTCATTCAATCGGCCATGGACGCAATCCTTACCGTGGACGAACAACAGAAGGTTGTGCTGTTTAACGCGGCCGCCGAAAAAATGTTTCGCTGCCCGGCCGCCGAAGCCATAGGTCGGCCCGTCACCCATTTCATTCCGCAGCGCTTCCACGCCGCCCACGTCAACCACATTCATAAGTTTAGCCACACCGGCATCACGAACCGGGCGATGGGCCCAAAGAATGTATTGCGGGCGCTGCGCGCCGATGGTCAGGAATTTCAGATTGAGGCTTCCATTTCGCAAGTGGTGACGGGCGGTAGAAAGCTGTTCACCGTGATTCTGCGGGATGTCACAGAGCGCGTGCAAGCGGAGAGCGTACGGGAACACCTGGCTGCGGTAGTCGACTCCTCCGGCGACGCGATTATCAGCAAAGATCTGCAGGGAACAATCAAGGGGTGGAATCGCGGTGCCGAAAAAATCTTCGGCTATACGGCATCGGAGGCCGTGGGCAAAACCATGTGGATCATCATGCCTCCGGGGCACGCCAGTGAGGAATCCGACATTTTGGCGCGTATCAGTCGTGGCGAGAGCGTTGAACATTTTGAAACTGTCCGGGTGCGCAAGGATGGCAAGAAGATCGATGTTTCCGTAACTATCTCGCCCATTAGAGATAACAGCGGCGTGATTGTTGGCGCTTCAAAAATCGCCCGCGATATCACCGATCGGAAGCGGGCGGAAGAGGCGCTCCGGGAGAGTGAAACGAATTTCGGCATGCTGGTCAATCTTGTGCCGCAGTTTATCTGGAACTGCACAAACGATGGCCTGAACGTTTATTTCAACGATCGCTGGTACAAGTACACCGGCTTGACCCCGGAACAAAGTTACGGAACGGGATGGAACGCTCCCTTTCATCCTGATGACAAGCAAGCGGCCTGGGACGCCTGGAACCACGCAACTGTGACGGGCGAAACGTACAGCGTCGAAAGCCGTCTGCGGGCAGCCGATGGCAGCTATCGCTGGTTTCTTATGCTGGGAGAACCTCTACGGGATGAGACCGGCAGAATCGTGAAGTGGTTCGGGACCTGTACCGACATCCACGAGATGAAACGGGCGCAGGCGGAACGAAAAGAATCAGAAAAGCAGCTCACCCAGCAAGCGGAGGAACTCTCACGGCAGGCGGCAGAGCTGGCGGGTTCGCGGGAGGCTCTGGAAGCACAGACCAGAATGTTCCAGTTGGTTTTGGAAAGCATGGGCGAGGGATTGATTGCAGCCGACCGGGAAGGCCACTTTCTCATCTGGAACGATTCCGCGAAAAAGCTGCTGGGGCGTGGCCCCGCCGACTTGCCCCTTGAGCAGTGGGCTGATCATTACAAAGTCTATTTGTCTGATGGGATCACCCCGCACCCTACCGATCGCCTGCCCCTGGTGCGCGCTCTCAGGGGCGAGTCGGCGGAAGTGGAGTTGATGATTGCGCACCCGGAGCACGTAGATGGGACGTTTCTCGAGTTCACCGCGCGACCCATGAAGGACGTCCACGGCGAGCTTTGCGGAGCCGTCGTCGCCTTCCGCGAAATTACCGAGCGCAAAGCGGCGGAGCGAAACATTCGCAAGCTCAACGAGGAACTGGAAGAGCGGGTGGCGCAGCGCACTGCGCAACTCGAAACTGCAAATCGCGAACTGGAGGCGTTTACATACTCCGTCTCTCATGATCTGCGCGCTCCCTTGCGACACATTGGCGGTTTCTCCAGAATCTTGATGGAGGACTTCGGCTCCAGCATGAGCAGCGAAGCTCGGGCTCATCTGCAACGCATCGAGGATGGCGTTCTCCGGATGGGACTGCTGGTGGATGAACTCCTCAATCTGGCGCGGGTTGGCCGCCATGCTCTCCGTCTTCAACCTACCGATCTGAACCTGGTCGTCGACGAAGTCATTTCGCTCTTGCAGCACGAAACCGAGGGCAGAGCGGTGGACTGGAAGATTGCCGCGCTTCCGCGTGCGAAGTGCGATCCCGTTTTAGTCAAGCAGGTTTTCCAGAATCTTTTGGCCAACGCCCTCAAATTTACCCGGCCCCGAGCACGCGCGATGATCGAAATCGCCCACCAGGAGCAAGGTAACGAGCTCGAAGTTCAGGTTCGCGACAATGGCGTTGGATTCAATATGAAGTACACAGACAAACTGTTCGGGGTCTTCCAGCGCTTGCATCGCGCTGAGGATTTCGAGGGCACCGGCATTGGATTGGCCACTTCTCAACGCATTATTCAAAAGCACGGCGGACGAATATGGGCGGAGGCCGAGTTGGATAAGGGCGCAACGTTTTTCTTCACCCTCTCGCTCGCCAACGAAATGCAGGCGGACCTTGTGAAAGCGCAAGGCAATAAGTTTGGGGTAGGAGTCACATCATGAATTCAGATGATGTCGAGATTTTGTTGGTGGATGACAGTCAAGACGACATCGAACTCACGCTGCATTCCTTGCGCGCGGAGCACCTGGCCAACTCCGTTTTCGTGGCGCGGGATGGCGAGGAAGCGTTGGATTTTATTTTCTGCTGCGGTGCCCATTCGGGTCGCTCCTTTGACCGTCCCCCCAAACTCGTTTTGCTCGATTTAAAGCTGCCCAAGCTCGACGGGTTGCAGGTCCTCCAGCAGATCAAAGGCGATCCGCGAACTCGCGGCATACCCGTCGTGCTCTTGACCTCGTCGAAGGAAGAGCGCGATCGGGTGAGCGGCTATAGCCTGGGTGCAAATAGCTTTCTGCAGAAGCCGGTCGCCTTCGACGAGTTCCGGAAAGTCGTGAAGCTGCTCGGCCTTTACTGGCTGGTGATCAATCAGCCTCCCGTAACCAGCGGAACGAAGTCACTGCTGGAGCAGACGACATGAGCAGTCCCGCAGTTGGTTTGAAAGCCGAAAATTCCGCGTCCGCCAAAACCTTGCTGCGCGTTTTGCTGCTGGAGGATAACCAGCTCGATGCTCAACTGGTCTTGCGGTCGCTGCAGCAGAACGGCTTCGAGGTCAGCGCGCGGATCGTGCAAGACGAAGCCGGATTCAAGGAAGCGCTCCTTAGTCAACGTCCGGAGATTGTGCTGGCTGACTACAATCTGCCGAACTGGAAGGGCATGGATGCACTGAAGGTGCTCCGGCGCGAAGCGCCCGATGTTCCTATGATTTTGGTCTCGGGCGCTCTCGGGGATATGACCGCGGTCGAATGCATCAAGCGCGGGGTTACCGATTACGTTTTGAAAGACGGCCTGGCGCGCCTGCCCGAAGCGGTCCGCCGAGCTCTCGAAGAAAAGCATCTGCGTGAACTGCGCCAGCACGCGGAGGAAGTTTTGGCAAAGAAAGTGACCGAACTGGCTCGCTCTAATGCCGACCTTGAACAGTTCGCCTATGTAGCCTCGCATGACTTGCAGGAGCCGCTGCGAATGGTAGCGGCCTACACCCAGCTGCTGGCGGAACGCTATTGCGGCAAACTCGATGCCGACGCTGACAAGTTCATCGGCTACGCCAGCGAAGGAGCTCTGCGCATGCAAGTCCTGGTTCAGGACCTTCTGAACTTCTCCCGGGTGGGACGCAATGGAGCCGCCAGCGGGAGCGTCGATTGCAATGCTTTGATGCGGGAAGTCCTGCAGGCTCTCGCCTCCGCTATCGAGGACAGCGGAGCCGTCGTCACCTTTGACCAGCTTCCGATCGTTTGGGGCGAAAGAACAGAGATGGCGCAGATCTTCCAGAACCTGATCGGCAACGCCATCAAGTTCCGGGGGAAGAATCCGCCAGTGGTTTCCATTCAGGCTGAAAAAGTCGAACCCCACTGGCTGTTTAGCGTCCGCGACAACGGAATCGGGATTCCTTCTGACAGCGTCGAAAACATTTTTGTGGTCTTCCAGCGCTTGCATGGGCGAAGCGAGTACCCGGGCAACGGCATCGGCCTGGCGATCTGCAAAAAGATCATCGAGCGCAACGGCGGCAGGATCTGGGTTGAGTCGGAAGTAGGTTGCGGCTCTGCCTTCAATTTCACCATGCCGATCCAGGGGCCTGACGAGCAGGAAGGAGCAAGAACATGAAAGCCTCAATCCGGTTGCTTCTGGTGGACGATAATCCAGCCGACGTGGGCCTGGCCCGCGAGGCGCTGTCGCGGACTTCCCACCACAGCGCGATCGAGAGCGTGGAAGACGGCGTCGAAGCGCTGGCATTTCTCGACCGCAGGGGAAAGTATGCGCAAGCGCTTCAGCCCGACCTGGTGATCTTGGATTTGAGCCTGCCCAAAAGAAACGGCTTGGCTGTATTGGCTGCTATGAAGGCTGGCCCTCAGCTGAGGCACATTCCCGTCGTCGTCTTCAGCTCGTCCCGGTTGAGCCAGGACATTACACGGAGCTACGAACTGGGTGCGAGCAGTTACGTCAGCAAGCCAGGAAATTTAACCGAATTTTTTTCGGTGGTGAAGTCGATCGAAGATTTCTGGTGCGACACCGCCAGCGTGCCGCCGCGAGGAGAGTGAACGGAACATGGATCAGCAAACCACACAAGTATTACTCATAGAAGACAACCCCGGCGACGCGGACTTGGTTCGCCTGCGACTGGTGGAAGGCAAATCGGCGGTGAATGTCAACTGCGTCAACCGGCTGTGCGACGGACTCGCCTCTCTCACTCGTGAGACGCCCTCCGTTGTGCTGCTGGACTTGAACTTGCCCGACAGCCACGGCGCCGAAACCTTCCGCCGCATCCTGGAACACGCGCCCGATGTTCCTGTGGTCATACTTTCCGGCCAGGATGATGAGGCCTTGGCTATAAAAGCGGTCCATCAGGGAGTGCAGGACTATTTGCTCAAGGGCAATATCTCCAGCAACCACCTGGAACGCACCATCCGCTACGCTGTGGAGCGCCAAGGTCTGATCCGCTCACTCGAGATCACGCGCAAGCAGCAGATCGAATTCAAAAACCAATTCCTCTCCCACGTCTCGCACGAACTGCGGACGCCCCTCACCTGCATTCACCAGTACGTCACGCTGCTATTGGATGGGCTGGCTGGTCCCATGTCCCCCGACCAGTCCGATCACTTAAAGACTGTGCTCAAAAGCGTGAATCAACTTCACGCGATGATTCGTGACCTGCTGGAGGCAACCCGGGCCGAGACCGGCAAAATGAGAATCGAACCCCGCTGCCTTGCCCTGGCCGGACTCATTCTGCAGACCGTTGCGATGATGCGCCCGGCAGCAGACGAAAAGAAAATCGGACTCGAGGTCGGAATCGACCAGAGGCTTCCCCTGGTTCACGCCGATCCCGACCGCATTCTTGAGGTGCTCATCAACCTGGTCGACAACGCGATCAAGTTCACCCCTCCGGATGGTGCTGTAATGCTGCAAGCCTGCGTCGTCGAGGCCGATCCTGGATTGGTCTATGTTTCCGTCACCGATAGCGGGCGCGGCATCAGCCCCGAAACCAAAACAATGATCTTTGAAAGGCTCTACCAGGATCCCGATTCTGTCGACAACAATCGTTCTGGATTGGGACTGGGGCTGTTCATCTGCCGGGAGATTGTGCGGCTCCATCAGGGTCGCATCTGGGTCTCCAGCGAACCTGGGCAGGGCAGCACTTTCACATTCACTTTGCCCACTTATTCTCTTCCGAAGCTGCTGGCTACGGTGATTACGCACCAGGGTAGCCTGCGACCGGCATTGGTACTCTTAGGTGTTGAAATCACCCCACGCCTTACCCCTCCACGGGGCAATTGGAAGGAAATCTGCCAGCAAGCTCTGCAAACCTTGCAGCGTTGTGTTTATCTCGATAAAGACCTTGTCCTGCCGCCAATGGGAACAACCGGGGCCTCTGAAACCTTTTTTGTGGTTGCTTCCACGGATCTACGGCAATGTGGAATCATGACGGCTCGCATCCGGGAACAATTGGAACGAGTACCTGACCTCAAAAACAAATGCACTGTCGCGCTCATGGCGAACCCGGTGGAACTGCCCTCCGACATCGCCAGCCAGCCCCTGGATCAGCAGATTCAAATCGTCGCCGAAAAAATCAGCGCCATGATCACATCCAGCATGGAACGAAAGCAGCCAGCGGAAAAACGGCCTCAAAATATCAATACACCCAACAATTTAGCCAATTAACATGAGGAGAAATATTATGCCAAGACCGAAGATTCTAGTAGTCGACGACGATCCCGACCTGTTGCGTGCTTTGCGTTTACGGCTCCGGGCCAACAATTACGACGTGGCCACGGCCAGCGACGGTTACACCGCCATCACCTCGGCGCAGAAAGAGCATCCTGCGCTGATTATCCTTGATCTGGGGCTACCCGTTGGGGACGGATTCGTCGTTCTTGACAGGCTGCAGAACCTCAATCCGCTCGCCTGCGTTCCCGTCATTGTACTCAGCGCCCGCGATCCCCAGAGCAACGAACAGCGCGCCTTGAAGGCTGGCGCCACGGCATTTTTTCAGAAGCCTGCGGACAATGACGAATTGATGAATGCAATTCGGCTAAGCCTCCCTCCCGAACCACCGCAAATGGCGCCGTGGCCGTCCTAGTATTTAAGTTGGCACATTTAACCACCGATTCAGATCCTCGCGAGTAACCAGCCACTACCGCGGGGATCGCGGCGGTGGCTCGCCAGTCTCAAGCGCTTCCTCCATTTACTCAGCCTGGCGGCCAGTGAGAACCTCCTTAATATTGCAAAAACCTAACCCTTTGTCTCGCAGACAGATACAGAATTTCACAGAAACATCCAAAAAGCCGTAATCGCCGTTCGGAAATCCATCTATAATCTCGGAAGTGCTGTGAATGCCTCAGTTAACGTCTCCCACGCTTGGTACGACATGGCAGCGAAGTTGCTCATCGAAGATCGGCGGGACGTGATTGCTGCGCCTCTCCAGCCCACTACGGGTTCGGGATCGCCGCCGAAGCCCATGAATCGGGAAAGCCAAGTCCGTTTTGTTGCTGTTCTTCTGTTCTTGTTGACAGTAGCGGCAGTGGTGTTCGCCGGTTTCAATTTCGAAGCCGAATTAAAGGTTTCCGTTCCTGATGATGGAGTCTGGTGGGTCGAACACGGCGGGCGACTCACCGCGGACCGCGTTGACCCCAACGGTCCTGGCGCCAAGAGTGGCATCAAATCCGGCGACCAGCTGATTTCCGTTAATGGGCGAGAAGTGCGGAATATTTCCGGGCTGGAACGCCAGCTTTATCAGAATGGTGTTTGGTCGAAGGCAGCGTATTCCCTGCTCCGACAGGCGGTCCCGCTCGATTCCAGCGTAATTCTGGTTCCTGCGGAACGTTCGCTCAACAACTGGCTGCGGCTGATTGCCCTCATCTATCTTGGCATCGGCCTTTACGTACTGCTTCGCCGCTGGACGGCTCCCGGGTCGACCCATTTCTATATTTTCTGCCTCGTTTCCTTCATCGCATACTCGTTCAAATACACCGGCAAGCTTAACGATTTCGACTGGACCATCTATTGGGGCAATATCGCGGCCGGAGTTTTGCAGCCCGCACTGTTTCTTCACTTCGTCCTGACGTTTCCCGAAAAACATCTGACTGTACGCAAGCATCCCTGGCTGCTGTCTTTGGTCTATTTACCGGGGACGGTCTTGCTTGCTATTCACGTCAGCGCCATGCGTTGGCTGCAGGCAAGCGAGCGCCTGCGCTGGAACCTTGACCGCATGGAGATGTCTTACGGATCGCTGTTTTTTTTGGCCGCCGCCACGGTTCTGTGGTACAGCTACCGGCGGGCCAGCACTACGATTCTGCGGCAGCAACTGAAGTGGGTCACTCGCGGCACCGTTCTTGCCATTATTCCGTACTCCCTTTTCTACGTCATCCCATACCTGATGGGTTCTCTGCCGGGCGCGACAATGAAGATCTCCGCGCTTTCCCTGGCCCTGCTACCGCTCACATTCGGCTATGCCATCTTCCGCTATCGCTTAATGGATGTAGATCTCATCTTCAAGCGTGGGGTGGTGTACACGCTGGCGGCAGCGATCGTGGTGGGAATGTATTTCGGGCTGGTGGCCGGCGTAGCGGAGCTGGTGCACATGCGCCAGCCGGGCACGGGACCCGTCGGGCTAATCCTTGCCGTCGTGGTCACAGCGCTGCTGTTTGATCCCGTCCGGAAGTGGATTCAGGATCGCATTGACCAGTTCTTTTATCGCACCCGTTATGACTACCGCCGCACTCTCCTTGAGTTCGGACGCGAACTCAGTTCGGAGACGGACCTGAACGCCATGCTCTCCTCCTTGATGGACCGGCTGTCGCGCACCCTCGCGGTCAATCATATGGCGATCTTCCTCGCTGGGGAACACCCGGAGCAGTTTGTGCTGGCCAAAGCCTTTGGCTTGACCGCGCCCGCCACTCTTGATTTGTCTTTCCTGAGCACGCCTCGTCCGCAGGCTGCGGGCCACCTCTTCTTCGAGAATACCCACCAAGTCCCACGTGAGAGTCCGGGTGCGCAGCAAACCATCGCCCGTCTGGACTTGAACTACTACATCCCTTGTCACGCGCAGCAGAAAACCATTGCCGTGCTGGGCTTGGGCAAGACTGCGCAGGGCGACTTCCTTTCCAGCGAAGACATGGAACTGCTGGAAACCTTGGGCGGCTATCTCGGTATCGCCATCCAGAACGGGCAGCTTTACGCATCGTTGCAACAGAAAGTTGCGGAGTACGAACGCCTGAAGGATTTCAACGAAAACATCGTGGAATCCATCAGCGTCGGCGTGATGGCACTCGATATGGAAGATCGCATCGAAAGCTGGAACGCACAGATGGAAGTGATGTATGCGGTGCCGCGGTGGCAGACTCTGACGCAGCCGCTTCGGGCCATTTTTCCCGCCGAGTTTGTCGAGGAGTTCTATCGCACGCGGCAGGACGCAGGAATCCACAATCTGTATAAGTTCCGCCTTAAGACCCCAGCCGGCGAAGTCCGTACCGTGAATGTGGCGATCGCTCCTCTGGTGACACGCAAGTTCGAAGTCATCGGTCGGCTGATTATCATGGACGACATTACGGAGCGTATCGAACTAGAAGCGCAGTTGTCGCAGGCCGATAAACTTTCATCGATTGGATTGCTCGCAGCCGGCGTGGCGCACGAGGTCAACACACCCCTCGCCGTTATTTCCTCCTACGCCCAGATGCTTTCGAAGCAGCTGCAAGGCGATCCTCAGAAGTCCGGGCTGCTGGAGAAAATCACGCGGCAAACTTTCCGGGCCTCTGAAATCGTAAACAACCTGCTTAATTTCTCCCGCACCAGCGGCAGCGAAATTGGCGAGGTGGATTTGAATAAAGTAATCTCTGACACCCTCGCGCTCCTGGAACATCAGTTCAAGGTGGCGAAGGTAGAACTTGAGAACGCCCTCGCACCCAAATTGCAGAGCATTCAAGGAAATCCTGGAAGACTGCAACAGGTGTTTCTCAATCTGTTTCTCAATGCCAAAGACGCGATGCCGGGCGGCGGCAAGCTGCGCGTTGCAACCACGAACGGGGATAGCGTCAGCGTTTGTGTTTCGGATACCGGATCGGGCATCGCTCCCGAGCACATTCAGCGCATCTATGATCCCTTCTTCACCACCAAGACTTCGCCTCGCGAAGGCCAGGGACGTGGCACTGGCCTGGGTCTTTCCGTCACCTACGGCATTATCCAGGAGCATGCGGGCAAGATTCGGGTGGAGAGCCATCCCGGCGCCGGGACCACGTTTACTCTGGATTTCCCCTTGAGCAGGAACACGATCCATGCCTGATCTGTTGCCCAAAACGATCGCGTGTAACCGTGGCTGGTCCAAGCAGGATTTGTTTGAGGTCGATTATGTCTGAAGCGGCAGTGATTTCTAGTGCGGGATTAAACGGCAATCCAGGCTTGGCCGGCGCGGTTCTCATCATTGACGATGAGGCTGAAATTCGTGAGTCTCTTCAGACTCTGTTGGAACTGGAAGGCTTTGCTGTGGAAACTGCAGCCAGCGGCGAAGCGGGATTGCAGCGCATTGGCGAACATCCTTTCGACCTGATCCTGCTCGACCTCACGCTGCCCGGCCGCGACGGCATGGAAATTTTGGCTGAGATCCGATCGCACGAAACTGGACTGCCCGTCATCATGATCACCGCCTTTGGCACGGTGGAAAACGCCGTGCGTGCCATGCAGGGCGGCGCCGTCAACTTCGTCCAAAAACCGTGGGACAACGAGAAGCTTCTGGCCGACGTGCGCGCCGCCGTGGGATGGCGACGCGCCGCGGAAGAAAATATTCAACTAAAGCGTGCTCTCAAGCAGCGCTACAACTTCGAGAACATCGTCGGCAAGAGTGAGCCGATGCTGAAGATCTTCGACCTGGTGGCCCAGGTTGCCAACAGCCGGTCCACGGTGCTGCTGCAGGGCGAGAGCGGGACGGGCAAGGAGATTATCGCCAAAGCCCTGCATCTGAATTCTCCTCGCCATGACCGGCCCTTTGTTCCGGTCAACACGGGCTCGATGCCGACCGACTTGTTGGAGTCCACTCTTTTTGGCCACGTGAAAGGGGCATTTACCAGCGCCATCGCCTCCAAGAAGGGTCTTTTCGAAATTGCGGATCGTGGCACGTTGTTTCTCGACGAAATCGCCACGATGAGCCTGGAAACCCAGGCCAAAATTCTCCGCGTGCTGCAAGATCGCCGGTTCATGCATCTCGGCGGGGTACAGGAGATTCAAGTCGATGTCCGCATCATCGCCGCCACCAACATCGATCTGCGGCAGCTGGTGCGGGAAGGGCGCTTCCGCGAAGATCTTTTCTACCGGTTGAATGTGATCACGATCGATCTTCCTCCCTTGCGCCAGCGCAGAGAAGATATCCCGTTGCTGGTTCAATTTTTCCTGAAGAAGTATGCGGAGGAAAACGATCGTCTCGTGCGGCGAATCACACCAGACGCCCTGCGGCCCTTGATGTCTTATTCCTGGCCGGGCAATGTACGCGAACTGGAAAACGTGATCGAGCGCGCAGTTGTGCTCTCTTCCGGCCCCGACATCACCATTGACCTGCTGCCGGACAATCTGCTGGGTCGGGGTTCCTCGTTAACGCTGCACGATCCTTCCACGGATGCTTCACTGTTTGAGATCGTCGAAGATGTCGAGAAGCGCATCATCAGCGACATGCTGGAAAAGTGCAACTGGAATCAGACCGAAGCCGCTGAACGTTTCAAGGTCCCGCTCTCCACGCTGAATCAGAAAATCCGACGGCTAAATATCGAGATCAGGAAAAAGACACGGGGATAAACGACGAGGGTCCACTTCTTCGCTGCGGCCTGAAGCCCTGAAGGGGTTCTCTGCTATAGTTCGAAAAAGCGCGGCGCGAGCCGGCTCGCTTCCCAACCAGAATGGAACTGATCTCGCCCACCGATCTTGCTAAAACCAAAGTCCAGACCGTTCAGGATTACGTTCTGTTTTCCTGGCAGGCGGTCGGTAATCTGTTCCGCAAACCGCTGTACGTGGTCGACATGCTGGTCCAGGCCGATACGATTGGCGTGGGCTCCTTGCCAATCGTCGTGCTTACTGGCTTTTTCACCGGAGCTGTGCTGGCGCTGCAAGCCTCGAATACCCTGGAGCGTTTCGGTTCGATCACTCTCGTCGGCCAATTGGTTTCTACCTCCATGGTGCGTGAATTGGGCCCAGTGCTCACCAGCCTGATGGTCGCGGGTCGTAATTCTTCCGGCATGGCCAGCGAACTCGGATCGATGGTGGTGACCGAGCAAATCGATGCCATGCGTGCGTTGGGCACGGATCCCATGAAGAAGCTGGTCACGCCGCGCATCGTCGCGACCGTCTTCATGCTGTTCTTTCTGGCAATCATCTCCGATCTGGTGGGTCTCGTCGGTGGCCTTGCCATCGCCAAACTCTTGTTGCGGCTCGATGCCCGCCAGTATTGGTCCAACGCCTGGCAGACACTTGTTTTTCAAGACGTATTTATGGGTTTGATCAAGCCCGTCATTTTTGGTTTCATCATCGCTACGATTGGCTGTTTCTACGGAATGAACGCACGCGGAGGGACCCAGGGCGTGGGCCGCGCCACGACCCAGGCCATGGTGGCTGCCTCGGTGCTGATTCTGGCGATGGATTTAATCGTCACCCGCCTGCTGATGGCTACGCTTTCTTATCACTGACATCATGTCTGCGCCGACCTCGCCTCTCGATTCCTCCGCGGTTCAAGCAACAGATAATTCCGCGCCGACCATCATCTTTGAAGATGTAACCCTCGCCTTCGATGAGAACGAAGTGCTCCGCGGAGTTTCTTTCCATCTGCCTCGAGGCGAGACGAAAGCTCTCTTTGGTGTCGCTGGTTCCGGCAAGAGCCTGATTCTTAAACTGGCAATGGGACTGATCCGGCCGGATTCCGGTCGCATCGTGGTCCTGGGTGAAGACGTTACCCAGATGAGTGAGGATGAACTTTTCGAGTTGCGCAGAAAAATCGGAATGGTCTTCCAGGAGAGCGCGCTTTTTGACTCGCTTACCGTCCGCGAAAACGTCGCCTACCGGTTAATGGAAGAGCATGGGGTTTACGACGACCAGATCGATCGCAAAGTGCGCGAGGTTTTGCGCTTCGTGGAACTTGAGCACACATTAGATCTGAATCCGTCGGAGCTTTCGGGAGGCATGCGGCGGCGGGTCGCTATTGCCCGTGCCCTGATCGCACATCCTGAGTTGCTGCTTTATGATTCGGCCACTGGCGGCCTTGATCCGGTGACGTCGAACACCATTATCGAGTTGATTGTAAAGCAGCGAGACGTTTACAAGACCAGCGCACTCATGGTCACCCACCGCCTGCAGGACGCTTTCACCATGGCTACGCATCAGTTTGACAAGCAAGCCAATCGCATGGTGCTCTTGCCCAGCGGACAACATTGCGATGTACCGATGAGCTTTCTGATCCTGCGCGAAGGCAAAGTAATCTTCGATGGAGACATTCACGCCCTGTCGCACACGCAGGACGAATATATTCGCGAGTACATCTCGTAAGAAATTGCGTAATTTGCTAATTTTAGTTGCACAATTACCCGATTACTCAATCCTCTTTTCACTTCCCTGCCATTTCCCTTTCCAGATCCTCCGCTTTCGAGGGCAACGCCGCGCTAAGTTTGAGCAGCTTACCGTTCTGATCGACGTAGTAATCGTCTTCGATTCGTACGCCGAGACTTTCCTCGGGAATATAAATCCCTGGCTCGATGGTGAAGACCTGTCCCGGTCCCAGTGGGACATTGGGATCGGTCGCATCATGTACGTTGAGCCCCACTGGATGCCCGAGTCCGTGAATGAAATATTTTCCTAGCGAGTCGCCGTGCAGATCCTTGCCGTGGGTATTGATGTAATCGTAAGCGACTTTGTAAAGCGAATCGGGATCTTCGCGCTTCATGTTCGATTTGCCCGACTTAAAAGCGGCCTCCGCGGCCTGTTGCGCGCCGAGAACGATGTCGTAAATTTCGCGCTGACGTGCGGTAAAGTGGCCGCTGATGGGAAGCGTCCGAGTGATGTCGGAGGCGTACATGGAATATTCTCCGGCGGCATCGATCACAACCACGTCGCCGGATTTCATCACCTGGTCGTCATCTGAGTAATGCAGCACCGTTGAGTAGTAGCCCGAACCCACAATCGGCGCGTAAGCCGGGCGCTCGCAACCGCGCCTGCCCCATTCGTATTGCATAAGAGCTGAAACTTCGCGCTCGGTAACCTGGGGTTTAACAGCTTTGAAAGCGGCGAAGTGCGCAGCCACGGACGCGTCGACCGCCTTTTGAATCAGCGCGATCTCTCCAGCATCTTTCGTGGTGCGCAGTGAATCGATCATCGGCTTCACGTCCTGAAACACCACGAAGGAATTCACATTCTTTAGAAAGGCCAGAGGAGCGGTGCTAGCCGTCTGATCAAGCGAAGCAACGTCGGTGTAAATAACGGGACGCGCACCCGAGGTCACCTTCATCACCTCCTCGGGGAGCTTGGCCATATCTTCCACGCGGTCGAAGCCGGTGATTTTCGGCGCTTCGGGATTCTCTGGACCAAGCTTGGGGCCAGTCCATTTTTCCTGCGTCAGATTGCGGGGTGGGAGGAAAAAAACTTCAGAGTAGGGACGAGCGGGCTTATCGCCCGAGGCTTCTGCCGGTGGGGCAATGAGTAGCGCTGCGCCCGGCTGGGTGGACCCGGAAAGATAATAAAAGTTGTCCTCCTGGCGAAAACCATAAAGGTCATTCGGCCCTTCGCTTTCCATTGGAGCGAAAAGCACAATCACGCCTCCGACTTTGTTGGCCAGCGCTTCGCGACGAGCGCGGTAGTCGGCGTTGGGCTGGCGGTCGAGGGCGACACTTGTCGCACCCACTAACAGAACAGCGGCGAGAAAACTTGCCCACAAACGAGCGGTCTTGGGTCTTGGCATCGGGTAATCCATCCAGATGGCTAAAGAATATGAAGGTCCCACTGTCTCGTGAACAACACAAGTTTGCTATCTGCAGTTATTTATTTATTTTTGCGAGCCGGTCGCGCTCTGTTTTGCTTGCAGGAACGATTCCACATTGCTCTTGTCGATGAGAGCTGAGCCAGTATCAACGAACACGGGGATGGGCGCAAAGCTGTCTTTCGACCAATCGGTTTCGAGCGTGGAAGGTTTGTGGTGATAGAGGTTGTCCAGCATCTGCATGCCGACAAAGGCCATGGTGTAAGGCTTCTGAGCGATGGTCGCGGCGATTGCCCCGCTCTGTATAAACTGCAGCGTCTCCGGATCTGTGTCCATTGCCATCACCACCTTGCCGGTTATGTGGTAACTATTCAGCACACCGGCTACTTCCTTCCCCGACTGCGCTTCAAGGCAGACGAAGGCGTCCACCTTATCTTTTTCCTTGCCAATGATTTGCGTGGTTGTATCAAAAGCGATCCGCGGATCGCCCTGTATATCGACAACGCGGGTGATCTTGATGCCGGGGCTTCGCTCCAGAGCGTCCCGATATCCGTGCAGACGGTCCTGCATATTGTGCTGATCGGGCATAGTGAACACCACAACATTGCCCTTACCCTTCAATTCCTGCGCCAGATGCAGGCCACCGCTCATGCCGACTTGATAGTTGTTGGTGCCGATGAAAAAAAGTCGTTTGCTGGCGGGAGCATCAGAATCCATGGTAATGACGGGTACGCCAGCGGCGATGGCTTTGTCAATGCTGTCTTTGAGCAACGCCGGATCCGTTACGCCCAGCAGAATGCCGGTAGCTTTTTGCTGCACCGCCTGGTCGAGAGCGTCGCGTTCCGCTTTAGGATCGTAAGTGCTCGGACCTACAAAATCGGTGCGCACCTTGAATTGTGCTCCGGCCTTTTTAAAGCCCGCGCCAGACGCTTGCCAGTAAGGTACCTGCAGGTTGGCCGCAACAAAGACATAGTATTCGTCGGAATCATGGGGACCACAACTGAGCATAGCCCCGGCAAGAAGTGCCAGGCCAAAAAGCGAAAATAGTTTGTGCGAGCGGAGCATCGGTCCTCCTTCGAAGTGCAAAAAACGCGTTTGCCGCGGATTTTCAGCTGGCGTGCCGGGGCTCGATGAGAACTTTTGGCGAGTGGGATTGTAAACCGGGATGGAGTGAAAGGAAAGCGCTAGCGCAGAGCGTTATCCAGCATGCCGGAGATGGCGCTCTCTTCCACCTCACCAGAGGCGTTGTAGAGAACCGCGCCCGCGGAATCGAGAACCACAACGTGAGGAATGTAGCCCTTATAGTATTTATGCTGGAGTTCCTGCTGAGCGGGAGAGAGCGGATGATCGAGATCGACAATAATAAACTGTACGCGGCCCTTGTATTTGCGGTACAAACTCACAGTGCGACGGGCTTGATGCTTGGAGTTGTAGCAGCCCTCGCCGTACAAGATTATGTACGCCGGCTTGCCAACTGAAAAGCCACTGTCCATGCGATCGCCGCTGATGAGGGGGCCATCCTGGCTGTCACTGCTGTAATCGAGGTTCGGGTTCAGACGCAGATTTTCTCCGCCAAAGGCTGGCGCCAGCGCGATCAATAAAACAGCAAGAGCAGCAAGTGGTCTCATGGATTTGTTTCCCGCAAAGCTCGTCGTAGGGATATTGGCAGAGTGCCTAGCGGTCGCGAATCCCGATGACGATTCATCGGATGAGATTGATGGGGCAGGTGAAAAGTTACGAAGAGATTCACTGAAAAGTGAGCAGTTTCGCAACCTACACGCCCACCGGGAACGGTTTGGTGTGAGAATCTCCGCCCATCGCCACACGCGAGAAGCGGCCCTGCAGCAAAGACATCAATCCCGTATACCAATATCCCGCCACGAAGAGCACAAGGAACGGAATCGTAACGTAGTTTTCATTTTGCACCGCGTAAACGATCGTCAGCGCAAAGTAAGTCCCGATCACCAGTTCGACCCACGGCACCCAGCCCAACCGCTTGCGGTATTTGGCTGAGCGAACTTTGTCTTTCTTCGATTCCACATGATACTTTGGCGTGCGCGCGAATGGGCTCTCCTTGCCGATCAGCGCTTCAATCACCGCTTTGGTGTTGGTAATGGTCAGCCCAATGCCGAGTGCCATAAGGAATGGCAAAAACAAAAAAGCGCGCGGCCAACTCTTAGGAAAAAGCTCACGCTGCGAGACTAGATAAAAACTTGAGATGGAAAACGTGGACGCCATAAACAGCGGGAGATCAATGAACAACATCTGAAACCACCCCTGGTAAAAGCGGATGATCATTGCAGGCAAGATCAGCACTGAAAGCATAATCATCAGCGGGTAGCTGAGGTTAGCAGTCAGGTGATACCAGGCTTCGATCTTGGTATGCAAGGGTGCGTCGCTTCGTAAAACGCGCGGCAGAATTTTCTTCCCGGTCTGGATCAGTCCCTTCGCCCAGCGCGCCTGCTGCGTCTTAAACGCGGTCATCTCCACAGGCAGTTCCGCAGGGCATTCCACATCCTGCAGATAAATGAACTTCCATCCCTTGAGTTGGGCGCGGTAAGAAAGGTCGGTGTCTTCAGTCAGCGTGTCGTGTTGCCACCCCCCGGCTTCGTCGATGGCTCGTCGCCGCCACACTCCGGCGGTTCCGTTGAAGTTAAAAAATACGCCGCTGCGTGCGCGCCCAGAGTGCTCGAGCACGAAGTGCCCATCAAGCAAGATGGCTTCCACTTCGGTCAGAAACGAGTAGTTCCGATTGATGTGCGTCCACCGCGTTTGCACCATGCCGATCTTGGGGTCGGTGAAATGGTGAATGGTGCGCAGCAGAAAATCTTCCGGAGGAGTGAAATCGGCGTCGAAGATGGCAACGAATTCGCCCTTCGCAGTCTTCAGGCCTTCCGCCAACGCGCCCGCTTTATAACCCGCGCGATTGGTGCGGTGATGATAGCTGATGGGATTTCCCAGTGCCGCGTAGCGCTCCACCAGATTGCGCGCCACATGCACGGTTTCGTCGGTGGAGTCGTCGAGCACCTGAACGTCGAGCTTCTCGCGCGGATACTTGATTTTGCAAATGGATTCGAGCAGCCGCTCCACTACATACTGCTCGTTGAAGATTGGTAGTTGCACCGTCACGCGCGGCAACTCCTCGAACAGCGCGGAGGGATCCGTCGTTCGATTTTTCTTATGTTTGTAGTAAAGATAAACCAGGATGTAGCGATGCATTCCGTATCCCGCCAGCAGCACGAGTACGATAAAATACGGAACCAGAAGAGCCCGATCAAATGCGTCCGTGTGATAAAGACCTTGAAAAGTCTTATCTAACAAATGCTGGCGGAGATAGGGGACGATGCCCTTGGGGGCAGCCCACGCGGCCAGCATCGAAGACAGGATGAGATCGGAAACCAGCAAGCGGTTCGTGCGAAAGCTTTATTCTACCGGATTCTGACGCTGAGAATCGGCCTGGGGCACGCAATAGAATATAAGCGGGTATAGTCACTACGATGCTGAATGCCGGTCAGACCCGTTTCCTGCACCTTGCAAAGAAGGGTCTACGCACTGCTCTGCTTTATTCAACAGAATCTCCAGTTCGAGCGCAAAATCTTTGCGAGACTGAGCTTGTAAACGCCACTGATCCTGCACGGAAGCGCACACGCCGGGAATAAGATTTTCAAAACGCTCCAGCGCTCGTGTGAAGTAGTCAACGTCCTTCTTAAGCAGTCGAACGAATTCTGCATCACTTGCAGACATTAAATCCCTCCGGTAATCGCCCTAGTCGATGCAATTGAAATGCCAAGTCCCAAGAAAAACTGCGGAAGTTCGGGAAGTACTTCATTTTGTGAATGCTAGTGCGGTTGCTTTCGGCTAAAGTCGGGAGAAAAAGTCCCTCTGTGCACTTTCTGCAATGTAATTATTTCGGCAGGGTTTTTTGACGCCCATCTCGCGAGAGGTCTCAGTTTCACGACTGATTACGTCTCGCCGCAACCTCTATCGGCGGATGACCCAGGCCAGGCCATCGGGATTCTGGCCAGCATCGATACGGCCAACTACTTCCATCGAATGCAAATCGATGACGACGACGTAGCCATCCGGACTGCACGCCACATAGGCGCGAGAGCCATCGGGCTGCATAACAATTCCGGCTGAGCCGTGGCCAACCGCAATTCGGTTTACTGTCTTGCGAGTCGTGGCATCAACGACGGTTACATCCGAACCGCGCAGCGTTGACACCAGTGCAGACTTTCCATCGGGCGTGAACTTGAGACGATTCGCGCCGCCCACATCGGCTGCGAGAGTTTGGGTGACCTGCTTCTTTAAAGTGTCGATGATGGAGATGGTTCCATCGCCGGCGTTCGCGACCCAGATTTCTTTGCCGTCGGGTGAAACATCAAATCCTTCCGAGCCATTGCCGACTTTTACTACTGTCTCGTTCCAATCGCCTCCAGGAGCCCGCGGTGGACCACCCTGGCCCGTACCACCAGCGTCCTTCTCAATGATGCTCACCGTGCCGGAACTCACATTTGTAGTGACAATCAGCTTCATATCCGATGAGACATAAATCATGTGCGTTCGGTTCTGGCCGGTGCCAAGTATCCAGTCTACGTTCTTGGTTGTTGGATCGTAGCTGCCAATCGCTTTCGCCGCTTCGGCTGTAAACCATACTTTCCCGCCGACAAAAGCCAGTCCATGAGGACCGCGCAGGGGACCAAGATCGACGGGTGTCAATGTCTTTTTTGCGACCAGGTCGACTACCGCAAGCGTGTGGTAGGCCCCGAATCCGTAATTGGATACAAAAGCGGTCTTACCGTCGGAGGAGGCGATTACTTCGTGGGGATCGTTACCGACCGGCAGCCGCGCTACGACCTTCAAAGTAGCCGGATCCACGATCGCAAGCGTGTCGTCATGTTTGGCAAGTACAAGCAGCGCAGTGGCGGGGGTGTCTTCCGCTTGAGCCTCTACATGAACAATGCCAACGCCGAACATGCCAGAAAGAAGGAAGAACAAAATCAGCGACGTTTTCATAGTTCGAAGGATACGCCAGCGCCGCTGGAGGAGGCTACATTGCCAGCGGCTTTACGGTGGTCTCAGGAGATGTCATTTCGTGCTCGACGAGACTGATGTCGTGCTCGACGAGACTGATGGTTTGATGGGTTGATCACCGCTCTGCTTCGCGGACCTCGGTAGCTTTCATTTGTTCGTCGATGTGCCGTTGCATGCGTTCCCAGTCGGAACGCACCACCATTTCTTTTATGGCAAATTTGCTTTCGTGTTTTGCATCATCCAGCCGGACCGCCAGTTCGCTCTTCAGCAGCCGAAAGTCGATGGTCTCAGTCAGCGGAATGATCTGATTGGAAGACTTGCCGACGATGACATAAACAACATTGCTGGTGACCAGCGTGTATTCAGGGCATGACTCCTGAATCTGCTGACTGGCCGGGCTGCCGAATGCCATCATAAATCCGTGATGGGCGAGCATGCAGTCACCCATGCGCATTCTCACGATGGAACCGTGTTGGTAGATCCCAAACTGCGCTGACAGCAAAGTCGAAAACGTACAAAACAGCAACATCAGCAAGAATGTCCGTTTCATGGACGTCCTCCTAGAAAACACCGCCCATGCGGTGCTGGAAATAGCCGTGGCGGCTGCGGAACTGCAAGTTTAGGTTGTGGGTGGGAAAGATGCGGATCGAGTGGAACTCCGAGCCGGACTCGGGTAGAGCGTATGTGACCACATGGCCGGAGTGCAGGTCCTCCATCACATCATTGAGAATTGCAACCGGTCCGCGGCTAAGCGAAAGACAGCGACCGCCTGATTCATCAGCCATCTTTTGCAGAATTGCGTTTCCATGGGACGATCGACCGGACTCGGCTAAATCAACTGTATAAATCTGCGCTTCGCTTGCCAGTATTTTTTTCAGGGCCTCGCCGAATGAGGCCTTGCTGACCGTATCGTTGCCATCAGAAAAAAGTATGATGACCGGCCACGCGTCTGGCTCGCGCCGTTCTGTGAGAAAGTTCGTGGCAACTACGACAGCGTCAAATAGAGGCGTAGCCCCTCCGCTGGGCAAAGTGGCCACTCGATCTGCGGCAAACTGACTACGGCAACCTCCGGCGCAGATAGAATGCACATCCATACCGCTGAATGAAAGAACGGAGACGTTGTCTCTTGGCTGCCATGGCCACTGAGAAATAAGCGTCAGAGCGTCTTTGATTTCCACATGAAAGCGGGACAAGACCGATTCGCTGGAGTCGATCAGCACGATGACGTCTAGCTTAGTCGGGCGAGAAGGAGTGAAGCTGCGGAAATTCCGAATCACCCAGCCGTTGTCCACGACCGCAAAGTCGTCCCGCTGAAGCGCACTGACGTGGCGATTCTGTTCGTCTGTCGCGAAAAACACGAGGCGTACTTCCGAAGTGCTGCTGCGATAGGTAAAATCTTGTGGAGGTGGAGCGTGTATCTCCAGAAGGTCGCGTGGATAAATGGTGGTGACTAGAAAAAGAGGAACGAGCGCACTGAGCCAACCGCATAGCAGCAAGGTTCCCAGGATCTTGTACATAAAGAGCGAAGATATGGATGTTATCGGCATTGCCACGAATGAGTTGAGCACTTTTTGCAGAAGGTTGTTACGAAAGTTTGAACCAGGAGTATGGGCAGCATCGTGCTTAGGGATTTGGCAGTTCAGTGAAAGAGGATAAAAGAGTCAGGAACAGAGATGAACGCCACAGGGTCCTTTTTCGTTTGCTCTGCGGCAACGGGTCTCGGGTCGCCGGAGTTGTGTCGTAGGGGAACTTAAAACCAGCACCTAAAACCCGCCTTCATATCCTTCCTTCAAATAATAACGAGAGACTGGTCAATTCAAGAAATTGATAACGAGCAGCGATAATTTGCATGCTGTGGTTGCAAGACTTCCATTGACCAGCCCTCGGCGGTCTTCTAGAGTACCTACAGCTGTGATCTAAGCAATTTTGCTGTATGCCTTTGTCATCCAACTCGATCCGAATTACCGGCGAGGTACCGCTGCGTCTGCTGGCCGTTATTGTGGCCATTCATGGCCTGGTGCTTGCACCCTCAGGAAGCGTCGGATGATACAGCCATAACACAGAGACTTTCGAAAAAGGCCATCATCCACAAGCGATGATGGCTTTTCGTTTTGCGGGTAAGTATGCGTGAACACGAACAGATCAGGAGGAAGCTACCTGTGGGGAGTATGATGCTGGGCCTGCTGAACCCAGATACAATCATCGGTAGATTTACTCCATCGATTCTGCGGTAAATTAGGCTGCCCGGACGCGCAGTCAGAGGAAGATAATGCCATGATGAAAACTGGGGCGCAGATTCTGTGGGAATGCTTAGAACAAGAAGGCGTGACGCACGTCTTCGGATATCCTGGCGGCGCCATTCTGCCCGCCTACGATGCCCTGAAGCATAGCAAGATCCATCACGTGCTGGTGCGGCACGAGCAGGGTGCAACTCACATGGCGGATGGTTACGCGCGCGCCTGCGGTAAGGTGGGAGTCGCCGTGGCAACCTCCGGTCCCGGAGCTACCAATATGGTGACCGGCATCGCCACCGCCATGCTGGATTCTTCCCCGATCGTTTGTATTACCGGTCAAGTAGGCAGCAAGCTGATCGGCTCCGACGCATTTCAAGAGACTGACATCACCGGCATCACTCTGCCTATTACCAAGCATAACTATCTCGTGACGCGCCCCGAAGAACTGGCCCGTACGCTGCGCGAAGCGTTCTATGTGGCCGGTTCAGGCCGTCCAGGTCCGGTGCTGGTGGACATCACCAAGGATGCGCAACAGTCTTCGTGCGAATTTGATTGGGATGCAGCAAAGCCGCAGTTACCTGGGTATCGTCCTGACCTCTCGCCAGACGCTAGGGAATATGACCAAGCGCTGGAGTTGATTCACAACTCAAAACGGCCGGTAATTCTTTTGGGCCACGGTGCAATCGTCTCGGGAGCGATGCGCGAAGTGCGCGACTTGGCGGAGCGCGCTGGAATTCCCGTCGCGCTTACCCTGCTCGGTTTGGGAGCACTGCCAGCTTCGCATCCGCTTAACCTCGGAATGATGGGAATGCACGGCGAAGCGTGGGTCAACCACACTATTCAAGAAGCCGATTTACTGATTGCGCTCGGCATGCGCTTCGATGACCGCGTGACGGGAAGTCTGAAAACCTACGCCCGCAATGCAAAGAAGATTCACGTGGAGATCGATCCCGCCGAGATCAATAAGAACGTAAAAGTAGATGTGGCGCTGGTCGGCGATCTAAAAGAGGTTCTACGGACCATATTGCCAAGAGTCGAATCCCTCGATCGCAGCGACTGGCTGGACTGCATTGATCGGTTAAAAGGGGATTCGGCGGTTCGCGATATTCAGAATCTGCCGGACAGCGGACATCTCTACGCCGCGCATGTGATCAACGACCTTTGGCGGGAGGCACGAGGCAGCAACACCGTGGTGGTGACCGACGTGGGCCAGCACCAGATGTGGGAAGCGCAGTATTACAAGCACGAAGAGCCTCGTTCGCTGATCACCTCCGGAGGTCTCGGTACGATGGGTTTTGCCCTACCCGCGGCCATCGGAGTGAAGGTCGCGCGTCCCGAAGCAGAAGTTTGGGTGGTCGTGGGAGACGGCGGTTTTCAGATGACCATGTGCGAACTCGCCACCATCGTGCAGGAGAGCCTAAACATTAATATTGCGATCATCAACAATGGATTTCTTGGGATGGTGCGGCAATGGCAGGAATTTTTCTACGAGCGCAACTATCAGGCAACACCGTTGCTGAATCCCGATTTCGCAAAAATTGCTGAGGCCTATGGGATTCGAAACGCGACCGTCACGCAGCGCTCGCAAGTTGTGCCTACGGTGCAGGCGGCCCGCCGGCATGAGGGACCGATGCTGATTAATTTCAATGTGGAGCAGGAAGACACTGTCTATCCGATGGTCGCCGCGGGGGCGGCTCTACACGAGATGATCCGGCGACCGAGTGCCATTGTGGAGACTGCTGCCGATGAGTAAACCGATATGATGAACACATTCGTGGTGTACGTCGAAAATAAGCCGGGCGTGCTCACGCGCGTGGCGTCGCTGTTTCGCCGCCGCGCCTTCAACATCGACTCCCTCACCGTGGGGCGTACGGAGAAGCCGGAAGTGTCACGCATGACGATCACTGTCGATGCCGACCGCGACCAGGCGCGCCGGATCGAAGCCAACCTTTATAAACTGGTAAATGTTTTGCTGGTGGAAAACATCACGACCGAGCCGTCGATAATACGCGACTTGGCTATGATCAAGGTAGCGGCCACTCATGAAGCGCGTTCCCATGTATTGGAACTGGCCAGCGTTTTCCGGGCGCGTGTGGTGGATGTTGCTCCTGAATCGCTTATCATCGAGATCACCGGCGGCGAAGACAAGATCGACGGGCTGCTGGAGGTTCTTCGTCCTTACGGCGTGCTTGAAATGGTACGCACCGGGATTGTTGCAATGCGGCGGGGAAATAAACCGCTCACAGCGTTGTCGCCATCGGAAGTGTTAAGCGAGGCGGTCGTGGCAGATGACGATCTCTCGCAGTCCGTTTAGGGCGGGATCATTCTTGTTCGAAAGGATTAATCATGGCAACGATGTATCACGAAGACGAAGCGGACCTGGCACTGATTCGCGCGAAGAAAGTAGCCATCATCGGCTACGGCTCGCAGGGACACGCCCACGCACTTAACTTGAGAGACAGCGGTGTAGAGGTCCGGGTCGGCTTGCCGCAAGAGAGCGAGTCCCGGGCCAAAGCGCAAGCTGCCGGATTGAAAGTGCTGTCCATCAGTGATGCAGCCAGGTGGGCCGACGTCATCATGATCCTCGCGCCGGATACAGCGCAACCTGCGGTCTACAAGCAAGACATTGCGCCTAATCTATCGGCCGGAAAAACTTTGATGTTTGCCCACGGCTTCAACATTCGATTCGGAACCATTACTCCGCCTGCCAACATTGATGTTTCCATGATCGCTCCCAAGGCCCCGGGACACCGGGTGCGAGAAGTGTTCGTGGAAGGTGGCGGCACTCCTGCCCTTTTGGCTGTGCATCAGGATGCGAGCGGAACTGCCAAGCAACTGGCGCTCTCCTATGCCAAAGCGATTGGGGGAACTCGGGCCGGAGTGATTGAGACCACGTTTACCGAAGAAACAGAAACCGATTTGTTCGGCGAGCAGGCCGTGTTGTGCGGCGGAGCGAGTGCTCTGGTGAAAGCCGGCTTTGAGACGCTGGTGGAGGCAGGCTACCAACCGGAGATTGCCTACTTCGAGTGCTTGCACGAACTCAAGCTCATCGTGGACCTCATGTATCGCGGTGGCCTCAACTACATGCGCTATTCCATCAGCGATACCGCCGAGCACGGTGACTACACCGGCGGCCCGCGGATCGTCACCGAACAAACGCGGCAGGTGATGCGCCAGCTCCTGAAAGAAATTCAGGACGGAACTTACGCACGAAAATGGATCGCCGAAAACGAGACGGGACGCGATTGGTTTGAGGCCACGCGCCAGAAAGAGCAAGAACACGAGATCGAACGCGTGGGAGAGCGCTTGCGAAACATGATGAAGTTTCTCGATCCCGTGACGGTGAAGCAGAGCAGGAAGCGTCCAGCCGTTCCTGCGTAAGCACAGTTCACAACCCTGCTTGCGAATGCAGTGACGCACGACTGTCACGGCCGTGCGATGGCCTCACCAATGTCGGGAGATCCAACAATTGCTAGTTGCAAAATCTAGGATACCTAATGTGACTGTAATTTTGGATAAAGATTGCTTCCCTCCGCAAGCGACGCTTTCTCTACCGTTTATAAGCTTTTGAAGCGTTTTCTCCATCCAGTGGCTCGACTTTACAGGCTTCCCCATTCGGTCTAGATTTAAGAACCGATAGTCATTTGAGCAGGATCCTATCCGTATATGTTGCGATCTGCCTCAGATTGCGGTGGTGCCGAGCCGAGCTTTTCGACGAAAATCATGTCTTCAGTTCTCCTTTCCACTGATCTGTTGGAGGCCCTCCCTGATGCCATCGTGGCAGTTGATCGCGATGGAACCATCAAGCAAATAAATTCCCAGGCAGAAGAGTTATTTGGCTATCACCAGGGGGAATTGATCGGCCAGAAAGTGGAGATTCTTGTTCCTGATAGCTACCGCAGACAGCATCATGAGCATCGCGAGAACTTCGCAGGAACACCTAGAACACGCCGCATGGGCGCTGATTTGGATCTCTACGGACGACGGCGCGACGGCTCGACATTTCCGGTGGAAATCAGTCTTAGCCCCGTCTCGACGGAGACGGGGGTGTTCGTGTTGAGTGCGATCCGCGACATCAGCGACCGCAAGCGGATCGCAGAGGAACTCAGAAGAGCGAATGAAGAGCTTCATCGCAGAACAGCCGAGCAACTGGGAGAATACCGCTCCAGACTGGCATCGATCGTTGATTCGTCTGAGGACGCCATCCTCAGCAAGGACCTGACAGGAACCGTAACCAGTTGGAACCGGGGCGCTGAGCGTATGTATGGCTACACGGCACAGGAAATCGTTGGAAAACATATATCCATGCTGGCTCCCAGTGATCGTGCGGACGAGGTCACGAAGATTCTTCAGAAGATCGTGGAGGGAGAAACCGTCGACCACTATGAATCGGTGCGCTTAACCAAGGACGGACGCCAACTGGACGTCTCACTTTCCGTATCTCCTCTGACCAATGCCATCGGCGAGATTGTCGGAGCGTCTGTGATTGCGCGCGATATTACAGTGCAGAAACGAGCAGAGGCCCAACTGCGTCAGTCCCAGAAGATGGAAGCGATAGGCCGGCTTGCCGGTGGAGTAGCGCATGACTTCAACAATGTGCTTGGCATCATTAATGCTTGTTCGGAATTTCTGCGCGATCGCATCGATTCCGCCGCCGAAGCCTCCGTCTACGTCGAGAACATTCGAAAGGCAATCGAACGAGGCACCGCGCTGACCCGGCAACTGTTGACATTTAGCAGAACTTCAGCAATCCGGCCGCAAATCCTTGATCTGAATGATCGCTTGAAGGATATCGGCAAGCTCCTGCGACCCCTGCTGGGGGATGATATTGAAGTCCTGATCGTTTCCCGATCCATGGCCGCGGTCATCGAGGCGGACCCCGGCCAGTTGGATCAGGTCGTGGTTAATCTTGCGGTGAACGCGCGGGACGCCATGCCACGCGGCGGCAAATTTATTCTGGAAACTGGAGCCGCACAATTTGACGAGGCCTTCGCTGCCCAGCACCAGGCCATGTCGGCGGGAAAATACGTTCAACTAGCAGTCAGCGATACCGGCCACGGCATGGATGAGACCACCGTGTCGCACATCTTCGAGCCTTTCTTTACCACGAAAGCGCCTGGAAAAGGAACCGGCCTGGGGCTAGCGACGGTGTATGGCATCGTTAAACAGAGCGCTGGACATATATTCGTCTACAGCGAACCGGGTCATGGAACGACTTTCAAAATATATCTCCCGGATGCCGAACAAAAAATTGGGATGGGTTCGAAGGCGGACACCGAAACCGTTAGTCCGAAACAGCACGGCAAGACGATCTTGCTGGTGGAGGACGATGAAATCATGCGCAACCTTACTCGGCAATTACTCCAGGAGCATGGCTATACGGTGGTTGAGGCCGATGATGGAAAGGCCGCACTCAACTACCTGGAGTCGAACCGAGTTCCCATCGACTTGTTGTTGACGGATGTGGTGATGCGCCACATGAGCGGTCCAGAACTGGCGGAACGCCTGCAGACTTCGCACCCCACTCTGAAAGTTGCCTACATGTCAGGTTATACCGGGGAACTGATGGCGAATCGGGAAATGTTGAAGCCAGGAGCGACTCTGCTCGAAAAGCCTTTTACCCGGGCGGCTCTTCTTAATACTGTCCACGCGATGTTGGGCTGAGCTTCCGGCACGAAATTCGAGGCGCCGCCGGGGACTAAGTGCGCCCTAACCAATCAAGCGGTGACGGAGATCACACATTAGTGGGGGAAAGCACCCATTTTCGGCAGTCCTGCAAAGACTAGAAAAGGACTCGAATCACCTCTGGAACGGTCCAAGACGATTGTTTTGTGGTTATTAGCCTAGATACGGGCGGCCTCAGTATTTCTACTGAGAATGGCTACGGAGTTGCCCTTAGACAAATGTACGATGCGGAGGCACCCGATGGCTACACACGCAGTTAATACGCTGCAACGCAAAAACATCTGCGACCTTCCCCCTGCCGTAGCGGAGGCATTGGAACAAGAAGCCATAACTACCACTTATCCCACGGGAGCTGCACTGTTTGCGGAGGGGCAAGCGTCGCGCGGAATTTTCGTAGTGCGGCGAGGCCGAGTCAAGCTTTCGATCTGCGGCAGCGATGGCAGAACCTTGATTCTGCGTATCGTGGAACCCGGATGCCCGCTGGGAGTGGCGGCCGTCGTTTCCGGACGCCAGTATGAAGCCACGGCAGAGACCCAGGAGCCGAGCGAGATCAGCTTCCTGCGGCAGTCCGATTTGATGCGGCTCATGCGGCTCCGCGGAGAACTCACCCTGTGGGTAACCCAAAACATCAGCGACGACTATGCAGCGACCTGCCGTGAAATACGAGATCTTATCCTCTCCGATTCCGCCACCGAAAAGCTGGCGCGTTTGCTGGTGGGATGGCTGGATCAGAATGCCGAATCGAAGCATCCAGGTCAAATGAAACTGGCGCTGACTCACGAAGAGATCGGGCAGATGATCGGCACTTCCCGGGAAACCGTCAGCCGCCTTTTCGCAGGTTTCAAGAAACAGCACCTGATACAGCAAAGTGGTTCTACCCTGGTCATTCCTAATCGCGTTGCCTTGGAATCGCTGATCGCCGTTTAAAAGCTTTCCTGATCTGGGGCCGGATCCTTCCGGCCCTTCTTCCCTTCATCACTGATTCAATTTGCCGGGCCATCGGTAGAACCGGCGGGGGCGGTTGCGTGTTCTTCTTCCCGGTAGTCGCCAGGCACCGTTGGCAGCTTGATCAGGTGCGCTCGTTGCAACGCGCGGTAGTAGGCAGGACGCGTATGTCGGTAGTGGTCGGCTGAAACTTTGCCGTTGAGCCAGGCCGTATCCATTGGATAAACAAGCGGGTCAAAGATCACCGTGTAGAAATGCCACAGCAGAATGGAGAACGTTGCCAGCAACGCTTCATAATAATGGACGGCTGTGGCGGCATCCGACACCCACTTCGGAAAATAGCGCAGCGTGAAGTTATTGAACCAAAGCAAACAGCCGGAGACTGTCATTACCAGAGTTCCCCACATGAAAGCCCAATATTCCACCTTTTCCGCGTAGTTGAATTTCAGGAAGCGCGGTTCGTTTTTAGTAAGACCCAGGTTGTAGGCAAACACTTGAAGCAGATCGGTTGCGTCTTTGAAATCCGGCAGCATGGCTTTCAGGAACAGGCGATCTCGACGGTTCACCGCGAGATGAATCACGTGGTAGACGGTCGAAGCAAGCAGAACGATGGCCGCACCGCGATGCAGCATGGCGCGAAAGGCGAAGTGCCCTTCCAGCAGCAACAACGGACGCGCCCACCATGCGTCGGGATATTTTAGGGCGAATCCGGTGCAAACCAGCGTCGGGAAGCTGAGGATTATACCGGCATGGGCGATGCGGAAATTGCGGTTCATGCGCGTAACTTGCTCGCCGCTTCCATGTTGTGGCTGACGACGAATGAGCTTCGCGAAAAAATCCAAGAGGTTGTGCAAGATCATGAAACCGAGGGTCAGAGGAATCAGAGTCAGGTACGTCCATCGGATCCATTTCACGACGGGATGCGCAGGGCCGGTACTGATGCGTACGTGCACCGGCCCGATGACAAATTTCTCCCCCGCGCCGGCGTGACAATTGCCGCACGTTTTTGGAAGGTTGGCCGCATTAACCGTTGAGCGGGCATCCGCCGACCGGTAGATATTATGTATTCCATGACAAGAGGCGCAGTTGGCGACGCTTTGCGATCCGCCACGCATTGCCAGCCCGTGATAGCTGTCGGCAAAAGAAGGGACGCGGTCGGCGGCAAGATTGTAACGTAGTGCCAGGCGCTCGTCGCTGTGGCATCGAGCGCAGGTGCTCATTGAGACGCGTGCCGTGTTCACCAGTGAGGCTGGTTCCTTCGGACCAAGAATCAAATGCTCCCCGTGGCAGTCGCTGCAAACGGGAGCCCCGGACACCCCGTTCTTCACCGCTTGTCCGTGAACACTTTCGGTATACGTCTTTGTGATCTCGCTGTGGCACTTTCCGCAGGTGGACGGAATATTAAAGTGATTGACCCTGGAACCCACATCTTGGGAAGGGAGGATTCCGTGACTTCCATGGCAGTCCGAGCAAGTTGCTGCGGCTCCGTCGCCATTCGTCACAGCCCTGCCGTGAACACTTTGTTTATAAAGTTCCACCGGATGCGTAAACGGAATGTTGTGCCGCGAGAGGAATTGTTGATTGCTGTGGCAGGAGCCGCAAGTATCCGGCAAATTTTTCTTCGAGACTTTAGCGGTAGGATCGCCCGAGGTTTGAATGTCGTGAATTCCGCCATGGCATGAGAGACACGTTGGCGCATCCGGATCGCCTGCGGCCGCCGCCTTTCCGTGTATGCTTTGCCGAAGTTCTTTAACTTCGTCGGCGTGACATTGCGCGCACTTTGCTGGCGACATCTGCGCCTCTGCAGCCACTTCGTGATGATTTCCGTGGCAGGACTCACAAGCGGCATCCCCAAGCGCGCTGTGCACACTGTTTTGCAGACGAGAAGCCTCTTCCTCGTGACAACTGGCGCATTTGACCAATGCCACCTTCGTGGAATGAGGATAATCCGTAATGTTTGTGTGACAATCCTTGCAGCTAACAACTCCGTGAACGCTGGCCGCATGTTTGCCGGGATCTATCGAAACGCTTTTGCCGCTCGCCGATGTTGTACCTGCCTGACCGTGGCAGGCGAGGCAGTTTCCATCCTGCTTGAGCGGCGCCGGCAGCTTCGATTGGGCTCGAGCCCACAACATTGCAGGCGCACAATCGAAGAGCATTAAAAGAAAGCAGATTGAAAAAAATGAGGCCAGATATGAGAAGCCAGTTCGTGTAAAGGTGTTCCAGGCTCTTTGCGCACTTCTTCGTAAGTTACAACTTCCGCTTTTCATTTCATTCCCAAATCACTCAATACTTTTGGATTTTCTTCACCCGCCGCCAAAACCTCATGGCAGGCGGAGCAATCATTGGTGATGGTTTGTCCGTTGGCGCTGTTGTGGCTGCCATCGTGGCAGCGGAAGCATCCCGGCGAGTCATTGTGGCCGAGATTGTTGGGATGAGCGCCCCAGGTCAGGCGCATGTCGGGGAAAATGTTGCGAAGGTAGATATTCGCAACTTCTTCTCCCGCTTGCTGCACCAGTGTCCGCCGCGTCTGATAAATCTGCGGATAGTTCGTACGATAGAAATTGTTTAGGTCTTCCAGGATGCGCTCCTTGGCCACGTCCCGCGCGGGATAATCAACCTTCAAAACCTCCACCGCTTTTTTCTTGATATAGGGAAGCTCGGGGCTGATGCGACCGATAGACATTTGCTTGTCGATTGCGTTCTCCGGCAACTCGAAGGTGTGCGTGGGGCGATTGTGACAGTCCACGCAATCCATCGTGCGATGTTCTGCCTTATCCAATTGTTGTTGGGTGGTCTTTGTGTCGCTGGAGATGTATTCGGTGGTCTTGCCCTGATCGTCGGTGTAATAGACGACCGGGATCGTCTGCCGTTCAGCGTCGGTAGAAACGTAGCGGATGCGCGCCCCATCCGCCAGGTGGCGACCATGAATCCCAACCGAACCCTGCCAAGTACGTCCCCCCACCTTCAGGAGCAAAACGTCAGTCTGCTGCGTATTCCTCTCGTCGTCCTTATAGCTCTTATTCACCAGGAACTTGTCGCCGGTGAAGCGCTGCGGCCAGTGACACTGTTCACAAGTTTCCCGCGCGGGTCGGAGGTATTTGACGGGAGAAGGAATTGGCCGTGAATAGGTGTGGAACGTTACCGCCGCAACTTGCCTCAGACCGGAAAGCTTGGATCGCACAAACCACCCGGCTCCGGGCCCGATGTGGCACTCCACACACGCCACACGCGAATGCGGAGAGTTTTGATAAGCCGCATACTCAGGAGCCATCACAGTGTGGCAGGTGGTGCCGCAGAAATTTGTCGAATCCATATACTCGACACCACGATACGACGCGGTCCCAATAATCAGGAGATTCGCCACCGTGGCGAGTGACACCCATTCGAGAGTGCGCCGAACGACGGGTAGCCGTAGATCAATCGCCGGATAACTCTCCGGTAAAGTACCGGCGGCGCTTAGATCTCGTCGCCTGAGCCAGATTCCAACCGGAATCATCATTAGGCCGAGTACGAAAATGCCAGGCAAAATCAGATAAACCAGGAGGCCGATATAAGGATGAGGAGGGCCGGGCAGAAAGATGTCGTAGAACCAGAATGCGATCGTAGTGAGCGCCGTGCTGGTTGTAACCACGGTACCAACAAGAGTTAACGGATTCTGTCCCAAAAAGTAAATCGGTTGCACCCGGTCGCGAATGCGTTCCCTCAAGCTCATTGGAACCTTTGCCTCTCTTTAGCGATCATCTTTTACCGACCAAGCCTTGTGCGAACGTGCAGGCACACTTCGCGCGCCATAGCGGAACATTCGCTACGCGCCGCCAACCTAACGACCGTGTTGCATGAAACAGCGGAGCTACTTCTTAAGCGTGCGGATGTAAGCTACCAGCCCCTTAACTTCGTCTGGCGATAACGACGGATATTTCGGCATTTTATTCTTGCCTTTGGTGATGATGTCCGCGAGCTGTGCGTCCGTCATTCCCTGCACGTCGGCGGAGGTGAAGTCGTGGGCTCCCATCTTCTTTCCCAGCGCGGAGCCAGTTCCGTCCGCGCTATGGCAGCCCGCACACTTTGATTTGAAGAGTGCTGCCGCATCCTGCGCGTGCGCCGGCAAAGAAACGCTTAGAAGTACCGCAAATGCTGCTGCAATCGTCAACACTTTAAGATCAAATCTCTTCATCTTTAAGCTCCAATCGAATTTAGCCGCAACATCGGCAACGAGGATACTCCATATCTGTTGCAATATTGAACTTTTTGAGCAGGATGGTTCTGTGACCCTCATCACAGTTGGATGTTCGCGCTAGGATTCGGAATGAAATGCACCGCGATCGCGCTTTAGCGCACTCGGTGTCGGTCCTCACGGCACACTGTGATGCCCATCACCGCGTCCCTGACGCGTAGAGACCAAAATGTGGGTGAGGTAGGCTTATGTCAAGGGATAGTCGCAACGTGCTGGAAGTGCTGAAATTCGAGCTCGAATTTCTGGAGCAGGGAGGTTATGGGCGATTGCCGCGCGAATCGTGGCGGCCACGCCTGATTTTCGAGGACTCCCCGACGTGCATGAACTTCAATTCGAAGGACCGCGAACCATGCAGCGAGTGTCTTCTCATGCAGTTCGTTCCGCCGGAGGCGCGCAAGGAGCAGACTCCTTGCCTGCACATCCCGTTATCTGTAAGGGGAGAGACCCTAGAGAATTTGTATCGCACCGGCACCCAACAGGAGATTGAGGCAGCGCTGGGAGCGTGGCTGAGGGCTACAATTCGGCAGCTAGAGGCAGAACAGGCGAAGCAGACGGCAGCTGCCAATTCGGCTGTCTAGATTCAGTTTATTTTTCAGCAGGAAAATCACGAGTGTCCGTCGCAAGAACCTTTTTCCGCGATTTGCAAATCAAGTGCAACGATCTCGCCCTACTTCTGTGCGTAGACCCAAACCGCAGTGTTCACGGGTGAATTCGACAACATCGAAGACGCCGACCAGATTTTCACGCCGGAATTTTCTTACCAATTTTGATTTTGGTCTCAAAGCTCTGTGGCGGCGCTAGCGCCCGCGATACAAGACACAACTCCTTGGTCTTTTGCAGTAACGTCATCGCACGTTCCCGGTTTTCTTCATCCGGGATCGTCAGGATGGGACGGAGAACAATTTCAACGAAGCTGTAGCCGCTATCTCCCTTTTTCACAATCCCCTCGGCTTCGACCTCCAGGTCGTGGTAGTCGAACTTGGAGGTTCCAGCGAGGGCGTGAAAGGTAGTGGTGAAGCAACTTGCAAGGGCGCTCATCAATAGGTCTTCCGGAGTCCAGCGGCCTTCGAGACCGCCGAACTGGGGCGGCGCAGCAAAGTGAATGGCATTCGGCGCTGAATCAGACTTGGCTAGCCCCGTCTGGCCTGAGGTCCACCAAGCTACAATGCGGTGCTTGCGTTCGTTTTCCATTCTCGACTCCAGGTTTTGTCCATATACAAAAAATGATTACGTTGCAGTAACCGTTTGAGAATGGAGACGTCAAAGCAAGCTGTCTTTTCACCTGCCGCAGAAGAAATTAAGTTCCAAGATTGTGGCCCAGCCGCGAAGTTCAAACCGTGGCGAAGATCACGTGTCCACGTGATAGGGATCACGTAGCGCTAGGGAAGATCGCAATTGGGAGGACGTTCCGTTAGCCACGCGCCTGAGTTTTGTCATAGACTCACTCTTCGCTTGTTTTACAGGCTGTTTTAGTGGCTGGTTTTATTGGCTGGTTTTACTAGCCGGCTTTATTCGCATGTTTTAGAGGAGGCGTCTCTGGCTGGTTTTCCAAAAATATCTTCCGCGCTCAAGAAACGTGCTGCACAAATCAAATTGCTGCTGATGGATGTGGATGGCACGATGACCGATGGAGGCGTTGTCCTGCTTTCGCAACCTGACGGTACCGCACTGGAAATCAAAAGCTTCGATGCACACGATGGACAGGGGTTGACTCTGGCGCATACTGCGGGGTTGCTGACGGGCTGCATCACCGGCCGCGAAAGCGCAGCGTTACTGCGCCGCGCTCGGGAGATGAAGATGGACTTCATCTATATGAAGCAACCCGTGAAGATGCCGGCCTATGAAGAGATACTCGGAAAAGCGGAGGTGTCTGATTCTGTTGTTGCCTATATTGGCGATGATCTTCCCGATATTCCTCTTATGCACCGCGTAGGACTGGCCGTAGCCGTAGGCGATGCTGTCGCAGAGGTGAAAAAGGCAGCGCATTTCACGACCAGAGCGCTCGCGGGTCACGGGGCCGTGCGCGAAGCGGTTGAACTTATCTTGAAATCGAAGGGCATTTGGAAAGAAATGATCGATAAGGCGCGCGCCTAAAGGCAGGGTCAGCCTGTAAGAGATCGAAACAACACAAGGGAGTTCGTCAGCGAGGAGTCGTCAGCGACACAAGGCGGCGCCGCCGGCAATGCCAGCCTCTGCGCCATAGTGAGCCGCCAGCAGAGGAACCTCCTGGCAATGGGAATTGACGCACCAGTTCGGCAGTCGTTCTCTGATTTCGTCAAAAAATGGGCGCAACATTGCGCCGGCGCCTCCGCCAATAATCATTACGTCAGGCTCGAGCAGGTCCACAATATTTCCCAACCACACCGTCAACAGCATCGCGGTTTCCTGAAGAACTTCTTTCGCCAGCGAATCCCCTTGCAAGTAGGCTTTGCCCACCATCTCGCTGCAGATGCGGTCGGAGCGGCCTCCAGACAAATCAAGAATAGACGACGCGCGATGTTCCTTGACAATTTTTTCGGAAGCTCTACGGGCAATCGCGGGGCCAGAAGCCAGAGCCTCAATGCAGCCAAGTTTGCCGCAACCGCAGCGGGGTCCGCGATAGTCGATAGTGTTGTGACCGCCTTCCGCGGCCGCGCCCGTCCGGCCATGATAGATGCGGCCATCGAAAACGATCCCGGTTCCAATCCCAGTTCCGATCGTGGCGCAGAAAACGTTGCGGAAACCTCGCCCTGCGCCCCATAGAGCCTCCGCCAATGCGGCCGCGTTGCCATCATTGTCCACTCTTACCAACACGTTGTACTTCTTGGAAATCTCGGCGGCCAGCGGAAAATCGCGCCATCCTGGCAAATTCGGAGGATTGATGACGATGCCGGAACGTGGATCCAGAGGACCGGGAGCACAGATGCCAATTCCCGAAATCACGCTTTCGGCCGCGCACGGAGAATTGGTTGCGCCGCGTACGGCATCGATTGCTGTAATCACAGCCGCCAAACCGGCCTCAGCGTCATTGGCTACCATCGGCGTCCTCGTCTGGCAGGTGATTTCACCTGTGGCATTCACCAGGCCGGCGGCCACTTTCGTGCCTCCGACATCGACCCCAATGAGGTGCCCAGTTCCTGAGACTTCCGTCATTCGATTCGCACCGGGCTCAGTCTATACCTCCTTCTATGGCGTAGCGAGCATCCTAATTCGAAGTGCCGTTCCTTCCTTTTTTGTCCGATGCGGGCACGGTCGCGCTGTTCGGCCAATGGTAAACTATTTGGGCAAGGTGAGGGCGCGTAGCTCAGTTGGTAGAGCAATGCCCTTTTAAGGCATGGGTCGAAGGTTCGAATCCTTCCGCGCTCACCAGATTAACGCTCTGCTAAAGGCTCATCAGCGGTATTTCCGGCACCTTATCTGAGATAGTCCTTTCGCCGAAGTAGCGGGCGATTTCATCAATGCCCTTCTGATTTTCGACTCAAAATGAAAGTGCGCTGTAAGAAGTGAGAGCAGCTATAATTGACGCCTCCCTTTTTTCGAGAAAGATTTCGACGTAAACCGCAAACGCATTTTCAACTAATCTCGAGGGAATATGTCGCCGTGTGAATTCTGCATTTTGTCCTCGTTTCGCATCACGGTCAGAGCTATTCGTTTTGTGACAATCTTTGTCGCGATGTCCTCGGGCCTGCCGTTTCGTGCTCACGGGCAAGTGAATGTGGTCACTTACCACAACGATGTAGCGCGCTCGGGTTTGAACGCGAACGAGACCCTGCTCACTCCGGCGAATGTGAATAAGACCAGCTTCGGTTTGCGTTTTAGCCAACCGGTGGATGGGTATATCGTCGGGCAGCCTCTATACCTGTCGAATGTGACGATTCCAAATGCCGGCGTACACAACGTGGTGTATGTGGCAACGCTGAATGACAGCGTGTATGCGTTTGACGCAGACAGCAATACCGGCAACAATGCAGCTCCGCTGTGGCACGTCAACTTCACAAACCCCTCGGCGGGAATAACCACCGCTTCCGGCAACTTCCTTCCGTGTCAGGCCGTAACGTTGTACCCCGAGTCGGGAATTGTTTCTACGCCGGTCATTGATCCATCCACAGGAACGATGTATGTGGTGGCGAAGACCAATGAGAATGGCACGGTGGTTCACCGCTTGTACGCTCTGGACGTGACAACCGGGTCGGAGAAGTTCAGTCCGCCAGTTGCGATTGAAGGATCGTTTACGGCAAACGATGGAACTGTACGCACATTTCAAAGCTTGCATGCGATGAATCGTCCAGCACTCCTATTGGAAAATGGAATTGTGTACATTGCATTCGGCTCCAACGGATGCAATGACCAGGCGTACGGCTGGGTGCTGGCATACGATGCGACTGCGCTAACCCCGGCAGGAATTTTCAACGCAGCTCCCGCGAAAGGCCTCGCCTCAATCTGGCATACCGGGTCTGGTCCAGCCGCAGATTCAGCGGGCAACATCTACGTTTCAACCGCGGAAGCAGACTTCTCGGCGAACCTCAGCGGACAGGATTTTGGATCGAGCATCCTCAAGTTGGTTCAGGAGCCGGGAACTCTGGTGGCAAACGACTATTTCACTCCCTACAACACCGCCTACATCTCGGAAGAGGATCTGGACCTCAGCGCCAGTGGGCCGCTGGTCCTGCCGGACCAGCCCGGACCGAATCCCCACTTGCTGGTGGCGAGTGGAAAGCAAGGCACCATCTACCTCCTGGATCGCGACAACATGGGACACTTTAACCCGGTGAGCGACACCCAGATCGTCCAAGAGCTGCCTTTTGCAGTCGGGGCGATGTTCAGCACGCCAGCGTACTGGAACAACACCGTATACTTCGCGGGAAATGCCCATCCGGTCGAGGCCTACGCGCTCAATAATGGCCTGCTGCAAACTCCGCCAGTGGCGAAGTCTGTTACCTCCGGAGGCAGTCACTCTCCGACAATTTCCGCCAACGGAAATTCCAATGGACTCGTTTGGGTTATCAACGGAAGCGCGCTCTTTGCCATGAACGCCTTGAACCTGCAAACGTTGTATGCCACCAACCAGGCGGGAACGCGAGATACCCTTTCGGCCCTGCCTCACTTTGCCACCCAGACGGTTGCCAATGGCGAAGTGTTTGTGGGGACGCAAACCAGCCTGATGGTCTACGGCCTTCTACCTCGAGTGGCGGTCATCTCAGGAGCCAACCAGACCGCAGCCGTAACCGCTGCACTTCCGCTTCCCTTGCAGGTGCAAATAGCGGATCCATACACCGGGCAAGCTTTTGCCGGAGTGTCGGTGACGTTCAGCGACGGAGGCAAGGGCGGCACATTTGGCAGCACCAGCGTAGTGACGGACGCAACCGGTACGGCGACCACGACCTACACGTTTGACAAGGTTGCACGCTCGCTGACCATTACCGCGTCCAGTACGGGAATGTCGAGCGCTACGTTCCGGGAAACGGCAACTCCCGCCAAGCCAGCCTGGGTGTTACCCGCTTCCGGAGTGGGGCAGAGCGCACAAGTTACTACCAGCCTGCCGGCGCCGGTAATGGTAAGAGTTGCAGACCAGTATGGCAATAATGTCCCCGGGCAAAGTATCGCGTTTTCGGATAATTCTTTGGGAGGAAGCTTTTCAGCGAATCCCGTGACCACCAACAGTAGCGGCAACGCGAGCACGACTTACACCACCTCTACCAAGGCGGGCTCATTCAACCTGACAGCAACCTTGGCCGGATGTGTGCCCCGAAAGCTTGCTGAGACCGCAACGGCTGGCCCAGCCGCAAACGTCAACGTGATCGCGGGAAACAATCAGACAGGCCCGGTGGGAGCTGTGCTGCCGCAAGAGCTAATGGTCAAGGTGACAGATCAATACGGAAACCCTGTCCCGAACGTGTCAGTCAGTTTCTCTGATGGGGGTGCAGGCGGGACATTCTCAGCTCCGGCAGCCTCCACAAACAGCATCGGAGAAGCGGGGAGTTCGTACACGCCGCCGGCTGTGGGCACCTACTCCGTGGTAGCGTCGGCAGGGACGGGATCGTCGGCAACCTTCACCGAAACCGCCCAATAAAAACATAGAGAACGTCGATCAAACTAAAACGACAACTCGCACCGACGAGTTGTTCAATGTCGCTTTGCAATAAAGCGCAGCTCTCGTCAGTCAAGTTTTAGGATAAATACGTCCGAAAGGGGCTCGCCATCGGCTCCCCTGCCGAGTTGCGCGTCCCAATCTGAAGTGAACAAGAGGAAGCGGCCGTCCCTCGAAACGCTTCCGAGAGGTTGGGTTTGAAAAAATGGCGTGATATAGGTTGCTCGGTTGTGAGCGAATCGCCAGACGGTTGAAGCACGCCCATCTGTTTCGACACAGAATATCTCTCCATCAAAAGGTTCTTCGACGCCGTCGCCGTCGTAACTATGGGTGGAACCGCAAACTGGAGTACTATCCTGTGCATTCACATTGCTCCAGGTAAAGTGCTGCGCTTGACCCCAAACAAATAAGGCGGGCACGACCAATTGAGAAATATCGGAGAGATTATTCAGCGGGCGTTTTGCCGTCTGCATATCGCCATCAATCGTTGGACCGTTGACCAAGCTGTTGTATCCCACGGCCTCATACCCGGCGCACTCCTCAAGACTGCAGGTGCTGACCTCCAAGGTAGCCAAATCCCAAACGGCTAAACCAGGACCATTGGTTGTGATCACAACGTAGTTGCCACTGCGCGAAAGATAGGCATGGCGAACGAGGTACGGCGCAGCCGTCGTCACGCCAGTGGTTCCCCAGTGGCCGCCGATTTGGCCGGTCTGTGTGTTGTACCAGCGGCATCCTAGATGTTTGTCGTATACGACGACAAACATGTGTTCCTCAAATTGCGAACCACCCTCGGAAATCGCCACACGATTATCATCGAGAGACAGACTTACGTCGTCATCGCTAACAACGGAAGGTCCCGAACCCAACGGCGGTTGCACGCCACAAGTCCTGGTATCGATGACCGGCGTGGTAGCGCCCGTGGAAAAACGATAGCTGGTGATCGTCAGCGTATCTGGATCAGAAGTCCCGTAAATCAAGTCGGGATCCACAAAACTAAATGAGGGGCCAGGTCTTAGCGGCAATAAAAGACCTTGTCCTGCACTCGCTCTCGGCAGCGATGAGATCGTCATATTCGCCGGATCAAATGCAAACGCCAAGTTCTGGCCTCCCTTGCCGATCACATAGAATTTCTTGGTATCCGCGCTCCACTCGTTCTCTTGACCACTACCCTCGGTTCGCAAGAAAGTGCCTGGGAGTTTGAAGTTGGTAGCGGCATCAGTAGCCCGAACCATGGACGATCCAAAATCGGGATCGGTGAATACGACATTCCTGGGGGGCGGCGACATGGGCGTTTCCTCGTGGACCAAACGGTCTGTAGCCGCATGCGGGTAAGGTTGCCGGCCCTGGGCCGAACTCGTTTTGACCAGAATTAAAG
>JBAVZU010000310.1:0-29333 GCA_049588915.1 Candidatus Sulfotelmatobacter sp.
CCCCAGGACACCGAAGAAGATGAAAAACTTGGTCAAGCTGTCGGCATAAGAACAGAAGAAAAAGCCGAGGCTCACCAGAACGGCGCCAACCAGGGAGATCTTGAAAGGCCCAAGTTTATCCTGCAGCCGGCCAGCAACTATGAAGGTTAGCGCGAACACCACCACGGCGATGGTGAATACCATCGAGGTCTCGGCGCGTTTCCATTTGAACTCTTTCTCTAACGGGGCCACGAACACACTCCAGGCGTATAGCGAGCCCAGCGCCAGGTTCATAGACACGCCGCCGACCACACGCCACCAACGGCTGATGCCCGGTGCGTCGGAATTGGATTCAACATTCATGTTAGCCACAGTTTTTCTCCTTTACAGAGAGGGAAATGAGAACCGGAAGCCGTTCTTTCTTCACAGCCATCGCGACTCCCGCACGGCACGTGCGTACTGCCTTATCGAACGGACCACAACTTTCGCGCGCTATCATACCGCCGTTCAACCTCAGGTAGAAGTTCAAATTGGTCCTGTGGCAGCCATCCAATTCACGGTTGCGCTTTCTGCAAGCTGGCCGTCACATTCACTACTGATCCCGCCTCTACCGTAAGATCCCGTCTCCATTCGGCAAACCCCGGCATGGAAAAGATGACGACATGCGTCCCCGTGCTAAGGGGAATTTCCGATGGCGTGCTGCCCACGTACTTTCCGTCAAGTGTGATTTCTGCTCCCGGGGGCGTCGAGCTGAAATTGCACTTTACTTTCTCCGCCTTCTCCGGAGGCACTGCCTGCACGGAGCCAACCAAAGGAGCCGGCGCAGGTGACGCTGGCGCCGGTGCAGGAGAACTCTGCCGCGGCGAAACTGAGGCCGCGACCGGCTGCGCCGCAACTGCAGCCGCAGCCGCCGGCGGACCAGCTCTTCCGCCCGCATCTACCACCGCGTACAACTGCTTTCGCTCCTTGCCTTTGTCATCCACATAGAACACAGTAATGCCGTGTTTTTCTCTCTTGGCGTCGAAACTTTCGCCCTTGGGCAACGGTGCGCACCGGGAATATTTTGAAGTGATGGTGCAACTGATACGGAACGGCGGCTCGTTGCCTTCCTGCACCAGCAAGGTGCTCACCAGGGGCACGGTCGAAGTGGAACGGCAATATGCGTCGTAAGTAAGTTGGTCACAATTCTGCGGGACGCCGTTGTTGTCAGGGGTCGACGCTCGAGTCTCAGAATCGAGGACCTTGATCCGCGTCGTTTCTTTGGTCGCAGCGTTGGCTAGCATGGCCACCGACAGAAGTCCTGCCTGCAGCGCCAGTATTTTACGCATACTCATCAAACCAACTCCTCAAACCAACTCCCTTAAAAAACGGCGGATGCCGACGTTGCATCCCGGCTTTGCAAAAAAGATTTCTGAAAGCCCAGGATCACAGATGCGCTACATTGTGATCCCTCGGCGCGCCAAGCACAAGCAGGTTTCTTCGGCAAACAAAAGTTTAACCAGGACGGCCTCTAGCGGGCGATTCGCCCAACTAAAGCCCGTCCCCTTGATGCCGCGGTCTTAGAACGTAAAGATCGGTCCGAATTCGGTACGGTGATCTTGCCATTCGTTGGATGGAGTTCCAGCAATCGTGTATATGGTAGCGTGGTCCAAACCACGGGTTGCATAGACCGACTGCTCGAAGGCGAACTGGCACCAGTTATTGAATTTGTAGTACAGGGTTCCAATCGCCGTCTTTCCCATCAAAAGGGGCAGCGGGGCAGTGCCACCGCCGTTGTAGGCGCCAACAAAGCCAGGATGATTCAGGTCGCGATCATTTACCTGATCCTTGCCCATGGTGAACAGAAGCTGCCAGCCCGCGTTGTGGCCTTTCGGGTCGGCATTGAACCAGCGGGAAAGCGGCAAGCCAAGCTGGACGAAGCCGCCAAACCCCCGGATGGGCCGCTGCTTAGCAACCACAACCGTGCCCCCACAGGTTCCAGGGGTAATCCCGTTCACTGCCGGTCCTCCGGAGGGCGTAAACACGCCCGAACAACCTAGTACCGCGCCACCGGCTGCAGCGAGCGGACCTCCATCGAGAGTAGGAAACGGTCCCTGTATGCCGGTTAGCCCACTCACATCGGTGGCGAAACTGTTGATCTGGCCGCCGAAGTAAAAGCGCAAGTCGGCTCCTTGATAGCCGCTCGCCACCACGGTAAACCAGCGGGTTGGTATTTGCGCCACGATTTGCTCTCCCCACTGATTGCTGGAGGCCTCAAAGCCATTCGGGAAGGTACCGCAATAGTTGGTTGTCGCACACAGGGTCCCGTACGCGGCGGACGAGCCGACCGCGGACAAATTGTAAGCGATGGATGTGCGCCTGGAATGGAATCCCGAGAGTGAAATTTGCGCCGGGGCCACACCCTTGGCATTGTCGAGTTGGTAACTCAAGGCCACTCTGCCTTCCTGTTCGGGACGGTCTGAGTCGGCGCCCTCGCGTTCCCCTTGCCCGAGCTGGCCAGCAAGACCTAGCGATCCGAGCTTTAGGATCTGACCCGTGCTGGGCATCATGATCCCAAATTGCGGCTCGAGGTTGACGTGGTGTTTCTTATCCAGCGTCCAGATAAAACCGCCCCGCAGTTGCGGCGAACGTTCCCAGATGTTGCCCCAGTACGCACCATTGAATGTGGTTTCTACTATATTTTCCAGTGCGCCGGACCCGAAAAGCGTCCAGTCCTGTCCACCTATAAAGAAAACGTCAAAGGCGTCGCTTGCGTGGTAATCCAGCCGGACGAATGCCAAACGGAGTTGCGGCATATTGCTGCGGATCGACGATACGTCGCGGTTGTCGACTTCGCTGAAATTGCCTTCGAAGTCGCCTTCTATCTTGCCGGTCAGCGTCAGGTTCTTCGACATGTCCGGCCATTCCACGTTGAGCCCAAAGCGCGTGGACCGCGCCTTGATGTGAACCTCGGGATCCTGTGTAGGGCCTGTGCTCAAAATATTCCCGGAATTCAGCCATATGCCGGGAAACGGAAAGTCATCGCCATCCGGGTCGCTGCTGTCATGGACAACTGTTGCTTTTATAAAGCCGTAAGGTGCGAGCGTGATCGGTCCCGCTTTTATGCCAGCTAGGCCACCGGTCTTGGGGGCGTCGATCGGGAACACGCGGACCGGAATCACCGCCCCTACCACTCCAGGTATGGGAGGCGGCAGCTCGCCCGCTACCCGCGACGGGATAGGTGTCTGCGGCTTGGTTTGGGTTTGGGCTTGCGGCGAGGGGCCTGGACCCGCAATGGCCGCCGAGACATTTTCAGGAACCGCTGCCTCCGCGGGCGCGGCAGGCTGCGCCGTCCCGGGTGCCGCCGTCGCCGACAAGTCAGCCGCGCTCAACAGACCCTTGCGGCTGAGAGCTTCGACGAGCAACTGAAACTCCGCTTCGGGGGCTGCGTTCCGAATCGCATTGGCCTCGCTCGGTGCCAGGACGCCTTTCATTACCAGCACGCCGAGCAAAGCTGTGACATTTCCACTTCCAGCGGCCGGAGTTGGGTTCGGGTTAGGGTTAGGACTTGCCGTTGCGTCGGCATTCGGCTTATTGCCTGAGGGGACAGGTTTCGAGTCTGCAGCATCGTTGGTGCCGGCGAAGACCGGTGCGATCGATACCGCAACGAGCAGTGAACTGCAAAGCCATTTTCTCAAAATCATAAACTGTGTTGTCCTCCCAACCGGGAGCCTTTCATCGAGGAATAGGCAAGCGAAACACTTCCAGCTGACCGAATTGGCTTACATGACACATCTTCCCCACCCGGGATTACGATGCGGGGCCGACGAGCCTGGGGCTCAAGCGTTCTGCACAATTTTTGGGTCAGCCCTAAGGGCCGGAACGCTACCACAACCATATGTGAGTTGTAAATAAAAATCGCGATTGCGATCGAGAAAGTAGACATCGCCGCCTTTGAGTTGACGATGAGACGACTAGCCGCACGAAGGATCAAAGTCAGCGAATTGATCGCCAACATAGACGGTGGCCTCTGGTCCGGCGCAGACAAAACCGGGCACATGGTGCGCAACCGTACCTTGTCGTAAATAACAACGCCGTGATTCCGGTCACGGGCCTCAGTGATTTGAATTGCAAGGCGTACGAAGGGAGCTAGGGTTGGACGCAGGACGTGTCTACGATGGAGGGCTGAATTCCCCCTAAGAGCCATTGACTTTCGGACCGCTTTCGGTTGACATAGCCGGGGATCTGAATGAACTTGTCAGCCGATGTTTGCCTGAAATCTAGTTCTGCCCCACTTCGCGAAGCACCGAAGGGGGCACTGCTGGCGCTCGTAATCTGCGTGCTGCTGTCTTCGCCTAGCTGTAAGCACAAAGAGTCGCCGCATTCCAACGAGAGTAGCGCAGGGGTACCAACCAATCCTGCTCCTCCTCCCGCGAATAGTCCAAACGCTCCGTCCGCGAATAACAACGCGCCTCAGGCCGACACGCCAGCGGCAGCTCCTGCTACGGCTGAGCCGGCAGCACCGCAACCGGTCGTTGTGCCTTCGGGAACGGCTCTTACCGTGAGACTTGCCGAGGATCTTGGGTCGAGGACGAGCCAGTCCGGCCAAACCTTCTCAGCGACTCTGGATAAAGACGTGATGGTAGACGGGCAGGCCGCAATTCCGGCTGGCGCGAATGTGACGGGCTCCGTGGTAAACGCAAGACCGGCAGGCCATTTGGCGGGTGAGGCCACCTTGGTGATCAAATTGATTTCGGTCAACATCAACAATGTCGACCAACCGATCGTGACCACGGCGCGCAGTTTTGGTTCGAAGATAAAGGCAAAGGGCGCAGTAAAAAAATTCTTTGGCGGTTTGGCGAAACGAGCCGAGGGCGACGAGAGGGAAGTTAAGCTTCCGGCACAGTCGGCGTATGCGTTCACACTAAGAAAAGAACTACAGATCCAGTGAGCGTGGAAGACTGATGCACTTCGAACAGTTTTACCTGGGCTGCCTGGCGCACGCGTCTTACATGATTGCGTCGGATGGCGAAGCCATCGTCGTCGATCCGCAGCGCGACGTAGAGATCTACCTAAAGGCCGCTGAGGAAAATCGGGTCTCGATCTGCCACATTTTCGAGACTCATCTGCATGCGGACTTTGTGTCCGGACACCGGGAACTGGCTGCAAGAACCGGTGCGCAAATCTATATAGGCGCGCAAGCAGGCGCAACATTTCCTCACGTGGCCGTACAGGAGGGATTTCGTCTGCAAGTTGGAAAGGTCCTAGTCAGGGCTCATGAGACGCCGGGACACACCCCGGAGAGCATCTGTCTTGTGATCAGCGATCTAGAAAAATCCGCGGAGCCTTGGGCGGTCCTTACCGGCGACACGTTGTTCCTCGGGGACGTGGGACGTCCCGATCTTTCCAGACAATACAGCCCGGCACAGTTGGCCGGGATGCTATACGACAACCTGCATAACAAAATTCTCAAACTGGCGGACGATGTTCTGGTTTATCCGGCGCATGGAGCCGGTTCATTGTGTGGGCGTAACATGCGAGCCGAGCGAGTTTCCACGATTGGAACAGAGCGGCTTACGAATTATGCGTTGCAAATCAGAAGCAGAGAAGAATTCATCAAGCAGTTAACCAGCAACCTGCCGGCTCGCCCTGAATATTTCTTGCAGGACGCAGAGATCAACAGGACTGGGGCAGCGGCGCTGGCGGATCTGCCGGTCTTGTCCGCCGTCGAACCTGCAGAGCTAAAAGAACTATTAGCGGTAGGCGGAATTGCGCTGGACGTCCGCCCGGGCGAGCAGTTCGCTGCGGGCCACGTGCAGGGTTCGGTGAACATTGCGCTGTCGGGACAATTTGCATCGTGGGCAGGGACGCTTCTCGGTTTGACTGCGCGTCCCGTATTGATTGCGGCGACAGAACAGGATGTTTCGGAGGCGCGAATGCGGCTGGCGCGCGTTGGTCTTGAAGGGTCAACTGGATTCTTAAAGGGCGGAATCGAAGCATGGAGAGAAGCTGGACTCGCGTTGTCGACAATTCCCCAGGCCACTGCCGAAGCTCTAGCCGGCCAATTGCGGCAGAAACATATGCAAGTGCTCGATGTTCGCCGCGAGCCGGAGTGGGAAGCGGGACACATTGAAGACGCAATCTGGTGGCCGCTGGATAACTTCAGAGTCGCACCTCCGGAAATCGATCGCAGCTTGCCGATTGCGGTGCACTGTAAGGGCGGTTATCGCAGCATGATTGCGTGCAGTTTATTGCAGAGGGCAGGCTTCCAAAATGTGATCAACGTGATCGGAGGCTTCGACGCCTGGCAGCAAGCCAACCTTCCTGTAGTCACAGAGAAACCGGTTGTGGCCTAGCTTTGCTGGGGTAACCCATGATTCTACCGGCCGACACGCTGCAAACCCTCCTGCGCTGGCTTGAAAGTGTGGGCCATCGACAAGGCGGTGCCGTATTCCTCAGCAGCGGCTTTGAAGTCGCCTTGCTTCTCGAGTAGTTCGCCAAGAAGGTTGTGAGCTTTGAATGCCGGCCATTCTTCGACCGTGGCCGAAGCGAGATAGCGGCGCACCAGGTGCATCGCCATTGGATAGGCGTGGCCGGTGCGAAATAACATGCTGGCAGCGTCCATCAATGCAGCGGGGCGATCGAGCGGACCGGTCTCCATCTTGAGCAGCGCGCCTTCCATGTCCTCGAGACGATTGGTGTGACGATAGAATCCGGCGAGGTTCACCCATGCACGGGCGCCGCCGTGCGAAGCCTCGACAGCGGCACGATACTCGTGCTCGGCAGTAACCATGTCTTTGCTTTTTTGTGCGACGCGAGCTCTAACCCAATGTGCCATCCCGGGGTTCAGTGGGAGGAGTGCGTCCGCTTGCGCTCGGGCCTTGGCTTCGCCGCCTCCGACGATGGCCGGGGCTTCCAGATAAAACTCCGCAAGATCAGTGCGGGCTTCCCAACTTGTGGGATCCAGGGCGACTGCTCTCTCGAATTCCGAATGAACTTTCTTAGCGAGACCGGCGGCTTTGAGGAAAGAGACGCGATCCGCTTTTTCGCCTTCGATGCGACCCAGCCAAAGATGATCGAGAGCGTTTTCGGGAGCTAAGGAAACGGCTTTTTCACAGTCGGGAATTCCGGCGTCCCAGGAATCGAGTTCGAATTGGGCGCGACAGAGCAGATTGTAGGCTTCGGCGGTCGGAGCAGTTTGGATTTGTCGTTCGAGGGTTTGGAGCGCTTGATCGACGCGCCCTGCGGCGAGAAGCTCCTGAGGAGTCTCGGCAGCCATAAGAGAACACAGCAGCACCGTAGTAAAAAAAAGAAAAAGAAGGGGAATCAGGGAGCGAGGCAGACGCCCGATTATCGCGCCGCAAAAACCGCTGTACTTCACGCCGGTCGCGCGGTTCCCTCGCCGCGTCGAGGGCGCCTGATCGGAATGAGAATTGATCTGCGCCGACAGCGCGTGCTCATGAGAATCGAAACACGGCATCGGCTACTGAACCACTTTGACATGGGCGCCATCGGCGAGCGGCTTGGCGTCGGCGGACGACAGAGCTACCTGGGAATGTTCGTGAAGTCCAGCGGTGATTTCAACTTCAGTAAGATTTTGTAGAGAGACTTCCACATCGCGTCGCTTGAGTTCTCCATTTACTACTTCGTAGACATAGGGCTTGGTATCGTCCATACGGACGGCTTCGCGGGGCAAAGTGAGGACGTTGCTCTGCTCGGCGGTGACCACGGTCACTCCAACATTCACGTTGGGCAACAGCCGTAGATCGTGATTATCAACAGTGCAAGTAATCTCGCCTACATTGCGGGAGCCATGAAGCTTCACGGTGGAAGGAATAGTGCTAACTGTGCCGTTCCAGACGCGCCCAGGCAAAGCATCCCATGTGACTTCGATCTTCTGGCCGGGGGAGAGGCGACCGATTTCCGGTTCATCGACGAAGCTCCGGACTAGCATTTTCGACAGATCCCCGACTTGCAGCAGTAAGTCTCCGGTTTGAACATAGGCGCCTTGCTTGACGGGAAGCGAGTACACAATGCCGTCGAAAGGAGAGCGGATGCTGGATTTCGCCAGAGCGTCCTCGGCTGCGTCATAGGCAGCCTGCGCTTCGGCGCCTTGGGCTTGCACTCTCGCGACCTCGGGTTTGGAATAGCGCTCCTTCTGTTTTTGCTCCAGAAGAGTAGCGTCCGCCTGCGCACGTTGCAAAGCTTCCTCTGCTTGCTGAACCTCACCGGATGAGGCCGCGCCCTGCTGTTGAAGGCGGCGGAAAGCCTCTAGGTTGCGCTCGGCGTCGTTGCGCGCAGCACGCGCCTTGATCAATTGCGCGTCGATCGTGAGGACTTCTTCACGAGTGCCCCCGGTGGAAAGGTCCGCTTGATCCGCCTGGGCAGTCTTCATCTGGGCTTGCGCACGTGCCGCCTGGCTGACTAGATCCCGGGCATCGAGTTGCAAGAGCAGTTGGCCTTTATGAACGTGATCTCCTTCCTTTGCGAAAAGATGCTTTACAGTCGTGGCAATCGGCGCATGGGCCTCGAAATTCTGAATAGGCTCAACCTTGCCATTGGTGGAGATCAGGCTGCGGATGGATCCACGTTCCACTTCAGCGGTGCGAACCTTCAACGGAGCAGGGCCCCTGAAAAGAGGAATGAGGGCCAGAGCGGCAAGGACACCGACAGCGAGCCAAGTGCGAGGCTTGCGCGAAGCTGGCCGTCCATTCGAATTGTTGGTTGCTGCCAACCGGTTATCTTTCAGAGTGCCGCAGGGACAACTGCAGGCATTAATTTACCACCGTGGCGGCCGCTAAGAAATTGCGCCACTCCCGAGCCGTTGCTTGGTTAGATGCTGACGAAGCTTCGTGGATGCTTGTGCTGGCTGATGCGAGGAGCGGGCGAGGAATAGGAAATTGCGCCGTCGATCGCGCCAGCCTGCGGCGCTGAAGCTCGGCCAAACGCTACAATGACTTTATGCCAAAACAGGGCCGCTATACGCCGGAGCATGCTACTGCTGGACTGGATGCTAAGTTTCCGGAGATTGAAACTTGGCCGAATCAGTTTCCGGGATATGAGATCGTGATTGATGATCCGGAGTTTACCTCGGTGTGTCCAAAGACCGGGCTTCCGGATTTCGGAGTCATTACGCTGCGCTACCAGCCGGATAAAGCATGTCTGGAACTGAAATCGTACAAGGAATATCTGCAGTCCTACCGCAACCTGGGAATTTTCCAGGAGAACGTTGTGAACCAAGTCTTGCAAGACGTGGTGCGCTGGGCGAAGCCGGTGTGGGCCGAGGTGAAGGGCGACTTCCGTCCTCGCGGCGGAATCTCGACGACGGTGGTAGCAAGGTGGCCCCGGGCGAAAATAGCAAAGTAAGCCCGCTACCGATTCACGACCTGCGCCGCGGCTGCCGCCTGGCGGCCAAACATTCTCGGGTCGTAGTTCAGCGGTTCGACTCCGAAAGCCACCAGCCTGCGAAAATTGGAATGCTGCGGATTAAGCAGCCAATTGTTTTCGTCCGGAGCAAGAGCCGAGGGAACTATCAAGATGCACCGGCTAGCCCTTTCAACGAATTCGTCGCCGATGCGCGCGAGTTCAGCTGGTGCCGGAGAGCGGCGCCACGATGATGGGAGTTTGTCTGCAACGACCCGTTCTTTTTGGAGGTCGTCAGGTATGTCTGCGGTGACCAGAATCAGGTCGGCCGGAGCGCTGTCGGAATCAAGGTGAACGAAATACTCGAGCATGGCGAGAGACTGATGCTCGGAGGTGTAAGCGAGGCGAGTTCCCACGCTCGACCAGCGGCCACCATAGCGGTATGCGCCTTCTCCATCAAAAGGAGAGTGGGAGATGGCTTTGCGCAGCACGCGGTAGACTCGAGTCAACTGATTCCGCCGTAAGCGATCCTTCCGAGAACATTTTCGACCTGCCGCGCTCCTACTTCTGTATCGATGGCATCGATGGGTGGACTTCCGCCGAGCGCGCGATTGGAGCGCTTAAGCCAGCGCACCGCCTTCTCGCGAGTGCCAAGACTCTGTTGGGCCAGTGCGACAATGCGGGCGAGGCGGTAGAGGCGGTCGGATTCGAAGCGGGCGAGACGTCCGCTACGGCGCCTGCGCTGCAGGCTGCGCGGCGAGAGATCGAGGGCGTCAGCCAGCTCCTTGAGGGTGAGACCGGAAGAGTGCATCAGCTCCTGGACCACCGCCGGAGGAAAACCCTCGCGGATGGCCTCGCACAGATCGTGCTGGCTGGCGAGCTTTCGCCCGAGAGCTGATCGGCCTCCCAGTTCCTTAACGACGGCCCGCAGTTCGTTTACCATTTGTCGCTTATTATAGCGACAAATGTCGCCACCCGTCAATCGCGATTCAATCGCGATTGTGGACAAGGCGGCTTTTGCGGCCTCCATGCTATATTCGCTCGACCGTGACTTCCGAGAAACTTTATCCTCGCACGGCGCTGATCGTTCTTACCGCGCTGAACCTTCTGAACTATGTGGATCGCTCGGTGCTGTTCGCCGTGCAGCCGCTAGTGCAAAGCGAATTTCGGCTAAGCAATACGCAGGTTGGATATCTCACCAGCGCCTTTCTTCTTTTCTACATGGTCGCTGCACCATTCGTCGGGCCGCTCGCCGACCGCTATTCGCGCAAGAGAATTATTGTGGGCGGTGCGATCTTCTGGAGCGGGCTGACCCTTCTTACCGCGGTTACACATACCTATACCGAGTTGTTGATTCGTCACACGCTTGTTGGGGTGGGCGAAGCAACCTTCGTCACCATTGCTCCGACATTCGTTGCCGACTTGTTTCCAGAAGAGAAGCGGGGGCGCATTCTGGGAGTTTTTTATCTCGCGATTCCAGTGGGAACGGCGGCGGGATATCTCCTGGGTGGCAAACTAAGCCCTCATTATGGATGGAGATTTCCTTTTTATGTTGCGGCGGTGCCAGGATTCCTTTTGGCGCTGACCGTGCTCTTCTTGCATGAGCCCGAGCGTGGGCAGTTCGACACCGAGGCAGAAACTCCGGAGCGGGGAACGCTCGTCGGGTTAGCGCGGAATCCGGCGTTCTGGACGTCTACTCTCGGCATGGCAATGATGACGTTTGCCCTGGGAGGAATCCAGGTATGGATGCCGACGTTTCTGTCCCGGGCGCGCGGGTATTCGCTGGAGTCGGCGAACTTCATGTTCGGAATTATCATCGTGGTGGATGGCATTCTGGCGTCATTGGCGGGAGGATGGCTGGGAGATTATCTGCTCCCACGCATGAAGGGATCCTATTATTTTGTTTCCGCCGCGAGTATGGCCTTGGGTGTTCCTTTTATGATTGTGGCGTTGTTTACGCGCGGCCCAGTCATGATTCCGGCGATCACGCTGGCGGCGTTCTTCCTATTGCTGAATACTTCGCCGCTGAATGCGGCCGTGATTAATTCGGTGGGGGCGCACATTCGTGCGACTGCGCTGGCGGTAAACATTTTCATTTTCCACTTGCTGGGAGATGTGCCTTCGCCCACTTTGATGGGCTATGTGGCCGATAAACGCACGCTGCAGGCCGCGTTCATTCTGCCGGTGATCGCCATGATCGCTTCCTCTGCCATACTCTTCTACGGGATGAGATTTGCGCCGCTGCGGACCGATGGCGGCCTGGCAGCAAAGACATAGCCGACGATGCATTATTTTTATTGGATTGCCGGCGCCATTCTGGCGCTGGCGTGGTTCTCCCGCATCGTGGATGCAGCGATTGGGATGCCTAGCGTTGCCGATGTCTCCAAGCCTGAATGGGATCGGAATCCGGTGGGCGCTGGCGGCAATCCTCGAGTTTCGATTATCGTTCCGGCACGGAATGAAGAGGACGACATCGAGCTGTCTTTGACTCAGTTGCTGAACCTGGATTACGACAACTATGAAGTGATTGCCGTGAATGACCGGTCCACGGATCGGACCGGGGAGATCATGGAAAGAGTGGCGGGGAGTCAAGATCCCCACTTCTCCCAAAGGACGCGAGAAATGGGGCGCCCGGTTTTGAAAGTGATTCATCATCAGGACCTGCCGCACGGATGGTTGGGGAAGACACACGCCATGTGGACGGCTACGAATGAGGCCACGGGCGAGTGGCTGTTGTTTACCGATGCCGATGTGCTGTTTAAGCCCGACTCGGTGCGGCGGGCGATGGTTTATGCGGAGGCAGAGAAGGCGGACCACGTTGTCTTGTTTCCGCGGATGATCATGAAGACGCCGGGTGAATACATGATGATCGCGTTCTTTCAGACTATGTTTGTGTTCGGACACCGGCCCTGGAAGGTTGCCGATCCGAAATCCAGGGATCACATGGGCGTGGGGGCCTTCAACTTGATTCGGCGCAACGTATACGAGGCGGTGGGCACGTACGAAGCGTTGCGGATGGAAGTGCTCGACGACATGAAGCTGGGCAAAGTGGTGAAGAACGCGGGTTTCGCGCAGCGCAATGTTTTCGGGAGCGATCTGATTTCGATTCGGTGGGCAACCGGCGCGCTGGGAGTTGTCAACAATCTGACCAAAAATTTCTTTGCGGTGTTGTCCTTTCAGTGGCCACGCACGTTCATCGCGGCGTTTGGGCTGGCGTTTCTGAATCTCATGCCATTTCTGGGCGTTTGGCTGGCACATGGATGGGAACGATTGCCCTATGCCGTGGCGCTCGGCTCAATGTTTCTAATTTATCTTGGGATGTCCTTGCGTTCTGGTGTTCCAGCGTACTACTTCCTGCTGCATCCGGTGAGCACCTTCCTCTTTATCTACACATTGCTCCGCTCCATGTTTCATACGCTGTGGAACGATGGGATCGTGTGGCGGGGAACTAAGTATCCGCTGGAGGAATTGAGGAAGGGGATGGTGTGAGGGGCTTCTAGACGGTCGCCACCTGCCACTGAAAAATGCGAAATTCGGCGAGCTTATGGAAATCTCGCGCGTTCGCTGTGATCACTTTGATTCCCAGCCGCGCCGCGCTCATGGCAATCAGGGTGTCGTTGGTTAACCGGTTCCGGCCGATTTTTTCGTAATGATACTTTGCCGCCAGCCGCGCTAATACCCTTCCGGCCTGAATCCAGTCGTCGAGGGTAGGCACGACAATTCGCTGGGCGCGTAAAAATTGGCGCTCCAATCGCTCTACTACACCACGCTCACGTTCACCTGCACCAGCGTAAAGTTCCTCGAGCACAACCGCACTCAACCAGAGAGCTGTGTCGAAAGTGAGTCGTTCGATCTTCAGGGCGGCGCCTTCGCTGCGCAGAGCAGAAATGTAAACGGAAGAATCGAGCAGGACGGCTTGCATCTAGTCATCCAGCGTGCCGTAGACATCTGCGATCTCAATGCCACTGCGGATGAAGCGTCCGTTGGCTGCGCGAGTGAGACGATTACTTCGGCTTTCGGCAATCGCCAGTTCCAACGCGCGCTCGATCGTTTCTGTTTCCGTTTTGGTGCGCAAGGCTTTTTGTGCGCGTTTAATCTTCGTCGAATCCAACTGGAAATGCTTGTGCGACCGATTCTTTACGGTAGACATGAACTAACCCACAAAGCATTCTAACATAGATGTACATACTATCTGTGTTTATGTACATTGCCGCGGCGATGTCTCACTGGGGCGGTTCATCTTCCACGTCCGCTTCGTTGCCGTAGGTTGCGCCGGAGTTGACGGTGCCTTTGACTTTTGCGGGCTTCTTGGTGGGACGCATGCGTCCTGCGCTGTAGTGGCCTTGTTTCTCCACGTCGTAGTTCTTGGGCAGGGGAGGAATCAAGGTCGACCCGGCGGTGAGTTGGCTGACGCGATTCAGGATGATCTCGGCGCGGCCGTCGTAGAGCTTAACGGGGCCGTGGATTTCAATGACGCGGCCTTCGAGGCGGCGTACATCGCCGACATCTTTCAGGTCAGAAGCGAAGACCACCACCGAGAACGGGCAAGCTGCCTGCTCTTCGCAGAACCCGATGAAGTGGACTCCTTTGGCGCCGGTTTTTACATGCAGGACCTTACCAGTGACGCACTTCGTTTCGCCGACATGCTGGCGAGCCTCGCGGATGGGGAGACAATCGGAGCCCGCGAATAGCGACGTGGGTAACAGGATGGCTAGTGTGGTCAAAAGCAGGGCCGGGCTTCGCGCGGCCGGACAGCCGAGGGCGGCTGTTCCCACATGAGCAATGGCGGCTTCGCCGACGAACGAAAAAGACGGCTTATCGAACAGGCTCATGGGATGCCCAAAGATGATTCTAGGGGCTCAGTGGCTCGCGGCGAGATTTTGAGGGAAGAAAAAAAGTGGCTGTTTCCCGAATGAGTCCAGCAGGCCTGAGAGTAAGAACGCTAAGGGACCGGACGGGCCAGTCCCCGGGTTCTTTTTCGCCAGAGCCACAAAGCGGCGATGATCTACTTGAAGCCCTTGACGGCGGCGGCTTCGTCGTCTTTCACATCGAAGACGGTGTACAGCTTGGTGATTTGAAGCAGGTCGTGCACCTTCTTGGTGAGGTGAAGCAGTTTTAGCTCACCACCCTGGTTCTTGGAGGTGGTGAAGGCGCTGACTAATTCGCCGATCCCGGAGCTATCGATGTAGTTGACTTCTGCGAGGTTCAAGACAATCTTCTTGTTACCCTTAGAAAGCAGATCCCGCACGGTGTCGCGCAAGGTTACGCTACCCTCGCCGAGTGTGATACGTCCGCTGCAATCCACAATGGTAACTCCGTCCACTTGCCGAGTGCTAAGTTTCATGCTCACTGAGAACGCTCCTTGTTGCCCACGGATGGACCGCGGACGTGCTTGATCAATTTCACTTCTGTACCTGACTGGGACGGGCGGATTTCCACCACGTCCATAAAAGAACGCATAAGAAAAATGCCACGGCCTGAAGTCTTGAGCAGATTTTCCGGGGCCAGGGGATTGGGAATTCCGCTCAAGTCAATGCCTTTGCCCTGATCGCGAATGGTAATAACCAGATCGTCGCCCGTTCGTTCGAAGGCCAGGATAACTTTTTTGTCGGGCGAATATTTGTTGCCGTGCAGTACGGCGTTTACCGCGCCTTCGCGCACTGCCATGGAGATCTGCATGACTTCCTCTTCCCCAAAACCCAATTCCGTGGCAACGCGAGTGGCGCTCTCTTCCGCATGATCCACTGTTTCCAACGTGGAATCGAGCGTATAGGAAACCTGTTGCTCCATGGCGATGATTACGTGTCAGATCCGCACTTATCTTCTGAATTGCCCATAAGGGCTCGCCGCAGGCCGCATGCGGCTGATGCGGTAGTTTGCCTGTGGGGGCAGGGAGTTGTCAACGACAGCTCGAGTTTTCGATGTGGCAACTGCCGCGTAAACGCAAACCGACTCGGCGGGCACGCTTATAATCGTAGCCCGTGACCCCAGCGCTAAGCGGAAGAATCCGGCATTTGGTGAAGCGGCTGGCGGGACTGGCGATTTTGACGGTGGCGGTTTTTTTCGCGATCGCCTACGCAGTCGATTACAGCGTATTCCGGTATCGACTAGCGGCGAACCGCGCCTTTGGGCAGCTCACGGTAAATAGTTATGAGGCCGTGCGGCAGAAGAACGGCAAAACGGAATTTCTCTTCAATCCTCCGCAGGTACAAACTTGCGTCAATTGTCTGTTTCCACGCGCTGGATATTCTCCTTGCTGGTACCTACGGCGCCATACCGAGCAGCGTACGGATATCTAACCAGCTGGTTAATTTCAACCTCCGTGGCTGATTTCAACCACTCCTAACTCATGCGCGTTCAATGGCATAGACGGGCATCGTAGATGTCTTTCCGGTCATCTAAACGAGTAAAGACCAAGAAAGAATTGGTAGGAGGTTGATTAATTATGAAGCTGTCACAGGGATTAGGAAGCTTGTTCCTGGCAGCGCTTTTATCTGTGCCCGCATGGGCTAGTAATAATGCGAGCTCAAATTCAGCTGTGCCGGGAACTATAAATTATGTCGAGGGTCAGGCCTACGTTGCGGATCAACCCCTCGATAAAAATTCGGTGGGAAAGACCACTCTGGAGGTTGGGCAATCGCTCAATACTAATACAGGGAAGGTCGAGGTTCTTTTGACCCCGGGCGTATTCCTGCGCGTGGGCGACAATTCGTCAGTAAAAATGGTCGCTGCGGGCCTTGAAGATACTGAGTTACGGTTGGACAAAGGTCATGCCATCGTCGAAGTAGACCAAATCTATCCGCAAAATAATCTGCGAATTGACGAAGGCAATTCCTCAGCCAGAATTATGAAGCCAGGTCTTTACGACTTCGATCTGCAGCAGCATCAAATGCGCGTGTTCGATGGCGAAGCCATGGTGCAGGAGGGCGACCGGCAAATCAAGCTGAAGGCTGACCACGAATTGGCGGTGGCGTCGAATGCTCCTGAAAAGACCGAGAAGTTCAACAAGAAAGCTGAGAACGGCGACGATCTGTATCGCTGGAGCAGCTTGCGGTCGGACTATGAGGCGGAAGCCAACGTAGATGGAGCCCGTATGCTGTACGCCGATTACGGCGCCTGGGGGCCGTACTGGGGCGCTGGCTTCTGGGGTCCGGGATGGGGCTGGGGCGGATGGTATTGGGATCCGTGGTTCTCAGCTTATACGTTCATGCCGGGCGGAGGAATTTTCTACAGCCCGTTTGGCTGGGGGTTCTATTCCCCTGGGCTGGTCTACCGCGCACCGTTCTACGGTGGACACTTCTATCACACCTTTAATGCGGCCAATGTTCGTGCTTGGGGCCCGGGTCCGCACTACGCAACCAGCAGCGCCTATTCCCACGGGGTTTACCGGGGGGCGGGCGCTTCGCGTGGAGCGTTCCACTCTGGGCCGGCCATGGCCTCGGGAGGCATGCGAGGCGGTTTTGGCGGAGGTGGATTCCATGGTGGTGGCGGTTTCCATGGCGGAGGTGGGGGCGGTCACGCCGGCGGTCGATAAAGCTGGTTCGATGGGAAACTTAAGGGGGCGCGAAATGCGCCCCTGTGTTTTTTGATAACCAAAACGATTGGCCGGTCATCATACGTTGTAAGGTGCACCGATGTCGCTTGAGCGGCATTTTCGGAGCAGGTTCGGCGGAGCGGTATGTCTTCGAGCGATTCTTGCCTCCGTTGTCCTGGTCGCGGTCTTCGCCGCTCGAGGCGCGCCAGCACAATTCCTAAGCGCAGCCATTCATCATTCGATCAGCGCAGACTCTCACCACGATCAAAGACCTCGTTTCGATACCAGCAGTACGAGATGGGTCGCGCCGGTCTGTACATTTGCACTGTTTCCGCCCAGCGGCGGACTTCCATTTCTAATACTGGCCCCACCGTTATTCTCAACACTGCAAACCAAGGGCTTTCACTTCAATCGTCCCCCACCGGTCAGCTAATCCTTCTCATCCGACCGTCAACGCGAAAACGTCCGGATCTGTGTTTGGCGACGCTATCACAGGAAAACAGCTATCGCGATCTGAAACTGATATTGGAGGGCAGAAATGAGCGGAATGACGATTCTATGCGTTGAGGATCAATCCGAGTACATGGCAACACTAACCTGCATGCTGGAAGGGATTGGGTATGAGGTGCTGCCCGCAAGCAACCGAGGGGAAGCCATCGATTTACTTGCCAGGCAAACGATTGACGGAGTGCTGCTTGAGTACAACTTGCAGGATGAAACCGGCACTGCATTGCGCGCGCAACTCAAAGCGATGCGTCCGGATGTTCCTGTCCTTTTGTTTGACGGAGTCGGTAGTCAGACTCCGGTCATGTTGCGCTTCTTTGACGCTTATCTGCGGAACATGGATCGGGTTGGAGATAGGCTAGGAGATTTGGAAGTATGAGAGCCCATGGAGCCTGGAGGCGACAGGCGAGGATTCAACTTTGAAGAGGTGACACTTATGAAACGCGTATTCGGGATCATTTTAATTATGTTCGCAACGCAGATGCAGGCGCAAAGCGCAATTCCTGACAACACGATCCTCCCCGTCCGCTTAAATTCCTCACTGAATTCGCGGAAGGCCAAAATCGGCGACATCGTGACGGCGCGAGTTATGCAGGACGTCCCCTTGTCGATGGGATGGAAGATTCATGTAGGCACAAAGGTGATCGGTCACGTCACGGACGTCAAGCGTGGCACTGATGCGCAGGTGTCGATCCGGTTCGACACGCTGGTAGTTTCCGGGCGCCGAATGGCAATTACCACCAGCTTAAGGGCGTTGGCCTCAATGATGGCCGTAGAGGAAGCACAAGTTCCAAAGTTTGGTCCAGACCGGGGAACCCCGGAAGATGCGTGGACGACCGAACAAATTGGAGGCGAGGTTGTCTACCGTGGCGGAGGTCCGGTTGCGGATGGCTTGCGGACGGTTGGCGTGCCCACGGCCAACGGCGTGTTGGTTCATGTCTCCGCCAAGCCCGGAACGAAGTGCCGGGACGAAATCGACGGCAATGATCGGCTGCAAGCGCTTTGGGTATTTTCCTCTGACGCATGCGGCCCTTATGGCTTCGCGGACTTAACCATCAATCATGCAGGGAGAACCAATCCCGTTGGAGAGATCACCCTGGCGTCGGAGCACGGCAATGTGAATGTCAGAGCTGGCAGCGGAATGCTGTTGCGGGTGAATAGTAAAACGCCAAGTAGTGCGAGGGGGTCATCCTGAGCGTATCGGAGGTGAGCCTCATAGAGGCGGCGGGCGGTCCGGCGCCGCGAGATCGCCCGCATTTCCCCATCTCGAAGCAGACACATCGTGACCTCTTGCGATCGAGGTTATTCGAATGAAAGCGACGGTCCGCGCGGGACGGAATTCAGTTTGGTTCGGAGTTGGAAGATTCCTATTTATAGTCTTTTTAGCAGCGATCCTTTTTCTGCTTGGCGAAAGTATGGCGCGTCATCGCTTCCATCAAGGTGGCCGGGAGCGCTGGGACGGCTCCGTCGGACAATAGCCCGTGCGCGAACAGCGCTCCACTTTTTATGTTCGAGATTCGATACAATGGCCATCGCTCGGAAGTCACGCGGAAACAAGGAACAAGGGGAAAGTCGATGCTCGAGGATCGTGCCGTTTCGCCGCTGATCAGTTTCGCCATTAGTGTTGCGATCGTTATTTTCGGCTCGATCGCAGCAACACCCACCGCCGTGGCGGCAGAGGTGGGGACGTCCAGCGCGGGGGCTTCTGACGCGCGTCTCGAAAAGAGCTATCGCTTCCAGCAAGGTGGTTGGACTTACGTTCACCTTGAAGGATCTCCGTCCGAAATCGGCTACCAGCACGGCTATCTGCTTGCTTCCGAGATTGCAGATGCGCTCGAGGCCATCAAGCTTTTCGACACGCACCAGACGCAGCGCGACTGGGAATTCTTTCGCAGGACTGCGCGGGAAATGCTTTGGCCGCATATTGACGGGGAGTATCAACAGGAGTTGCAAGGCATTGCCGACGGCGCGAAGGCTCACGGCGTGGATCTGGATGTATACGACATCGTCGCGCTGAATGCTTTTGAAGAAGTTCCTGACTACTATGTGCCGTGGCTGAACAAACGCGAGAAGCAGGCGAGGGCGCCCAAGTTGAAGGCTCCAGGGAATTGCAGCGCCTTTATTGCCACCGGCGCCTATACCAAAGATCACCAGATTGTGATCGCCCATAATAATTGGACGAGTTATCTGGCGGGCGAGCGCTGGGTGGTTATCTTCGATATTTTGCCGCAGCACGGGCAACGCATCCTGATGGACGGTTTCCCGGGAGTGATCACGAGTGACGATGATTTCGGCGTGAATGCGGCCGGAATCATGATTACGGAAACGACCATAACGCAGTTTGAAGGCTGGGATCCAAAAGGGAAGCCAGAGTTCATGCGGTCGCGCAAGGCGCTGCAGTATGCCGAGAGCATCGACGATTACGTGCGCATTATCAAGGAAGGGAACAACGGCGGATACGCCAATGACTGGCTAATCGGCGACCGGAAGACGGGCGAGATCGCATACCTCGAACTTGGCTTGAAGAACACTCCGCTATGGAGAACGAAAGATGGATATTTCGTTAGTTCGAATTTTCCCCGTGATCCCAAGCTGATTCGCGAAGAAACCAGCGGGTTCGATCCGAACGATATGTCTTCGTCGATGAATGCGCGTCATGCCCGCGCGGATGAAATGGTACAGCACGCCAAGGGAGCGATTGATGTGGAGATGGCGGAGGAATTTCTGGGGGATCATTCCGACAGTTTTGAGAAGACTGCTTCGAATGCAGAGAAAGTTCAGCCAAACGAACGGTCGTTGTGCGGACATGTGGATGCCTCGCCACGTGGAGTGAAAGAGTGGGGATGGGATGCCTACAATCCCGGCGGCGCGGTGCAGGGAAAAGCTACCGACAGCAGGATGGCGGCGACGATGAGCTTCGTGGCGCGGGCCGGACATCCCTGCGGCGCGGACTTTGCCGCGGCTGATTTCCTCGAACAGCATCCGGAATACGCGTGGCAAAAGCCGCTGCTGCGCGACATGAAAGCGGGTCCTTGGACGAAATTTCAGGCGGGGCAGAAAAGCCAGTAATCACCTGCGTGCAATTATCTATCGTTAATCACTGACCTATACTTATCGACCCTGTACTCATCGACCTGCGGGAGCGTTATGCGATGCGCGCCGCGCGTGGCCAGAGGATTTTCCTTTCTTGTCCAGACGCTCGAACACGGCAGCGACAATCAGCGGCAGGCCCACCGTGGCATCCACGAATACTTCGCCAAATCGACCGCCCTCCGCGGGAGGAACGAACTTGCCCCAGGACACTGCCTCGCTGTACGCGCTGCCCGAGAGTCCGCCCCAATAAACTGGCTCCGGACAAATGCGTAGCCCATAGTGATAGCGCTTGAGAGCGATGTTCTCGCCGAGGCGCCGGTGCCGCAGCTCGCAGAATGGACCGAACTGCTGCGACCAGTTGCGCGGAACCCCTCCGCCAATGGTCAGAATGCCAAGCTTCTTTTGCCTCAGCAAGGTCGCGGCAAAGTGCTCCAGGTCCTCGAAAGGATCGAAGCGAATCTTGTGCCGTCCGGTCGATTCCCGCAGACGATTGTTCAGTGCCGTGTCCAGACCCAACTCCGAATCGCTGAATGCGGGTACAAACACCGGTACGCCCATTTCGTGCGCCGACTTCAAAATCCCTCGTTGATCCTTCGTGTGCTTCGCGAGGTAGGCTCCGATCGCATGATTGAGCTTGTAGGAGCACATCACCTCGTTGTGGTCCCAGCCTTCGAGCACCGCTGACATCACTTCTTCCACGTCATCCAGATTCTGTTCGGGTTCGAGCGTATCGTAAACCCGGTTATAGCCTTGCTTGTAGAGTTCCTCGTCGGAGACCTCCGGGTTGTGCCGGAAGTGCGCGCGGCCAGTTGCCTCGACCAATCCGTGAGCCATCAATGCTCCGGTGGAAACCACGGCGTTCACGATGCCGCGGTCGATCAATTCCGTAACGATCAAACCCTGCTTGGCTACCGTCATCGCGCCCGAGAGCGTCATCACCACAAAACATTCCTCGTCGCGGGCCATTGCTTCAAGCACGTCGGCCGCCTCACCAAGTTGGCGTCCGGTGAATGCCGTCTTTGACATCGCCCGCACCAGGTCGTCGATTGTCTTCACTTGCGTAAGGTCCAGCGGTTCGAGCGGAATCAACCGGTCTTCAATGGGATCGTGCAGGCGACGATCCACGCCGTCTCCAGCGTGCGCCGCGTGATTTTGTTTTCCCGAATGTGAGCTTCCACCGTTGGAATGCTTCAAGCTTCACCTCTTTGCTCTTGCTGTCTTTATCACTTTACAGGAAGTCGATGAATCCTCCATGAACCGGGGAACCGGAAGGCCCCAAACTGTTATTCTATTATCGCTCCGGAGGATTCGTCGCTTTGCCGCCTGAGAAATTTCGAGTGGCTCTCGTCCAGATGTCTTGCGGGCCGGAGCCTGAACAGAATCTCGCCAAGGGCCTGGAACGCATAGCCGATGCTGCGGGACGGGCCGCACAAGTGGTCTGCCTGCCCGAACTTTTTCAGACGCAATATTTTTGCCAGCGCGAGGATCATTCGCTTTTCGACCTGGCGGAGCCGATTCCTGGACCGGCGAGCGATAAGTTAGCCGCCGCCGCTCGGCAGCATGGTGTAGTGCTCATTGCGTCGTTGTTCGAGAAACGCGCTCCCGGCATTTATCACAACACGGCCGCGATCTTCGATTCCAATGGCTCGCTGGTCGGGTTGTACCGCAAGATGCACATCCCCGACGACCCTCTCTACTACGAAAAGTTTTATTTCACGCCCGGCGACTTGGGGTTTCGAGCTCTTGACACCAGCGCAGGACGCCTGGGAACGCTGGTTTGCTGGGACCAGTGGTTCCCTGAGGGCGCGCGGCTTACGGCGCTGCAGGGCGCATCCATCCTGTTCTATCCGACAGCGATTGGTTGGCATCCCTCGGAAAAGGCGGAGTACGGAGTGGCGCAGCATGACGCCTGGCGCACCATTCAACGCGCTCACGCCATCGCCAATGGCGTGTATGTCGCGGCGGTCAATCGTGTGGGATTCGAAACCGGCAACATTCGCGGCAAATCCACACCCGGCCACGGACTGGAATTCTGGGGCGCGTCATTTTTGTGCGATCCATTCGGACGCGTAATTGCCGAAGGCTCGCATGACCGAGAAGAAATATTGATGGGCGAAGTGGATCTGAAAGCTCTCGAGGCTATTCGCCGCAATTGGCCATTTCTGCGCGACCGCAGGATCGACGCCTATGCACCCATCAGCAACCGCCTGCTGGACAGCCGGGCTTGAGTCAGGAGGTCTATAAAAATGAATTCGCAAGAGGTCGCTGCGTTGATCGAAGCACTCGAGGGCGAAGTGAACAACGGGGGTTTCCATCAGTACTTCTACAATTCCGCTGGGGACAACGCGATGGAGACCATTCAGGCTCTCGAGACGATCGGTGCACTCGCAATGGCCGGAATCGTCAAACGAGCCGCCGCTAAGTTTCCCGGCGGAACGCCACCCAAAGACCGGTTCGTTCGGCAAGATTTGTTGTCACAAAACTTCTCTGACGAAGACGTCTTTGAAGAACTTGACCGGGAGTTTTTCGGATACCCAGACGACCTCACTGTCCTGCTCGCAAAATTCAGAAGTAGTAAGGCCAACTAAGAGCCACCGTGTCGAAGCGGACCAGCAGAGCATCCACGACCATCTTAGGCATCGATTCCGCCTCGCCTTCGGCGTGCTGCTACCGGATGCCTGCCGAGTGGGAGCCACACGCCGCCACCTGGCTGGCCTGGCCTCACTACCACGGAGATTGGCCGGGGAAATTCGAACCGATTCCGTGGGTCTACGCTGAGATCATCCGCAACCTCGTGCGCCACGAACGCGTCGAATTGATCGTGAATGATGCTGCAGGCGAACGCGAAGTTCGCAATCTGATCGACCGGGCCTCCGCACTTTCGAAGAATGTCCGGTTCCACCGATGGCCGACGAATCGCGTTTGGGTGCGTGACTCTGGATGCATCTTCGTGACTGCTGAAGAGCCGGGCTTCGCCCGGCCGGACAGCTGGGGGCGGCTGTCAACGATTGGTTCCGCGAAGCTTGCTGTAAAGTTCCGCTTCAATGCTTGGGCGAAATATTCCAACTATCGTCACGACGAAAAAATCGGCGCCTTGATGGCTGAGACCACCGGCGCTCGGCCAATCCGTCCCCTGACCCACGACACCCGCGTCGTCCTCGAAGGCGGCTCCATCGACGTTAACGGACGCGGCACGCTGCTCACCACCGAGGAATGCCTGCTCAGCAAAGTGCAGCAACGAAATCCTGGCATGACCCGCAAAGATTACGAGAAGGTTTTCGCTGAGTATCTGGGAGCGGCGAATGTGCTCTGGCTTGGCTGCGGAATCTTCGGTGACGATACGCACGGCCATGTCGACGATCTCACGCGCTTCGTGTCTCCTGATACGGTGGTCACCATGGTCGAGAGGAATCGGCGAGATGTGAATTACAAACCGCTGGCCGACAATCTTGTGCGTCTCCGAGCCGCGCGCGATCAGGCCGGCAAGCCGCTAAATATTGTCGAGCTTCCCATGCCTGGAGCCATTGTCTTCGAAAAGCGACGCCTGCCGGCGAGCTACGCCAATTTTTATATCGCGAACGGCATTGTGCTTGTGCCAGTCTTCAACGACGCGAACGACCGCATCGCTCTGAACACCCTTGCGGAATTATTTCCCACGCGGGAAATAATTCCTATCTATTCAGGCGACCTCATCTGGGGACTCGGCACGATGCACTGCATGACGCAACAGCAGCCGGCGTTTTAGCAGGCAAAACCTTTTTACTGCAAAGAAGCAGACAGAACACAAAAACTGCAGTCGATGTCAACAAAAAAGCGGGCCCTTGACTCGGGCCCGCAAATAGGCGTTCCAATTCGTTTTAATTGTTTAGCGTCCGGGACCCGATGGAGAAGTGCTTCCGCCAGGATTCGAGGAGCCCGGGTTGGTAGAACCCGGATTTGTAGAACCTGGATTCGTAGAACCTGGATTTGCGTTTGGATTCGGAGTTGTAGAACCGGGGTTTGTCGTTCCACCATTCGGCGTAGTGCTGGGGTTCGACGGTGAGGATGGCATCGTCCCACCATTTGGATTATCGTTCGGCATGGTGCCCGTGTTTGGGTTGTCGGGATTTGTTGTCGTAGAGGGCTGCGAACCAGTGCCAGAAGTGTTTGGATTCGTCGGATTCGATCCTGGCTGGGTTGAACCTGGCTGCGTTGAACCTGGCTGGCTTGATCCCGGCTGATTCGAGCTAGAACCTGAGGCGGTTGGGGGGGCGGTCGTGCTACCCGTTGGTGGCTGTGCCGTGCTGCCGGTTGGTGGTGCGGATGGCGAAGTCTGGCCGGCATTTCCAGCTCCAGAGCCGCCCGGGGAAGCTGTGCCTCCGGCGGGCGCGGCTTGCGCTACCATCCAGGTTGCACAACCCAGAACAACAGAGAGTAAAGCGATTTTTCTCGCTGACATCGTTAAGCCTCCACCATTGAATTTTTCGCTGATTCCTTTTGAATGCCCGCGGATTGCGCTGGTCTAAGGAATCCACTGTTCCAAGTGTGAAGGCAGAAGCATGACGCGAATATCCGGCTGATGCCTTAGGCTCAGACCACTGATCCGGTAGTTTTGGGGGGAAAAAACTATTTCTCGTAAGGTGTGGGCTGCGGGCCCTTTTCCAGTGTTTTGCGATCCCAAATCCAGCCTTCCCGGGTGTAGCTGGCGAGTTCGAAATCCTGCGTGAGTTCGAGCGCGTCAACCGGACACGCATCCTCGCAGAGGCCGCAAAACATGCACCGGCTCAGGTCGTAGGTGAAGTTGGTGAGTTCCTTGCGGCGGGTTTGCTCATTGCGCGCGCTGGAGACGACAATCAAATTCTCCGGGCACGCGAGTGCGCAAAGATCGCAGGCTATACACATGGTCTCGTCGGTATCAGGGTTGACGTTCAGCCGAGGTGCTCCGCGGTAGCGCTCAGCCACCTGCGGCCGCTCCATGGGATATTGCTCGGTATAAATTTCTTTCGGATCCTGATAGCGGAAGGTGACCTTCAACCCCTGCAGAAGGTCGATCAGAAATACTTTGCGCAACAGGCTAGGCATCCCCATGACGGTGTAAGGATAACACTCTGCAGTGGGCGGTTGCCAGTGATCTTCCGCCGCGGATCTTGAACTAGTGAAATGGGAACATTTACAACTTTGGCCGAAAGCTTACTCGGGAACTTTTGCGGCCACGCGTTCGTAAGTTCATCCAGAGGTTGCCATGCGAGCTTATCTCACCAAATTAACGCCGAAAGCACGAATGCTGCTTGCCCTGCCGCTGATCGCCATCGCGTATTCGGTGGTGACGATTCTGCTGCCGGCAATCCTGCGGGCGGTTGTGCCTGATGTAGTCCGCTCGGTGTTGAGCCTGATTTGAGATTGAGCGCCAGCGCCGTGGTTTGATACGACGCCGTTGCGCCACACTGGGTCGTCACACTAGGTCAGTGATAACCTGCCCGGTAGGACTCGTGACAAGAGGCAACGAAAAACCAGGCCGCGAAAGACCAGGCCACCAAACACCAGGCCACGAAACCCCTGGCGACGACAAACAGTGTTCTGACGAGCTCTGGATGGAAGAGGCTCTGCGGTCGGCGCAGCGCGCCCTGGAGGCTGGGGAAGTTCCTGTTGGAGCAGTGGTCGTGTGCGAAGGCCGCATCGTGGGCCGGGGATGGAATCGCAATCTCACCGACTTCGACCCCACGGCCCACGCCGAGATCGTGGCTTTGCGCGAAGCCGGCGCGGCAGTCGGGAACCACCGCCTGGCGGCCTGCGAGCTGTTTGTTACAATTGAACCGTGCGCGATGTGCGCCGGCGCCATGGTGCATGCGCGGATCCGGCGTTTGGTCTACGGGGCGAACGATCCTAAAGCAGGGGCGGTGCAGTCCGTTCTGCAGGTGCTAAATCATCCCCAACTGAATCATCAGATAGAGGTTCGAGGTGGGGTCCTTGCAGGCCGCAGTGCGGAGGTTTTGCAGGAGTTTTTTAGAAGCCGTCGCTAAGCCGCATGGATTCTTCCTCAGGATTGCCTGGTCATTCGAGCTGAGCGAGGAATCTTGGTACAGCTGAGAGCTGACGGCCGACAGCCGACAGCGTTTTACGCGGAGAGGTGCGTGAGTGGTTGAAACGATCCGCCTCGAAAGCGGACATACCTTAACGGGTATCGTGGGTTCAAATCCCACCCTCTCCGCCAGCAATTTGTAGACCAAAGGTGATAATGCAGATTTTTTTTTGGGATCCCACAGTCACGGCCTCACTGATTGTTTACAACCCACAGAGAAGCACTCTCTTTGTTGCACATGGAGATGCGTTTTTCGTACACAGGATCACGACGGCGCGTTTGGACTTTGCAACTAGTCTTTGTTGTTTCAGTGCTATGGGCGCAGGGGCAGCCCCAAGTTCCCGACCCATCGCGGATCATTCAGATTAACCTTGAGCTGTACGGCTGGCAGCGACTCCAGGGCCCCGCGAGGCACGAATCGTGGCCCACGGAGGCTCAGCTAATGAGAGTGGATTCCAGAGGGCGCGTCTTGATCGGATATACTGCGCACGAGGACACTGGCCTTGCAACGCGGGGAAATCCTAGGCTCTCGTTTCACATTCTTCGTTTCACGCCAGAGGGCAAGCAGGATCTCTCCCTTTCCTTGCCCACCGACAACTTACCGGACAATGCCGTTTTCCTGGATGCCAACGATCATATCTTTGTTGTGGCGAATGAGATGCTCCAAATGCTTGCGGGAGACGATCAGACTCCCTCGCAGCAGCGCACGTGGAAGCCGTTGACATCCTGTTCTCGGGCTTCTGAGTATTGTAAGATCACACAAAGCCCCACGCGCAGCAGATTGTTCGCGATAAGATGTTTGGGTCCAGTTCAGCGAAAACTCTGCGAAAATCCCACTGCTACCGCCTATGACACCTCTTCATCGGAAGCGAAGGTCATAAAGGACTGCGTTTCGGGGCGCGGGACCGCCACAGACAGATTCAGGTATTTGCCGGGATGGGATGGAGTATATTTCATCCGTCGCTACCCCCTGTGCCATTCGGACGCCTCCCAGGAACTCCCTCTGGGTGGTCTCCTCGGTGCGATTTTGAACGATGATCTATTTGTTGTACATCGCCTCAACAAGAGGAAGAGGTGGGAGGTGGGTGTAGTTACTGCACATGGAGATGTCAAATTTCGGCTGCAATTGCCGAAACACGATATGCCCTCGCTAGCGATGGTGTATGTGAAAGGGGATGCATCGGGAGATCGATTCGCCATCGTCGTCGATACGTTGCGTGGAGGTCATTTGGCTGCGCGCAGAGTGATGGTTTATAGCTCGGAGTCCGGCGCCCAGCTTACCAGTCTTAGCGTATACCCTCCAGTCCCTCACTATGGAGTTGCCCTCGGAATTGTCCCCGGCTTCGCTTTTGATCTCAGTCCGGATGGTAATGTCCTCGCGGTTCTGTCAGAGGGAGTGCTGTCGATTACCAAAGTGGAATGAGCGATCCGTGCCCCTATGGCTCCGTGACACTTATGTTTTCCAGCCCGAGGAAATGCAATATCTGGATCTTTTTGGCGATCCTGGCTTATACTACACAGCCTCTTCTGGGCCAGTCTCAGACTGCAGCCACGTTCAATCTTCGGAGTTATGGTTGGGAACCGCCCGAGCGACGCGAGATCAACGCACCATCGATCGTGATCGATCATACGGGTCGGGTTTTGCTTGGTTTCATAGTTCGAGAGCACAATGGTCTCGTCACACGAGACCGGCCTAGCCTCAGCCTCCGTATTGTGCGCCTCTCGCCTGACGGTACTTCGGACTTGTCTTTATCTTTGCCAACGAATGAAGGTGGAAGATCTGGCATCTATCTTTCCGACACCGACCAGCTTATCGCAAGGGCGAATGAGAACCTTCAGTTGCTGCGAGAGGAGGAGGCCAATCCAAAAAATGCGTCTTGGAAAATCCTCGCACCATGTACAGCGCGGTGCAGTGTTATACAGTCTCATAGTCGCCATACACTGCTTCAATACACCGAAGACGCCGACCAACCCGTGACAGTTATTCATCTCTCGCGAGAGCCGGTCTTAATACGGTGTGGCAAGGCGCATCGTTTCATAGAATCGAGCGAAGATGAGATTCAAAACTATCCGCTCTCAATCACCGACGAATTTGCATATTTTCAGGGTCGGGAACCGGGAACTGGCGCGTTTGCGTATCGTTGGCCGCTTTGCGATTTCAAACATCGTATTGAGATGCCGCTGCGAGTAGGAGGCCATTGGGGGGCCCTGAACGATAATCTTTTCTTGGTGAGCGGATATTCAAACCGCACGAAACATTGGGGGGTGAAGGTGCTTTCGTCGGAGGGCCAAGTGAAGTTTCAAGCGACGATGCTCAAACATGAATCGGCCGGTGCCATTCGGAGCAGCGAACGAGGGGATAGAATCGCGGTAGATATGTTGACACTCCGAGGCGGCAACCGAACGCTAGATATTTCGGACCACGTTACTGCGCGACGCGTTGCTGTATACGAGGTCGAAGCCGGAAAGGAAATCGCATCGATCCCAGTAAACCCAAAGTTCCACTATCGGTTCGAGTTCGATCTCAGCCCCGACGGCCATTGTCTGGCTATCTTGGAGGATGACATAGTGAAATTGGTTGATCTGAAGTAATCTGTGGTGACCTTGCAGGGCCGGTTGATTCCTCCGACCCTGTCGGCTGGCTAATTCCTGTGTTAGCCCCCTCAGTTTGGTGTGGAATTTAAGAAGTTATAGCCAATGACGAAAGTTAATTTGTTGAATCCACAAGCAAACCATTATTTTCAATAAGTAAGTAACACTTAAATGTTCAAATCCCACCCTCTCCGCCATAATTTCGGTAATCTGAGGCCTGCAAACAGCAAA
>JBAVZU010000311.1:0-16993 GCA_049588915.1 Candidatus Sulfotelmatobacter sp.
CTCCGGGCGTTGCCGCTTCATGAAGCAACCAATCCAAAGAGGGTTGACCCTCCCGCCAGGCCACAATTCCGTCCGCTAGTGCGTGAGCAGCTGCCACGCGCGCACTCTGGCGGTCAAGCCCGATTGCTTCGGCCGCGGCAATCATAGCCACCAACGCGTGGTAACCGTGACTGCTGGAGTAGGTGACAGTGAAGGCGTCAAAACGGCTTTCTGGAATTTCGAGAACGGCACCGACGAGCGAAAATAGCTTCCAAACGCTTTTTCGCTGGGCTGCGGACACTTCGCTGCCAAAAGTCAATGCCGTCAGACCCCTGCGACTTCGACATACTGGACTTGGCATGGCCCTTGCCCATTTCACCGCCGGATCAAGGTGGTTACGCAATTTAGCGAGGGGGACTCCGGCGGCCAGACTCACCGCAAGCGTCGGAAGATGATCGCAGTGCCTCCCGATTTCCTTCAGTAAGGGACGGACCGCATCCGGCCGCACCGCGATGATCAAAATTCGTGCGGCTTCGACGGCCCGACGCAAATCGGCTTCCACGATTACGCCATACTGCTGCCGGAGTTGCCACAGCTTATTTGGATGCCGGTCGTGCACCACGATGGGCTTGTCATACTTCGCGAGCCGCAGGCCCGCCAGCAGGGCGCTGGTGATCCGCCCACCTCCCAGAAATACCGTGGCCTTCACGCCAATCCCGAGCAGGCCTGATCGGCAGCGTCGAGGAGCACCTCTATATCCGCACGGGTGTGCGCCGTCGAAATAATCCAATGCAGGCCGTTGGAAGGTGTCATATAAATTCCGAGATCAAGCAATCGATGGACGAAGCTCGAATATCGCTTCGCGTCCACGTAGGTGCAGTAGTCACGATAGTCGTGTATGGCATCGCGGTCGGTGAAGTAAACTTGGAACATCGGCCCGAAGCCTTGCACAATGGCTTTCACGCCACGTTGCTGAAATACTCGGCGCAATCCGGCGATAGCGGCATTTCCCATCGCGTGCAGCTTTCGGTACGTATCGTCGTCGGCGAGAATATCCAGATTGGCGGCCACTACTTTCATCGTCAACCGGTGGCCATTGAATGTTCCGTAGTGCAGCACCATGTTGTCGCTATTGTCGTTCCAACGCATGCGCTCGAGAATGGATCGGCGTCCGGCCACTGCGCCCACCGGAAATCCCGCGCCCAGCGCTTTACCGAAGGTGCTGATGTCCGGCTCGACTCCGTAGTATTCCTGACAGCCACCGGGAGCGTAGCGGAAGCCGGTGACCACTTCATCAAGAATCAGAAGAGCGCCGCAATCGTGCGCCAGATCGCGCATTCGCTGCAAGTACCCGTCGCGGGGAAGTATGCAACCCATGTTGGCCATGATCGGCTCCGTGATGACTGCGGCTAGTTCTTTTCCGTGCAGGCGGATCACACGTTCGAGCGCGTTCACATCGTTCCATGATGCCAGCACTACGTCATCAAAGGTTGCGGGCGGTATGCCTGCAGAGTCCGGGATGCGTGCCGGATTCTCGCGGGAGCCGAGTTGTGCGGGAGGATGGCTGTGCGCGTTCAGCAGGAAGGGATCGTACCAGCCGTGATAGTGTCCTTCGAACTTCAGGAATTTTCGGCGGCCGGTGTGAGCCCGGGCAAGACGCAACGCCAGCATCGTGGCTTCGCTCCCGGTGTTGGTGAAGCGCACCACTTCAGCCGATGGAACCATGCGGCGAAAGCGCTCCGCTGCTTCGATCTCTGCCGAAGTAGCGGCCGCGAAGTGCGAACCGCCTGCCATCGCTTGCGAAACCGTTTCTGTCAACCGGGGGTGCGCATGCCCTTGGATCAGGGCGCCGAACGACATCATGAAGTCGATGTATTCATTGCCGTCCGCATCCCACACGTGGGAGCCGCGGCCCCGTTCCAGCATGATTGGCCCGGGGGAATAAACTGCGGCGCCGCGCGACGGTGAGTTCACGCCCTCTACCAGCGATTCCTGCGCCCGTGCAAACCACTCTTGCGAGCGGCTACGGTTTCGCGTTTGAATTGTTTGCGTCATGCGATTATTTCTTAGCCAGAGCCTGCCATGCCTCCGCCATCCACCACCAACGAAATTCCAGTCACGAATGAGGATGCATCGCCGGCTAAATAGAGCGCCGCCTGAGCGATTTCTTCGGGAGTTCCAAGCCGGCCCAGCGGACGATTCGCCGCGTCTGAAAGAAATTGATCCTCCGCTTCACCTAACTGCCGCGCCTCGCTTCGCAGCATCGCGGTATCGGTGTCGCCGGGGCAGATACAATTCACTCGAATCTTCTGTGGGCCATGGTCGATCGCCATGGCTTTCGTCAGCAGTACCACGGCGCCCTTCGACGCACAATAAGCGGCCGCCCGCGCACCACCGACAATTCCCCAGCCCGATGCCGTGTTGATAATCGATCCGCCAGATTTAGCCATCGTTGGAATCGCTTCACGGGAAAGGAGGAAGACGGATTTTACATTGACCGCCATCACATCGTCCCAATCTTGTTCGGTAGTCTCCATTATCGAAGCTCGCCGGATGATGCCAGCATTGTTGAATAAGGTGTGAATGGCGCCAAATTCTTTAACGGTGCGGTCGATGACATCTCGGCAATCGGAGGCGAGGGTTACGTCCGCACGCACGAAAATGGCTCGACCGCCATCGGCCGAAATTTGGCGCGTCACTTCGAGACCGGCGGATTGGTTCAGGTCAACAATCGTCACAGCCGCGCCCTCGCGGGCAAAAAGCAGCGCAGTGGCGCGACCAATCCCGCCCGCCCCGCCGGTGATTATTGCCACCTTACCTTGAAGTTGATTTGTCGACATCACTTGTGTCGATGCTTCGTGGCCTCAACGGCTTCTCCGGAAAGCAAGGCCGAGGCTAGCTTCCTACAAACTGCGCATATAGACTTCGGGCCACTCCCGTGTCGGTGGTTCCCTTGATGATCGCACGGCCGTCGGGAAATAACGTCATCTCATAAGGCTCGCGCCAGAATTTCAACACGAACTCATTGTGTCGCACCACTCCGTGTGTTTGTAGCCGCCGCTGCATTTCCGCGAAATCAATCGGCCGGGACCGCTCGTGAATCTGTACCGAATTTCGACCGCACATGGTCACATGGGGTCGGCCTTTGCCTGCCAGATGGATGAAATCCCGCTCGCCGCATGAACGGCACCCAGCCCGCGGTTCCGAGGCGGCAACCTCCGCCTGCTGATTCGTCCAGACGTCCATTGACCACAGCGTCCGCCGCAATTGGGCCAGTGCTTCACCACCCAGAAGCATCTTAATCGCCTCGGTTGCCGCAATTGCGGCTACAACATTCACTGCCGTATTCAAGATTCCCGACGTTTCACACGTTTCTACCATGCCCCGGGGCGTGTCGGGAAAAATGCAGGCCAAGCAAGCGGTTTTCCCGGGTAAGATATTCAGTGTCACGCCGTAGCTTCCCACGGCGCCTGCGTAAATCCATGGATGGTTGCCTTTGATCGCGTAGTCGTTTAGGAGATACCGTGTCTCAAAGTTATCGGTGCCATCGATAATTACGTCGATCCCGTCAAGTAAAGCTTCAATGTTATTAGGCACCAGATCTTCGATTCGCGGCTCTACCGAAATTTCAGAATTGAATTCAGAGATTTTCCGCGCCGCGGCAATTGCCTTGGGCAACGATTCTGCCGCATCTCTCTCGTCGAAGAGCGACTGCCGCTGAAGATTACTGGGCTCCACGAAGTCGCGATCGATAATTCGAAGCGTGCCGACGCCGGCGCGAGACAATAAAGACGCCGCGGCAGACCCGGTCGCTCCGCACCCCACCACCGCTACGTGACCGGCAGCCAGGCGTCGTTGCCCCTCCGCCCCTATCCCGCGAAACAGGACCTGTCGCGAGTATCGTTCTTCGATGTTTTCTTTCCCCACGCTTTCTTTCTCCACGTTCAGCCGCTCTTGGCGCCCAGCCTCAAGGAGATCACGGGCTCCTGCGTGCAAAACCATTATTATAAGTGTGATCGCTAAGCCATTCGGACACCGGACAACGAGAGCCGTTCGCGCCTCATCGAATCAGCAACGGGCTCAAGGACTCTATCTGCTGAGAAGGTACGCGTCACTCTTCATATCTATGATGATTTGCCTCGCTCCGGCGAGGTCTGCCATCTCGGCGGATTTATCTTCTCGCTCTTCTCAGGAAACGCAAGCCGCGCCATCATTACTCACTTCCATGTCTGAGTACGTCGGTCGGACAGTTAAATTCATCGACCTTCCGGGGGTTCCCGACCGCGACCATCTCTTGCAATTGCTCCCTCAGAAAGCCGGCGAGTCCTTGGACAGGGATAAAGTTCGGGACAGTATCCGGATTCTTTACGCCACGGGCCGCTTCGCCGATGTTCAGGCGGAGGCTGTTTCATCTGGAGAGGAAGTACTGCTGACCTTCAGAACTTCGCTGAACTTTTTTGTCGGCGCTGTTAGCGTGGAGGGCGCTCCCAGCCATCCCAGCTACAACCAGATCGTAAACGCTTCCAAGTTTCAACTGGGCGAATTGGGTACTCCCGGCAAGCTGAACCGTGCCTTGCAGAACATCCGCCAACTGATGCAGGAAAACGGCTACTATCGCGCTCGCGTCACCGCCGAGAGTACTTCCAACCCCCTGACCCAGCAGGTCAATATTCTCTTCCATATAAGCCCCGGCGCGGCGGCTCACGTTGCCGAAGTCAAAGTATCCGGCCATTCTACGTTTTCAGCGATTGAGGTCCAGGATACCGCCAGGATGCACTCCGGTGATCGCGTCACCGCCGCCCGGGTTACGAATTCTCTTCAGCGTTTGCGCAAGAGACTTCAGAAGCAGCAGCGGGTTCTTGCTCAGGTTTCGATCGCGGAGCAGAAATACCATCCTGAATCTAATTCCGTCGACTATACCTATTTGATTGACCCTGGCCCGGTGGTCGTGCTTTACGTTCAAGGATTTCACGTCAGCCGCGGAGTGCTGAAAAAACAGATTCCGGTCTACGAGGAAAATGCTCTTGACGACGATCTACTCAACGAGGGCAAACGAAACCTGCTGAACTACCTTCAGACTCGTGGTTTCTTCGATGCGACGGTCGACTTTCGGAGAGAAAGTGCTCCCGACATTCTCCGCGTCATCTACCGTGTCAATCCTGGACCGCCGCACAAACTCGAACTCATTGACATTGCTGGAAATAAATATTTTTCCCGGCAGACAATCCGCCAGCGCCTTGAGATTCAACCTGCGTCCCGGTTTTTCTTCAAGGGGCGCTATAGTGAAGCCCTGCTTAAGAACGACGTCGCAAGCTTGCAGGCGCTTTACGTTTCGAACGGATTCCGGCAAGCCGAGATTCAAACCAGAGTGGATGACAATTATCACGGCGGACAGAATCGACTCGCTGTTCACATACTGATCGATGAAGGCCCCCAGACACTGGTCGGCGCATTCCGCATCCTAGGGAATGAGAAAATCAATTCCAAGTCATTCCCTGAGCTCAATACAACGCCGGGTCAGCCGTATTCAGAGCAAAATCTTGCGGTAGATCGCGAGCAAATCCTAAATTATTACTTCAATCACGGCTTTCCTAAGGCGGTGCTGGATATCACCACGAGCCCGTCACCGGGCCAGCCGCATCGCGAAGATGTCACCTATACCATCCACGAGGGCGAGCAGTTCTTTGTCAATCAGATCTTGGTGGGCGGCCTTGAGCACACTAGAGACTACGTGGTGCAACGCGAGATACAGGTAGCCAAGGGCCAGCCGCTCAGCCAGCAGGATCTTCTGGATACGCAGAGCAAACTTTATGATCTCGGAATTTTTAGCCAGGTCGATACTGCGGTGCAGAATCCTACGGGCTCCGATCCTGAGAAGGATATTCTTGTTCAGGTGCAAGAGGCGAAGCGCTATACCTTTACTTATGGCCTCGGCCTGGAATTCGCAACCGGACTGCCCGCTGGGTCCACGGCTCCGGCTGGAGCCACTGGCGTCAGTCCGCGTGTCGAATTCGATGTTACCCGCCTTAATATGGGTGGCCGTGACCAATCCCTTATCTTCCAGTCGCATGTTGGAACCCTGCAACAGCGAGGGTTAGTCAGCTATGAAATCCCCAAGCTCTTCAACAATGATCGCTTTAAGCTCTTCTTGACTGCCTTCTACGACAAAAGTCTTGATGTATCTACTTTCACCTCGCAACGGCTGGAGAGCAAGATCGACCTGCGGCAGCAACTCGGAAAGCTGCAGCCCAAGTACGCCAATTCGATCACCTACCGCTTCGACTACCGCCGCGTAAAAGCCAGCAACTTCGCTTCTAATTTCTCTCCCGCGGAGTTTAGTATTTTTTCCTTGCCCGCCCGTGTTGCCGGGCCTGGTTTTACCTTCATCCACGACAAACGCGATAATCCGTTGGAAAGCACGGAGGGCCAATACATTACTTTCGACGCCTTTGCAGCTTCCAGTTACTTAGGTTCACAAGCCGATTTTGGCCGCGCCCTCACTCAGGATTCCACTTATTACGCCTTCGGTCGCCCCAACCATAAGTTTGTGTTCGCTCGTTCCACTACGCTCGGCCTGGAACAGGTTTACCGCGAGACCCAAGTCTTGCCACCGGGAGCCTGCCAGGTCAGTGACTTAACAACTGCTTGCAGCTCAGGCATATCCGTGATCCCTTTGCCCGAGGTTTTTTTTGCCGGCGGTGGCAACTCTCACCGAGGTTTTGGGTTAAACCAGGCAGGCCCTCGCGATCCAGATTCCGGTTTTCCCGTCGGCGGCACAGCACTGTTCGTGAACAGTGAGGAACTGCGCTTGCCGACCGTCAGCTTGCCCTATCTGGGGGAGGGATTCGGCTTTGCAATCTTTCACGATATGGGCAACGTCTTCACCGCCGGGCATGACATGGTCAAGGGCCTACTACGATGGCATCAGCCTGACTTGTCGCAGTGTCTGCAATTTAGCCCGTCCTCTGCTCCAATGCAGTACGACGATTGCGTCACACTCTTCAACAACTCAGGGTACGATTACACTTCGCATGCGGCCGGCCTTGGGTTGCGCTATAAGACACCTATTGGTCCGTTGCGGTTCGACTTCGGGTACAATCTTAATCCGACGGCGTATCCCATTGGCTATACACTGAGCACGCAGGAAACGCCAACGCAGGCATTCACTCCGCAGCGTCTGCGTCATTTCAACGTCTTCTTCAGCATAGGGCAGCCATTCTAATGAGATTTCGCAGCAACAGAACGACGATCGCCGCGCTTTCACTTGTGTTGATGCTGGCGAGTCTTTTTGTTGACCACGCCCGTGGTGCTGGGGGAACTCCTGCACCTCAGGTCATCGACCGCATTGTCGCCACTGTGAATGGACGTGTGATTTTGCAATCCGACTGGGACGAAGCCTTGTGCTACGAAGCGTTTTTGAGTGCCCGCTCTCTTGCCAGTTTCACCGACGATGATCGCCGAGCAGTGCTTGATCGGCTCATCGACCAGGAACTTTTGCGCGAACAGATGAAGTCAGCAGATTTTCGCCATGCTACGGACGATGAGGTCGCCGCGCGAATCGCAGATGCCCGAAAGCAATATCCTGAGGCCGCTTCGAATGACGCCTGGCAGGCGCTGCTGGCTCGCTATCACATCACCGACAAAGACCTGGCGAACCATGTACAACAGCAGATCGACGTGATGCGGCTGGTCGATGCCCGTCTGCGCCCCGCGGTGCAAATCGATTCCAAATCGATCGAGGCCTATTACCGCGACCAGTTCGTCCCTAAATTGAAACAGGCCGGCGCCTCCGAAGTACCGCTCGCCGAAGTTTCCAGCAGAATCCGCGAACTGCTCACCGACCAAAAAGTCAGCGAAATGCTGGTCTCCTGGTTGCAAACCTTGCGGTCTGAAGGTGAGGTGCATATTCCGGGCGTCACACACTCATCGGACGACCCGGGAGTTCAGTCTCGGTGACGGAGCCAGCCGCCAAGCCTGCGCGCCGCTGGTGGAAATTTCTGGGGATTCTAGCCGGTGCTTTTGTCGTCGGCACTGTCGCTCTGCTGCTTTATATCAATACGGAAGCATTCCAATCGTTGGTCCGCCGCCGCCTGGTTGCTGAGGTCGAGCGAATTACCGGTGGCCGGGCTGAGATTGGTAGCGTTCACACGGTTCCTTTTCGATTGCAGGCGGAGGTCCGCAATATCACCGTTCATGGCAGCGAATCGGCTGGTGATATCCCACTCGCTCATGCCGATCGCGTGATCGCCCGTTTCAAGATAATTTCTCTTCTCCGTTCCGAATTCGCCTTCGACGAAGTCCTCCTCGACCAGCCCGTCATCCACGTGGCTTTTTACCCAGATGGGACCACCAACTTCCCAAGGCGAGCAAGCCATGTCTCCAAGCAAACCCCCGTTGAACAACTGTTCGCGCTTTCCATCAACAACCTTGAACTACGCGGTGGCAGGGTCCTTTGGGATGACCAGAAGATTCCGCTGGATTTTGACGCTCGTAATCTCTCGCTTCAGCTGGATTATTCCTATCTCCACGCGCGCTACAATGGCCGACTCTTGCTCGGCTTCGTCGAGACCAGGCTGCTGGATTGCCGGCCCTTGGGCTGGATGACCGAATCCGAATTCAGCTTCGACCGCGGCTCGGCGGAAATTTCGTCCATCAAATGGAACTCGGGCCATTCCCATCTCTCAGCACGTGGCCTGATCACCAATTTTCGACACCCGCATTTTCAAGGTGGTTACGATGCCCGTATTGATCTCGCCGAAGCTGCTTCCATCTTACGACGCCGCGAACTTCGCGCCGGAATTCTTGAGTTGAATGGAGAAGGCAGCGGCTCACTCGACCAGTTCGTTTCGAATGGGCGGCTCACCCTTGGCGATCTTGCATGGAAGGACGACCAGATTGCTTTTTCCAGAACCTCTCTCCGCACGGGTTATTCCATTACTGATCAACAACTCAAGCTATCGAAGCTCGAAGGTAAGATTTTCGGGGGAAGCTTCACCGGAGACGCTGAACTCAATCAATGGCTGGCGCCGGAGCAGTTTCTTTCGCCAACCGCAAAGAGAAATCTGGAGACTGCATCCATATCCGCGGCTCACCCGGTGGTCAAATCCCGCCAGCCGATTGCAAAACCGAAACCGCCTGCAATCCAAAGCGCTCTGATTGTTCTTCGACTGCGTGATATCTCCGCCGAAGAGTTAGCGATCGCCCTCAATGCTCCGGGTCATCCACTGCAAGCACTGCATCCTTCCGCATCAGCATCCGGCACACTTGAAACTCGCTGGAAGGGAACCCGGCGTGATGCTGAAATCCAGTTTGCTCTCGACCTCAATCCGCCGCCAATCTCTCTCGCGAATCGGCTTCCGATCACTGCCCATGCAGCAGGTTCCTATCATGCGGCCAACGACGCACTCGATCTTCCGCAGTTCAGCCTGGCTACACCCACCAGCCATGTGCAGGCCTCCGGAACGTTGTCTTCCGACTCTGCGCTACACTTTTCGGTTTCCACTTCCAGTCTTGCGGATTGGCTTCCCTTTGTTGCTGCGGTGCGCGGTCCGGCCTTGTTTCCCGTGGTGCTCAATGGAAGAGCCTCTTTCAATGGGAGCCTGAACGGTGCGCTGACCTCTCCTCAACTTACGGGCACCCTGCTGGTCGACGATTTCGAGGTGAATGTGCCCGCCACCGCGGACACGCCGCGAGTCCAAAGTCAATGGGACTCTCTTTCCACATCGATTCAGCTTTCCTTTCTCTCTGTAGCGTTTCACAATGCCACTCTGCGTCGCGGCAAGACTTCAGCAGAATTCGATGCCTCGGCCTCGCTTCAGCACGGTCATCTCACCGGCGAAAGCGTTTTCAACATCCGCGCCAACCTGTACAGCATTGACATCGCAGCATTACAAGCACTTGCGGGATACAACTATCCCTTCACCGGCCGGGGCGATCTCTTCCTGCAAGCTGCGGGAACTGAGGCTGACTTTCAAGGACATGGACAAATTCATCTCAACGACGCCTCAGCCTACGGGGAGCCGATTCAACAATTCGATTCCATGTTCCGCCTCGCTCACGGGGAACTCGCCCTAGATAACATACATCTGTTTCAGGACAATTCGGTTCTCACGGGCAGCGCAGCTTACAATCCCACTACTCGAGCCTTCCGCTTGGACGTAGCCGGAAATAATCTGGACCTTGCCCAAGTCCGCCAGATTCGGCCCGACCGGCTCGGCATGGAAGGACGCGCCGACTTCAGCCTCAAGGGATCCGGCACTCCGGATTCGCCAGCCATCAATGCCAGTGTTCACATCCGCAGTCTCACTCTCGATCACGAAAACGTCGGTGAATTCGATCTGCAAGCAGTCACGCAAGGCACCGACCTCCACCTCACCGGCAACTCCCGGCTACCGCATGGCTCGTTGATGGTCAGCGGCAACTTGCAATTTCGCGACGATTATCCCGCCGATATTTCCTTTCGCATGAATCAGCTTAATCCCGATCCCTTATGGCACGCCTATCTGGGCTCGCACCTTACCGGACCCTCCGTTGTCGACGGTGCTCTCGATTTTCACGGTCCACTGCTCCAGCCCGCCCACTGGGCGATGAATGGCGACCTCACCGCCGTTTCGCTTGACGTCGAACACGTCAAAATCAGCAACCGTGATCCCATTCGCCTGGCACTTGCGAATCAGGCCATTATGATTCAGCAATTCCATATGGTGGGGGAGGGAACCGATCTTACCGCTCACGGCTCAGTGCAACTTTCCGGCAATCGCGTAATTGATCTTGCCACCGAGGGCCACGTTGACCTCAAGCTACTTTCCGGATTCGACCCGAATCTCGTGGCGTCGGGTCTTGTAACCGCGAAGATGACCGTCGGCGGGACTCTGGCTGATCCTCTTCCTCAAGGCCGTCTCGAACTTTCTGGTAGCTCGGTCTCCTACGCGAGCCTGCCCAGTGGCTTGAGCGAACTAACCGGTTCTCTTGTTTTCACCCGCGATCGCGTCCACATCGAGACCCTCAGCGCGCGTACTGGCGGCGGCGTCCTCAATTTCAAGGGCGACGCCACCTATCTCAATCGGCAACTGAATTTCAATTTAAATGCCTCCGGCAAAGACGTTCGTCTGCGCTATCCCCCAGGAGTCAGTTCCACCGCCAATGCTGAGTTGCACTGGGTGGGCAGCCGATCCGCCTCGACTGTTTCCGGCGAGATTACCATCAACAAGATCGCCGTCACTCCAGGCTTCGACTTCAGTTCGTACCTGGAGCGTGGCCGACAGGGTTCCGCCATCACGGCGGCCAACTCTCCGCTCTATAACATTAAGCTTGATATCCATGTACAGACCGCGCCAGAACTTCAGATGCGCACCGCCATCGCCCGGCTTTCGGGAGATGCCGATCTTCGCCTGCGAGGCTCTGTCGCTCGCCCCGCTGTTCTTGGCCGCGTCGATATCCTTGAAGGCCAGGCCACTTTCCACGGCACCCGTTTTTCGCTTGAAAGGGGCGATATCACCTTCGCGAATCCGGTTTCCATTGAACCCCAACTAAATCTTCAGGCCTCCACTCACGTCCGCAACTACGATCTCAACATCACCGTCACCGGCACTCCCGATCGCGGTTTGAATTTGAACTATCGCTCCGAACCTCCTTTGCCGAAATCAGACATTATCGCCCTGCTCGCTCTCGGTCGCACAGGCGATGAATCGTCCCAACTGCAGGAGCAATCCGGGCAGAGCGTTTTTTCCGATCAGGCTACCGCTCTCATTCTCAGCCAGGCCCTGAACGGTACAGTCAGCGGTCGATTGCAGCGTCTGTTCGGCGCCAGCAATATCAAAATCGATCCTCAGGGGCTTACCAGCGAAACCAATCCCATTAGCAACGGCCCGCAGATCACCATTGAGCAGGAATTCGCCAACAATCTTTCGCTCACCTATTCCACCAATGTCTCGCAGAGTTCGCAGCAGATCATTCAGGGCGAGTACTATTTCAATCGGAACTTTTCTGTGGTCGGAACGCGCGACCAGAATGGGGTCGTCAGCTTCGATGTGCAAGTAAGGCGACGGAAAAAGTGATCAGTGGCCAGTGGATAGTGATTGGTAGAGGGGATCAGCGCCATGGCGTTTTTAACTGCGCGCTGACCAGTGCTACTCCATCTCCTCCGGGAATGGCCGAAGCCCCGGAGGCCGAAGCGTGAAATCCATGACCGATCACGCCGGCGCGCGTAAGCTGATGATCGATTCGCAACTCCGCACTCGTGGAATCTCCGATCCACGCGTCCTCATGGCGATGCTTCGTGTTCCTCGCGACGCGTTCGTCCCCGAGATTTGCCGAGCCGAGGCCTATGAAGATCATCCACTGCCGATTGGCGAGGACCAAACGATCTCTCAGCCCTACGTCGTTGCCGTCATGCTCCAGTCGCTTCAATTAAAGCCTACCGATATCGTTCTTGATGTTGGTACCGGCTCGGGTTATGTCACGGCGCTTCTTGCTCAACTCGCCGCGCAGGTGTTCTCCGTTGAGCGCCATCCCACGCTCGCTGATCGCGCTCGCGAAACCCTTGCTGCACTTGGCTACACGAATGCAAAAATATTCACGGGGGATGGTACACTCGGTCTTCCCGCCCATTCCCCATTCGACGCAATCATCGTCTCCGCCGCAGCGCGCGTTGTGCCTCCGGCGTTGATCTCCCAGCTTCGCGAGGGCGGCCGAATGATTATTCCGGTCGGCTCTGACGACTCTCAGCAGCTTCAATTCATCCGCATGCACAATGGCCAACCGATTTTCCAGGAACGCGGGCCGGTTCGGTTCGTTCCGCTGATTTCCGATTGACTTGAGCTCTTGCGATCGATCGCTCGGAGCCTTGTCTGCAAGTCGTCCGCAATCTATCAAGAGACAGGCCTCTTCCAAGGCACTGGCGGAGTGGTTGTACACTGCCTAGCGAGAGAGCTCATTCCATGAGCGCGATTGGCGCCTTACACGAAAAGCTGGTAGCGAATCGGAGGGTAGCGACCCTTGCTCGGTGGTTTGCACAGCTTACGCCGCGCGGAGCGAGCGTGCTTGACGTTGGCTGCGGGGACGGGCGCATCTCCGCCGTCCTGCAATCGCAACGCCCCGACCTCAAGGTGAGGGGGATCGATGTACTGCTGCGAACTCACACTCGTATCCCCGTGGAAATCTTTGATGGCCGCGTTTTTCCCTTCGACGACCAATCTTTTGATGTGGTGCTTTTCTCCGACGTGCTTCATCACACGCCGGATCCCGCAGTTCTCTTGCGCGAAGCCACCAGAGTGACCAGGCACGGCGTGCTGATCAAGGACCACAATCGCAGCGGGCTGTGGGCGGATGCGCGATTGCGCTTGATGGACTGGGTTGGAAATGCCAGGTTTGGGGTTGCACTGCCCTACAATTACTGGACTGAGGGCCAGTGGCGTGAAACGTGGCAAGGGCTGGGACTCCGCCCGGATCAGTTTGTCACAAACCTGGGTTTGTATCCGCTGCCAGTCAACTGGATCTTCGAAGCAAAACTACATTTTGTTGTCTTGTTGACGAAACGGGCTACGTTCGGCACATAGCAACCGGGCGCTACTTTCGCCGCATCCCCAACACACTCAAGAAAAAACTGGCAAAAATAGTTTGTGTCCCCAGCGTTAGCAGCAGGGCGGCCGGAATCACCAGCCGCATCGTCTGCGAGTAATCCAGCATGCCGAAGTGTTTGGCTCCCCACACGCTCACGGCGTATACCGAGACGGCCAGTCCGCAGACAGTAAGGGCCACTCCAACCGCCAATCCAACTTCCAGGGTGACGTAGCGGAACCATCTGTCCAGGGAAGGGTCGGGCGGAAGAAGCCCTTCCGAAATTGCAAATAGCTTGGTAAACAAAGCGAAAGCAATCGACTGAAACCCAAGCAGCACGAATGCCGCGGCATAAACCAGCGTGTGAACATCGAACGTGATGTTGTCAACCATTCTTGGCGCAGGAAGCAGCCATGCGCCCAGTAAGGTTCCCAGCAACATGAGCGCCATTCCGGGATAAAGAAACAGCCAGCGCGGGCTGTAGAGCAGAAAGAATCGTAGAGTACGCCAACCGTCGCGCCAAGTGCGCAGGTGAGGAGGACGATTTCGACCGTCCGGGGAAAGCGTGGTTGGCACTTCGGCAATTTGCAAATTGAGGAGCGTGGCCTTCACCACCATCTCTGTCGCGAATTCCATTCCGGTTGTACGCAGCGCCATCCGATCATAAGCGTCTTTGCGAAAGCCCCGCAGACCGCAGTAGAAATCTCCCACCGGGCTCCGAAAGAACAGCCTCCCCAGTTGAGTCAGTGCTGGGTTTCCGAAGTAGCGGTGCAGGGCGGGCATCGCATGTTTCTGGATTCCTCCTCGGAAACGATTTCCGAATACCACGTCGGCGCCTTTCCGCAGCTCATCAATGAACCGTGGGATATGTCGAAAATCGTAGCTATCGTCAGCATCGCCCATCACCACGTATTTACCTGCCGCAGCCGCGATTCCTCCCATCAGAGCGCTGCCGTATCCTTTCGTCGGCACATTCACCACTCTGGCGCCCAATCGTTCCGCAATCGCCGCCGAACCGTCTGTACTTCCGTTGTCCGCTACCACCACTTCTCCAGCAATGTTTGCATCCTGCAGCGCCCGCTGCGCCTTGACGATGCAGGTTTCCAATGTTTGTGCCTCATTCAGGCATGGCATGACGACCGAGACTTCGATCGCCTCCGCTTCCTTCGCCAGGATGACATTCGGTTGCCGATCCGACTCTGCTCTCGAAGGGACTGCCACGATTTCCTCTTACAGATTCCCTGGGTGTCTTGCTGAATTATCCGGAATGATAACAGCAACGAACAAAAAATCACGCCGCTGTATTAAGAAAGAAGCGTGGTGACGTGCCGCCGATTCCCAAAGCAATTTTTGGGTTAGCGGCTTGCGTTGAAAATGATATGGGTGCGGTCTTCACATACGCCGATGCAGTATCCGCTGGAAAGCGGGGCATCGGTCGTTTACTATGGGCGACCAGTTCAAAGTTGCAGGAGATTAGAGACTAAAGATGGGAGCAACCACGCAAACCGATCCGGACAATGAAATCGGGTTCGCCGAAAGGGCGGCGGGTCCTTGCGTGTTCGTGCTATTTGGCGCGGCTGGGGATTTGACCAAGCGCAAGTTGGCGCCCGCGCTCTTCAATTTGGGAAAGGCAAAACTCCTGCCTGACAACTTTGCGGTGATCGGTGTCTCCGTCGACGATTTGAGCGTGGAAGATTTTCGCACCCAAGTTACTAGTTTTCTGCCAGTCGGAAGTGACTCAGCGGACGCGTTGGATTGGTTTCGGAACCGGCTGTTCTACGAGCGCGGCGACTTTGCCGATCGGAACACTTTTGTGAAGCTCCGGGAACGGCTCGCCGTGCTGGACGCCGAGCAACATACAGAAGGCAATTATCTTTTTTATCTGGCGACCGCACCCAAGTTTTTTTCGCAGATTGTGGAACAGCTGGGAGCAGCCGCGCTTTCGAATCAGGATGAAGGACGTTGGCGGCGAGTGGTAATCGAAAAGCCTTTTGGACAGGATCTGGATTCGGCCCGGGCGCTGAACCGCGATGTCAAGAAAGTGCTGCAGGAGAATCAGATCTATCGTATCGATCACTATCTGGGCAAAGAGACCGTGCAGAACATCATGGTTTTCCGCTTCGACAATGCTATCTTTGAGCCCATTTGGAACCGGCGGTATATCGACCACGTGCAAATCACGAATTCCGAGACCGTGGGAGTGGAACGGCGGGGCGGCTACTTTGATACGGCGGGAACATTGCGGGACATGGTTCCCAACCACGTGATGCAACTGCTCAGCCTGACCGCCATGGAATCGCCGGTATCTTTTCAGGCGGACGCCGTGCGCAACGAGCAGGCCAAAGTTTTGCATTCGATTCTGCCGTTGAACTCGGACGAGGTTTTACAGCGCAGTGTGCGCGGACAATATGGTCCGGGATTGCTCAGCGGCGAAAAAATACCCGCTTATCGAGCCGAACCTGGGGTTTCCCCGGAATCGCGCACCGAGACCTTCGCCGCCTTGAAACTAAGCATCGACAATTGGCGCTGGGCCGGTGTGCCCTTCTATCTACGGACTGGCAAACGTTTGGCGCTGCGCCACACCGAGATCGCCATCCAGTTCAAACGCATGCCATTCCAACTGTTTCGCAAGGCTCCGTTCCACAAGCTGCACACCAATACGTTGGTAATACAAATCCAGCCAGTGGAAGGAATTTCGCTGAGCTTTGGGGCAAAGATTCCAGGACCGCTGCTTCGGGTTGGGTCCGTCGATATGAGTTTTGAATACTCCAAGTATTTCGGCGCGGACGCCTATACCGGCTACGAGGTTTTGCTGTATGACTGCATGATTGGAGACGCGACTCTGTTCCAGCGCGCCGATATGGTCGAAGCCGGTTGGAGCGTGGTAGATCCGATATTGGACGTGTGGAAAGCACTGCCGCCGCGCAAGTTCCCGAACTACGCCTCCGGCAGCTGGGGGCCAGCGGAAGCCGACCAACTGCTGCAACTGGACGGCCGCGGGTGGAGGAGAATTGAACCATGATTCTTAATGAACGATGATTCTTGCCGGTGAGATTGGCGCAACTCGCACCCGGCTGGCCGCCTTCGAAACCGAAGGCAACCGGCTGCAACGCGTGGTGGAAAAGACCTATCCCAGTCAGCAGCACGATGGCTTGTCCGGCATTCTGGCTGACTTCATCAAGAGCGAAGGCATTCCCGTTCACAGCGCGTGCCTCGGCGTAGCCGGACCGGTGCGAGCGGGACGAAGCAAAATTTCCAACCTGCCCTGGGTCATCGATGCCGGAGACGTCGCCAAACAACTCCGACTGAATTCGGTAGGACTGCTCAACGATCTGGAGGCTTACGCCTACGGCATCGACGGCCTGGAATCGAAAGACTTCATCTCGTTGAGTGAAGGCGCGGAAGAGGCGGAAGGGAATCGGGCCGTCATCTCCGCCAAAACTGGGCTGGGGGTGGC
>JBAVZU010000312.1:0-3399 GCA_049588915.1 Candidatus Sulfotelmatobacter sp.
GGCCTGGACTGTTTGAAGAGTCCCCAACTACGTTACTTTGATCCGAATCTAGGGCAGTTCGTGTTCACCGACGTCGAACACTTGATTCGATGGTGGCGAGATTGTTACCAGAACCGCGCCCAAGGGGGAGGGGCATTCGGGATACTCAAGAACTACTTCAATGCCGACTATTATCAGCCTGTTTGATTCACAATGGGTTGCAGGTTGATGAACGTAAGCGCTGCACGACAGAACCAGGCTTAGTTGGCTATTCCTAAGTCTGAACCCCCTGGAATGAACGAAAGAAAGCCTGCCTCTCCTTTCAAGATAACTTCATCAGTAAAATCCTCTGACAGCCCTTGGTATCCAGCGCATTCATGGTGCGAACCGCCTGAAACAACGTTCGCGCCGTTGTTTTCTTAACCACACTAAGGGACTTTTGCTTGAGATCTACGGTACGTAGGGTATGGAATCACAAGGCCTGTATTTCGGATTATTAGCTGCTTTGGCATTAGGTGTTACTTCAAGAATGGTTTTAGCGCCACTGCCCTCTGGTACGTGACAGGTAAACATAAAAGGAGAAATCCGCCATGCGCTATTTACGTAGCAAGTCTGGAGTAGCAGTATGCTTTCTTCTTGCGGTTGGCCACGCGGTTCTGGCCACCGGTCAAAGTTCAGAGGGCTCTCGACCGCCGCATGCGGTGGGAGTGAAGCCCGCGGTTGTGCAGCGGACCGAGGCCAATATTCAAAGCTACACGCTCCCGAGCAGCAGCGCTCCTTACTGGACGCCGGTTGCCAGTCCTTCCCCGGTATCTGTCGGTGCCATGCTGCAGCTCACTGACGGGCGCGTTTTACTTCACGAAGAGCCGAACTGCAGCGGCAGCAACTGCTCCGGAATGGATTACACGGCATGGTATATCTTGACTCCGGATATTACCGGCAGCTATATCAATGGAACTTGGAGCCAAGCGGCGAGTATGCCCCCCGATTACGCTCCTCTTTACTTCGGCTCGGCCGTGCTGCCGGACGGCAAAGTGATCGTGGCTGGCGGCGAGTACCTATGTCCGGGAGGACAGTGTGCGGAGGGGCCGTGGACCAACCTGAGCGCTTTCTACGATCCGGCGGCCAATGCGTGGACCTCAATCGCACCCCCTAGTCTGCCAACGCCGTGGGCGAATATCGGCGATGCCCAATCCGTTGTCCTGCCGAACGGAACGTATATGCAGGCGGATTGCTGCGGCGTCGCGTTGCAGATGGAAAGCGCGCCGCTGGCGGCCTACTTTGATGAAGCGAGCATGAGTTGGACGGAGCTGAACGAATCCACCAAGCTCGACGAATTCGACGAAGAAGGTTGGACGCTGCTGCCCAATGGGAAGGTACTCACGGTGGATGCGTACGTGGCCTGTCCGAGCGACCAGCCTGCGTGCAAAGCGTCGGGCAATAGCGGAACGAATTCGGAGCTCTGGAACCCCAAGACCCAAACCTGGAGCAGCGCCGGCAGTACGATCGTGCAATTATGGGACTCTAACTGCGGGGCCGGCAGTGGAAGCTACGAAGTTGGTCCGGCGGTTCTGCGGCCGGACGGAACGGTTTATTACACCGGCGCCAGCGAGTGTGAAGCGGGCCACACGGCAATTTATAACTCTGCGACCGGCAAATGGACGAAGGGTCCCGACTTCCCAAATAGCGACGCAGCCAACGATGCCCCTGCTTCGATCGAAACAAACGGCAACGTGATCGTGATGGCGAGCCCCTACACCGGTACGTTCAGCGCGCCCTCAAATTTCTACGAGTGGAACGGTAGCAAGTTGAATTCGTTTCCGGCACCGCCCAACGCCGTCAACGATGCTTCGTATGTCGGCCATCTGATAGTGCTGCCCACCGGCCAGATCATGTTTACCGACTTCACCACCCAGGTGGAAATCCTGACAACGGCGGGCACGTATAAGGCGGCGTGGAGGCCGACGATCGGCTCGGCTCCTAAGACTGTGACTGCGGGAGTGTCGGATTATTCGATTTCGGGAACACAGTTCAACGGCCTGACGCAGGGGGCCGCTTACGGCGATGATTTTCAGGATGCTACCAATTACCCGCTGGTGCGCATCGTGAATAACGGCACCGGGCATGTCTTCTACTGCAAGACACACAATCACAGCACAATGGGGGTGGCGACTGGAGGCGCAACGGTCTCCACGATGTTCGACGTGCCCGCCGACATCGAGTTGGGTGCTAGCAAGATTTATGTAGTTGCGAACGGCATTCCGTCGGCGGCAAAGAACATTACTGTGAAATAGCCCTCCTCGAACTCGGGGGCAAAGGACGTTTAGTAGCATGCGGTGAACGTCCCGTCTGTCCCCGGGTTTTATATACCCGAGTTCTATAACTGATCAGATCGAGAAAACGTTGCGATCAAGTTAGAGGTTTGGCCTATAATTGGCGTGTGTTGACGGAAGAAGACAAGCAGTGGATTAACCAGCGTTTGGAAAAGGTGGAAACCACGCTCCTGACTGAGTTTCACAAGTGGGCGTCACCCATTGAATTGCGCCAGCGGAGCCATGCCGCCGTCCTTCGTGCGCTCGACGCCGAAGTCGAATCTGTGTCGGACCGGCTCAAGAATCTCGAAGGCCGTTGATCGATTCTCGCTCGATCCTCCTTGTCAGCCCTCGGGTGCCCTTACTTCATCCGTAAGAATAATGGTGCACTCCACTCGTCTCCCGGTTTCGCGCTGTGGAGAACATCCCACTCAAGCCAAAACGGGCTTGATTGGGCGCCGAATCATTTCACGGGTTCCCAACCTTCTGGCAGCATATCGAATGCCAGCGTGTCACGGTAGGCGTACTGATTGCCTTCGAGAACCGCCACCGGCGTCAACATATGCCAGATGCGGTCATCGTCGAAGACGTAACACTCGCCCGCTTCGCGCATGGTGAAGCGATCCATTTCGTGTTTGTCATTGTCGGTTATGACGACTTCGCCACCGTGAGCGCCGCAGCGGCCCAGTAGATGCGTAGCGATGTACTTTTCTCCGTCTTTATGTAAACCCGGCGGGCTGGTGTCGCAGGGCCGAAACGGCGTGGCCGTGAATCTTATGAGATGGACATTCACCAGATACCTGGTACCCACCGCCGAGAGCGGCAGGTATTGAAGGTGATGGGCAATCATCTTGCGAACGCCTATGGAACCGGCTATCGCCGGGGGCAGCGGAGCGTATTCTCGCGGCTGGCCGCCGATGGTCGTGTTGTATTTTTTCAGCTGCACATAAGGTGTGGTCTCTTCGCTCAACCAAACCTTTACACCACCCTCGACAATCTCGGCCCGGACACGATTTAACGAACGATACCTGTCGCCCCCTTCATAGTACTTATCCCTTGGAATAGACCAGGCTGCGTGGGATAACTCTTCCAGCGAGCGGGCTACGTC
>JBAVZU010000313.1:0-19593 GCA_049588915.1 Candidatus Sulfotelmatobacter sp.
TGAATATTCACCTTGGCCACTGACCCGTTGAAGAAATGCTTGAGCGTTCCTCGTGCCTTGTTTTCCGTATCGAGGTCGAGCAACGTGAACGGAATCTCATGGGCTTCGAACCACTCAGCCAGGGCGACCATCAGGCCAGTCTTACCAACTCCGTCTTTACCACCCATGGTGAAAACGACTCGTTTCTTCTTTGCTTGGGCGTTCATCGCGATCCTCCTTGGCCGACGAGTTTCAACGGCTCACTTTCTTCGAAGTGAAAGTGCTTAGGTTTTGGCTTCTGCTCGACTGGCTTTGCTTTGAGCGCTGCAATTCGGGAGGCAACGTCTTCGGGATTCATGCGGGCGGTCACGGGCGATTGCGGTTCGAGCGATGGCAGTTCGTACTGCACCTGCTTTCGGTGTTTTGCGCGAACCTTGATGAACGAGTGAATCGTGCTGACGGCCACGTCGAGGCCGACACGCTCGTGAAGAATGCGAACGATGTCGCGATAGGTGCAACCTTTACGCCGCAACTGGCGGATCAGTTCGCAGTGAGTTTCGAGTTTCGAGCGAGGAGGTTTCTGCGGGATCGAATCCAGCAGAGAAAGAAGGGTCGGGTCCATGATTTTCAGGCTCCTTAGCACCTGGCCATCACAGTCCGTTAACAGTCCGATAACCCGTCTCCACAGTCCGATAAGTGCCCTAGAGCGCTATCCGTACCGTTTAGTTTCAATCGGTTACGAACTCTAGGACGACTTTCACGGCGGTAACACGGGTTCAAATCCCGTCGGGGACGCCAAGTTTATCAACCACTTGCGGAAGTGCCGGTTTTGGCGCACTACGGGTTACGCTACGGTTAAGCTGCTGGATCACTCCACGATGGGCGCACTGCGCTTCTCTTCCGACATAGCTTCGTCGTAGACATTCATCGTGATTGAGTAGGAGGCATGCCGCAACAGGCCTTGCACTACTTTGGGGTTGTTGTTGTTCTGGCGCAGCAGGGTCGTGTAGGAGTGGCGTAATGTGTGCCATCCCTTAATCTCGATCCCGGTTTTTGCGGCGACTGGCTTGATGTGATGCTGCATGATCCGACTCATCCAGTACGGCTGCTTGCCTCTCATCTTCGTGCTGGCGAAGACGTAGTCGCTGTCTTGGGCATAAGGGGTCTCCCGACGCCAAGCCAGCAATTCTTCGATCAGCACATCATCCAGTGGGATGCTCTTTTTCGAGGCTTCCGTCTTGACCTTACCAATGCGCTGTTTCACGATTGAGCGCTTTGGGATCAAAACCTTGTCGTCGAAACGGATGTCTTCCCAACGGACGCCGCTCAGTTCACCCCTTCGCAGTCCGGTTCCGAAATCCAGCAACACCATCACTCGCTCTCGTTGTTTTAGTTCACCGTATATAAGTTGGGAAAGCTGATCAACGCTGAGGCGGATGGGTGTCGCCTGGCGCACGCCGCTTTGCCGAACAGACGTAATCGGATTACGGTCTGTCCATTCATAACGGATTGCGTGCTCGTACAGAAGATGCATCAGGTCCCTGATCTTCTTTTTCGAACCATCGGCTAGAGCCGTACCATCGTCTTTCTTCAAGGTCGACAGCCAACTCTCAACGGTGACGGCCTTCACTTCGTCTAAAGCTTGGTCGCCCCATCGCGGTTTGACCCACTTCCGGAGATAGCCGCGGTAGTTGTCCCGAGTGGAGAAGGCCCGACGTTCGTTCGGGTCCTCGTCCGTCCCTGGGCATTCCGTATCCAGCCAGTGATCGACGAGTTCCTTCAGAGTTCGCGGCCCCGCTTCGATCGGTCGGCCTAGGCCGAGGCGTTCTGCTTCTTGCTGTGCCGCAGCATCAGACTTGAACCGACCGGCCAAACCAAGGGTCTTCCAACGCTCGCGAGACCTGCCGTCCTGGCCCGTCTCGTACCATCGCCAGATGACTACTTTCTTTCCGTTCTTGCGTTTGACTACACTTGGAAATCCTGTACTAGTGTGCCTCTTTCTCACGTCTTACCGTCCTTTCCGAAAGAGGCGGACGACGAACGAAGTTTATCCTCCTCTGCATCCACTCGTCCAGTTCGCTGAGTTTGAAGCGCCAGGTCTTCCTGCTGCCGTCCCCCCACGGGTAGGCAGGGATTTTCTCAAGGCGAGCCCATTCATTAAGTGTCTTGACTGCGACGGACAAATAGGAAGCTGCTCGCTTGACGTCGACGTACGGTTCTAGTGTTGTTGAAAGGGAAACTGCCGGGTTGGCTGGACCGGGCTGGGTCGACATGGGGTCCTCTTCTCGGCGGAGTTTCGCACTGACCGGTGACCCGGCCAGAAAAAGCCACCGCCTTCAGCACTGCATCCGCGAGTTTCTATTTAAGCGGAAAGCAGATATTCGTCAAACGGGCTGGCCTGGAGTTGTTCATCCTGTCTTTCGAACCGTGTGATTCGCGTTCAGTAACATCTTGCCGCGTCATCGTTTAGCGCTTGTGTCAACGGTTGCCGCTTGCGCTTTGGTTGGGCAACCTTCCGGTCGATTAGGCAGGGAACTTGGAGGTTCATGCGGCCGGTGGGTGATACTCGTAACTACCTTGAACCACGTCGGTTACGGAGCTAAGCACCCCAATAACTGGAGGCCGCTATCGCCGAGGCCCATCGAGTCACCACCCGTAGCGTTCTCAGATGAAAACCCACATGGACTCCGACGTGATGATCAGCTCCGTTTGACGAATTCCGAGCACTACGATAAACAGCGGGATGAGGTGCGTTATGAAGATTGCAAAAGAAGCCGCCGTTTCGCGGGAGAGGGACGAAACGAAGGCGAAACTAGTTGCGAGCATCGAGTTTGCCGTCCGCGCCTCGATGCACGAAGAATACGTTGACGGAGACTTCGTGCATTCTATTCTTGGCAGGATCTCTGCTAAGTCTGCGGACTGTGAAGAGGATGCCGGTTAAATAAAAGCGACGTTGGTGCAATTCGGCGAAGCCATGGACCATGGCATTAGCACCGAGAGGCTAGGAGACGGCATCGAGGGAAGAATTGCGGAATGCTGGGAACTCCTGTTCGACTTGGAAACCGGTTACTGGAGAGAAGAAATACAAGAGCAATATCAGGCTTCAGAATGTGACCTGCTAATCATCGACTGCATGGAGATCCGTCCGAGGTGGCGGGGCCTAGGGGTCGGCCGGGCTGCCGTGGACAGGACTATCGACATCTTCGGTCCCGGTTGTGGGCTGGTAGCGTGCAAGCCTTGGCCACTGCAATTTACTCCTGCCTTCGCCCGTAATCAGAAAGCATTGAAGTTTTGTTTCCGATTAGTTTATTCCGCGCGCAAGCGTTTGGACAGAACGGCCCGTCATTCGCGATAGGTTTGGATCTACGCGTTGAGTAAGAGCTCGGCACTCTTCAATTCGGTTCAACTTGACAACGAACCTATATTACTGCAATTATAGAAATATGCCTAGCGTCCAAGCTGCCAAACCGCCGGACAAAGTTGCAAAGCTGGCCGACATGCTTTCCGCAATGGGTTCGGAACCGCGCTTACGGATCATGCAGTTGCTACTGTCGGCTCACCCAGATGGCCTGGTCGTCACCGAAATTCAGGACGAGCTAGAGATTCCCAATTCCACGCTGTCTCACCACCTGGAAAAACTCAAAGTCGAGGACTTAGTCCGCGTTCAGCGCGAAAGCACGTTCCTCCGATACACCGCCAACACGGACGCACTTCAGGAGTTGCTTCAGTTCCTGTACGCGGAGTGCTGCACTCGAAACAAGGCCGTCAAGCCCGAACAGATCGTTCGACTTTGTAAATATAAGGAGCGTTCATGAGCACCACAGACATCAAGGAAGTAGTTAAAGAGAAGTATGGACAGGCCGCGCTGCGCGTGAAAGCTGGCGGCAGTTCTTGTTGCGGAGCGACTGCCAGTAGCGGTTGCTGTGATCCGATCACGTCGAATCTATACGACGCGACGCAAGCAGGTCAGATTCCCGAAGAGGCAATGCTGGCCTCGCTCGGCTGCGGGAACCCAACTGCTCTGGCGAAGCTGAATCAGGGTGAGATTGTTCTGGACCTCGGCTCCGGTGGCGGCATAGACGTGTTGCTTTCCGCGAAGCGAGTAGGCCCGACCGGGAAAGCCTACGGGCTGGACATGACGGATGAAATGCTCGCGCTGGCGAATGAGAACAAGCGCAAGGCCGGAGTTGAAAACGTCGAGTTCTTGAAGGGCGAAATTGAGAACATCCCGCTGCCCGACAACTCTGTGGACGTGATCATTTCAAACTGCGTGATCAATCTATCCTCGGATAAGGACGCGGTTCTGCGAGAAGCCTTCCGCGTGCTCAAGCCGGGTGGACGGTTCGCAGTGTCGGACGTAGTCACTCGCGGCGAGATGCTGCCGGAGGTTCGGAAGAGCCTTCTGCTTTGGGTTGGTTGCGTAGCAGGGTCATTAGAAGAGAACGACTACCGCTCCAAGCTCGCCGCCGCAGGATTTGAGCAGATAGACCTTGAACCAACTCGCGTTTACAACGTGGATGATGCCCGCGAATTTCTAGCGGGCCAGAACATTGACGTTGACGCAATCGCGCCGCAAGTGGATGGAAAGATCATGAGTGCTTTCGTGCGCGCCGTGAAGCCTCGCAGCAACTGACATGAAGGACCACTACAACGTGCTGTTCCTGTGCACGGGCAACTCCGCCCGCTCAATCATGGCGGAGGCGTTGATGAACGCCAAAGGTAAACCGCGATTCACGGCGTACAGCGCCGGCAGTCATCCATCGGGTGCGGTTCGTCCTGAGGCGCTGAGGCAACTGGAAGCCGCGCACATCCCGACGACTGAGTTCAGAAGCAAGAGTTGGGACGAGTTTTCGAAACCGGACACACCCAAGATGGACTTCGTGTTCACCGTCTGTGACAACGCTGCCAAAGAAGTCTGTCCGATTTGGCCGGGCCAGCCTATGACGGCTCACTGGGGAGTTCCGGACCCAGCTGCGGTGCCAGGGACAGAGCAGGAAATTGAACGGGCCTACCGTGATGCCTTTCTGACTTTAGAGCGCCGAATCAGCCTCTTCCTCGGTCTCCCTCTCGCGACCATCGACAAGCTGGCAATAAAGAAAGAGATCGACAAGATCGGACATCGGTGACGGTCAAATATGAAATTCAACTTGCATGCCAGATTGACGGCCGAGTTCGTAGGCAGCGCGTTCCTCGTTGCCGCTGTGGTTGGCTCCGGCATCATGGGCGAGCGACTGGCAGGCGGCAATGTCGCCATCGCATTGCTTGCGAACACGGTTGCGACGGGCGCTGCATTAGTGGCTCTCATTCTGACCTTCGGCCCGATTTCCGGCGCACACCTAAACCCCGCTGTCACGGTAGCCGACGCAATCGAGCACGGTATCGCCTGGCCGGATGCACTCGCCTACATCGCAGTGCAATGTGCTGGGGGAGTTGTTGGAGCGATCATCGCGCACCTAATGTTCGGCCTGCGCTGGTATTCCGTTTCGACCCACTCTCGGCATGGATGGTCGTTGGTCCTCAGCGAGTTCGTGGCAACGTTCGGACTACTGTCGGTTATCTGGGGATGTTCGCGACTGCGCTCAGAAGCCGTGCCATTCGCTGTTGCCAGCTACATCACCGCCGCTTACTGGTTCACCGCGTCAACCTCGTTTGCAAACCCGGCAGTGACGATCGCCCGCTCCTTGTCCGACACTTTTGCTGGTATTCAGCCGTCCGATGTCCCCCTGTTCATCATGGCACAACTGGCAGGAGCCCTGACCGCGACTCTGTTGTTTCGGTGGCTTGTCCCGGTCTTGCCGGCACACGCGGACGAGGTATTAGTGCCTCACCATCAGACAATCAGCCAAGCTTAAATTCGGTCAATGAGGCAGTAACGCAAGTGTGAGCGGCGATTGATGTATGAATTTCATGTCGAGTTTCCTTCCTCATCCAAGCGTTAGAGATTCGGGTCTCTTGGTCTTCTGACGTCGGTCATTTTTCCTCGTCAGTATGCCAACCCGGATTTGTCCACCGCCCGTGTTGCCACACAAAGATCTCCGTCGCCCGGCTCGATCCGGACGATCGTTTGCCCTCGACCTCCACGTCCACGACATAGCTACTCCAAACGATGGCAACATCGCCGAAGCGCTGAACTTCTGTACGGGGAAATTGAAGACGGAGGAGTTTTCCACCTTTAGCATGAAATTCAGCGGCAGATCGAACCACATCGGCTTGATTCTTCCACTTTTCCTCGCCGCCACTCATGACGATGGTTTCAGGCGGCACTAATTCCTTAAGAGTTTCTGTATCACCGGCAAACCATGCACGCCACACCGTCTCACGTGCCTTGAGAAGCTCATCGTTCGATGTGGATGCGGCCGCCAGTGAGATCAACAACGTCGGCAGAATAATAATGACGATGGCGGCGCTAACTCGGAGAATGCGAGACATTTCCTTCCTCGCAAGCAGCCGATGTAATCCTTGGGCCGCAGCTTTAGCTTCGTTCTTTACTTGATCCCCGGCTTGCGACGCCCCGTGCTTCGATCGGTTGCTTTCCTTCATGATTCGGCCTTCCGGACGACGAGCGTCGAGGACTGAGAAGGCACGATGTCACGTCCTGGACCGATCTGTGAGCAGCGCATGAGCCACGCGCCTGCCACGCAGACTCCACTGCCGACGATCGAGAGCCTCGGGACATACTCACCTCGCACCAGAAGTCCGAGCAGAAGCGAGACCGGAGGTATCAGGAACGCTGCGGACGACGCGCGCGTAGCGCCAACTCTTCCAGCAGCTGTCGCCAGAGACACGAATGCAACCCCGGTCCCGAAAGCTCCTAACATGAGCAGCGACAAGACGGGCACCGGTGTCCAACGAGCGGCGAGTACATCAGGTACACCGAACGGAGCGGTTAACAACACTGCCACAGCCTGTGCCCGGAGAATCACCGGAAGCGCTCCGTACTTCTGTTGCAGCGGACGAGCAAAGTTCAGCGCGAATCCGTAGGAGACAACAGCCGCCAGAATCAGTAAGACACCGACAAGGCTGCTGTGACCTTCATTCATCGTCGGCCACGCAATCAGCCCGGCACCCAGAAGTCCCACGGCCAAACCTACGATCACCCGCCGTTCGGGGACGCGACCGGCGACGGCAGTGGCAACGATTGCGGTAAACAGTGGGACGGCGGCGTTCAGCATGCCAGTCAGCGCGGAAGACACTCTCTGCTCCGCGAGCGGAAACATGCTGAGGGGAAAGGCAAACCATAAAACTCCTACCAACGCGATGGCGGGCCATGCTGACCGCTCGACTGGTTTGCGCGCGGCGGGAAATAATGCCAGGGTCGCAAATCCGATAAACAAACGGAGGAAGGCAACGCCGCTGGGCCCTATTGCCTTCAATCCTTCGGCGATGAAGAGGAAGGATGCGCCCCAGATGAGTCCAGGGACCGCAATTAGCAGCCAGTCTGCAAATACCAACCGGTCCCAACTCGATTTGTGTGTTAGCTCGCTCACAGGTTCGCTCCGGGTTTGCGGCTCTGATGCAACGCTAGCAACAGCGCTCCCGCAGATGCGGAAAATACGGAATAGTCCAGCGGAGACTTAATGCCGAAGGAAATCGCCATCGCGATACCAAATATTGCCAACAGCAGAGCAACGCCGAAGGCGACCCAGCGTGGCCAAATGCCAATAATCAACCCGATGCCAAGGAACGTTTCGGCAACGGTGGCAATCCATGCCAGAAATGGAATAGCAAATGCCGGCATGAAGGAGTTGACCTCCGCCGTGTACTTCGTGAAGTTGGCGAAGTTTCCCCAGCCAGCATACTTGCCCAGGAGGCCAAATCGGTCGGCAACAGCAGACAGAAAGGCAGTGCCGAGCGCAATCCGGAGGTAGAGAATTGCCGCGTGCTCCCAATTCATCGCACTCAACTTATCGCTGATTCCCTCGAGCTTCACTTCTGACGTGGCCTGCGTGTCCTCGTTCATCTTCAGTGTCCTTTCACGTGGATTGCTTCCGGCACATCAACGCTGAGCGGAGTATCGTGATCGCAAATCAAGTAGGCAACAAGCTTCGCCGGCTTCGTTGAACTGGCGTTGGCCGAGACCAGATGAACGCCATTGGGCGCTTCGTAAAAGCTCTCACCGGCTTTGTAAATCATCTCCCGCTCGCCTTTCACCTGAGTTCTGAGCGCACCTTCGACCACATAGCCAATGACGGCGCAAGGATGGGAATGCGGTGACGACGCCTCGCCTGGACCGTAGTTAACTTCCACCAAGGTTGCGTTCAGATGGTCACCATCCAGTTTAGGCAGGGGTTGGGAGAGCACAATTCGAGCTCGTTCTTTCGTCCGGGTAGCCGCACCGGAGGCGGCCTGTTGGCTCCTTGCGAAATGCCCTGTCACCAACCCGGTGCAAAGAATCATCACGGCGATGCTGAGCCAGCTTCTGGTCGAGCTCATTACTTAACCCCCCGGTGAGATATACAGTAAACTGAAGTGGATCATTAGCAAGATCCACTTTATGATTGTTTGTATGTACCACTTTTCATGATGAAACTGGCGACCACATTCGAACTGGCTCTTCCACCAAACAACTCACGCCTGGCAGCCTATCGCTGGCTGTATGCCTCCTTACGCGACGAGATTTTGCACGGCCGCTTGCGCCCGGGAGCGCGGCTCCCCTCCACTCGCGATTTTGCCAGTCAGTATGGGCTGGCGCGAGGAACGATCGTCAATGCTTTCGAGCAGCTCAAGTCCGAGGGGTATCTTGCGGGCAGCATGGGATCGGGTACGTATGTCAGCAGGGTGTTGCCGGAAAGATTGCTCCAGATGCCGTCCGAGCATGCCACAAAACCGGCAGTGCATAGGAAGCGGCAGCCAGCGGTCTCAGATTACGGCCGGAGAGCAAAGCTTTTCCGGGGCTATGAGAACCGGCCGACTCGGGCTTTCCGTTCCAATTTGCCCGCGTTAGATCTATTTCCCACGACGCTGTGGACAAAAATTACGCTCCGCTGCCTGCGCCGAATTTCGCGACGGCAACTGATGGGCTGCGATCCCTTGGGATACATTCCGCTACGGCAGGCGGTCGCAGAGTATCTGGGCAGATCGCGAGGCGTGAGGTGTGTGCCCGAACAAGTGGCGATCGTCTCTGGAGTGCAAGAAGCACTCGACCTGACTGCCCGGCTTCTATTGAATCCTCGAGAGCGGGTGTGCGTGGAGAACCCCGGATACCCTGGCGCACTCCTGGCGTTTCGGGCATTCGGCGCGAAGATCTTTGCAGCCGGGGTGGATAACGAGGGAATCGCAGTTCGCCAGCTCCCCTCCCGCGGAGTTCGGCTGACATACGTCACGCCTGGGCACCAGTTTCCTCTGGGAACCACCATGACGTTGGCGCGGCGCCTGCAACTGCTGGAGTGGGCACGGAAATCGGGTGCGATGATTTTTGAAGACGACTATGACAGCGAGTACCGCTACTCGGGGCGGCCGATTCCGGCCCTGCAAGGACTCGATGGCAGCGGCTTGGTTCTCTATGCGGGCAGTTTCAGTAAGGTATTGTATCCCGCGCTTCGGGTGGGATATGTCGTGATTCCTGTCGACTTGGTGCATCACTTCGAAGCGATCCAGTCATTGACGTCCCGGCACACGCCACTCCTGGAGCAGCTCGTTCTCAGTGAGTTCATTACTGAGGGCCACTTCGGGCGCCACTTGAGGCGCATGCGCGAGGTCTATGCCGAGCGTCTTTCCGTCCTTTTAGAAGAGGCGCGCTTGAGGCTCACCGGTTTACTGGAAATCTCAAGCGTCGAAGCCGGGTTGCAGACTGTTGGATGGCTATGCGGAGGAGCGGACGCCGAATCGGCGGCCGCTGCCGCAACGAGGCGCAATGTGGATGTGACGCCGGTGGACCGCTATAGCCAAGGCAGAGTGCTGCCCCAGGGACTCCAGCTGGGGTTTGCTGCCTTGGACATGAGCGAGATCCGCCGCGGAGTGCGGGAACTCGCGATCGCGCTAGAGGGTGTTCATAAGGCCTTTTATCGGAGGGAAAGCGATGGCAACAAGCAGAAGGGCAGAGGACTTTAGGCAAAGCGTAGCAATTCACATCGCGTGCCGGGGGGAAAAGGAAGTGTTTCAACTCCGTCCCTTGCTCCGATCACTCCAAAGAACCTAGCGGCCAGGAGCCAAAATTCCCAACCCACGATTCGGAGATTCGATTCCTAGTTGCGAGCGGCATGTTACGAAGGCTTTCTCTGCAACACTCCACTCGTTGATCGTTCTTTCTTGCAGTGCTAGGCTGCGAGCGTGGGGTCCACTTATATCGATTCGGTGAATTTGGTGGGAACTGAAAGCGCCCCCGCGCGAGGGTGGCTGCATTCGCCGACGGCGGAAGTGTGGGCCAGGTTTTTTTTGGCCTTGGTGGGATTGGGGTTGGCCTTCGGCGCCGCGCTATTTTCCACAACTTCGGGGGAGGCCGGACATTTATGGGCGTCGGTAATTCTGGCGTCCGTTGCTCTGTTGATGGCAGTGTTTGTGGGACTGGTGACCGTGCCGTATCTGGCGCGGCGCGTGGCGATGGAGCGCCTTCGTCAGACATTTCACTATGAAGTCACAAGGGTGGGTGTGATTTATGTTCTGGTCACGCTAGTGATCGGAATCGCTGCTCTGAATACGGGAAACAATCTCCTATACATCGTAGTGGCGGCGATGCTGGCTGCGATTCTGGTCTCCGGTATGGTTTCGGCGCTGGTGCTGCGCAGTCTGGAACTGGATGTGCGTCTACCGGAGCACGTGTTCGCAGGGCGACCGCTGGTAGGAAGAATTGTGCTGCGGAATACGCGACGAGTTGTGCCCTCGTTTTCGATTCGCGTAGTACCGGCGCGCAGGGAAAAGAAGATCCGCAAGGAATGGCGCTGGGAGCCTACTACATTTGTTTTCCCGCTGAATCGTCCGCCGCAGAATCAGTGGGTGCGATTGCGGGATTATCGCGTGCGACGTGTGGAGTTGCCGGGGGCACCGCCCGGAATCTTTGAGGGAATGATTTACTTTCCGTACTTGCCGGCGAAAACTGAGTTGGCAGCCGACCTGGAGCTGGTTTTCGATCGCCGCGGGCGCTATTGCGAATCGAGCTTTGGTGTGGCCACCCGGTTTCCGTTTGCCTTCCTCACGAGGACGCGACATGTCCCGCTGCAGCGCGAAATCATCGTCTACCCTCCGATTGAGCCGCCGGATGAGCTTTTTGAGATTCTGCCGCTCGTGCGCGGGGAGTGGGAGAGTTTTGTACGCGGTCGCGGCTCGGACCTATACCGCATTCGCGAGTATCTGCCTGAGGATTCCGCGCGGCATGTGGACTGGAAGGCAACGGCCAAATCCGGCTCGCTGAAAGTACGCGAGTTCAGCCGAGAGGATGAACGCAAGCTTTGCATTGTCTTCGACAATCCACCTGCCGGGCTCATTTCCGACGCGGCCCACGAGCGAGCCGTGAATCTGGCGGCATCTCTCGCCTGGCACTTTTCCTCGCAAGACAATGAAGTTTCGTTCTTCATTCCAGGTCAGGGCCGCCACAAGGATCTCCATGAATTCCTGGCCCAACTGGCCGTGATTGAACCGCTGGAAGCGTCACGGGGCGGGCAATCACTTCGGACTGGGATGCAGAAAAAAGATGCTCATCTAGAAGGTCTAAGCTTGGGAAATGCGGGAGAATACAACATCGTCCTCACCGCCAAATCGCACGGGAGCCTGCCCATTTCATCGTGGAGCTGCTCCTACTTCGTTTTTCTGGGTGCGGAAATCTCGTCTCGTGCCACTCACTGACTGAATAAGGCCCCGCACGAGCCCCACACCTGGACCGCGGATTGCCGCTCCCCTTTGATTCCCGGAATGACCTCGGACGGGAATCTTTCCCTTTCCCCAACTCTTTATCCCTTCCCCTGCATCTGATTTCGGAATATACTCGCCCCGCGTTAGAGATTTGTGGGGTGCTCCGAAGACTACAAAGGGAGGGTCCAATGCGTATCTGCGAGCTGATCAAGGATCAAGTGACCTACCAAGCCGAGATGGGGCAAACCGTACTGGAAACGGTGCGTGCAATGGTGGAATATAACATCGGCGCGGTGCCAGTGATGCATGGCAGCAAACTGGTAGGAATTTTTTCCGAGCGCGATTTGATGAAGCGGGTAGTGGCCGAAGGTTTGGATCCGCGCAGCACCTGCCTGGCCGAGGTAATGACGGATGATCCGCTGACCGTCAACCCGAATGAAGAGTTGGAAAACTGCATGGCTCTCATGCGGAGGCACAGCTTCCGTCATCTCCCGGTTTGCCATGACGGGCAGTTGGTGGGCATCGTCTCGTTACGTGACGTTCTACTGCACGACTTGAACGAGAAAGATGACGAAGTGCGCATGATGCGCGCCTACATCCACTCCGTTCCGGATGCCTAGAGGGCGGCGAAAAACCTTTCTTCGCAAGCTGCCGCTGAACGTGTAAATTGGCGGTGGTGAATTAGCCGTTGAGCCGCCGAGATGTTTCGAAACGCTGCTCTGGACTTCAACCATAACCGGGCGTCTTCCCCTTCTGTTCGCCAGGTTCCCTCCAATGCCACTCCCGCAAATGGCACGATGGTAACGTTACTTCGGGTTACCTAGGTCCATTGAACACCCGCGTTCAAAGGTTTAATTTCTCTTAATAAGGTTGTTGGCTGAGAACCGCCTCACTTTGTGGCGGCCGGTGGTTGTCCTAGTCTGGAGAATTTTTGCAATGAGCGGCCAAATAAAGACGCTGTACTACGCTCTGTGGATCGCTCATCCCGTTCTCCAAACGGCAATTGCCGCCATTATGATCCGTCGCGGACAGCACCGCCAGTTTAAGTATTTTTTTGCCTACATCGTCGCGGAGATTATCACCTTCGGTGTTGTCTTTCCGGTTCGGCACAACTACTCGGCGAGTTTTTACCTGAGCTGGATTGGTACTGCGATCGCCGTGGCTTTGGGCTTCAAGGTAATCCACGAGGCTTTCCTGGATGTCTTTCGGCCGTTTCACACCTTGCGCGACTTGGGCACGGTGCTGTTTAAATGGGCCGGGCTGGTTATGCTGCTGGTGGCGGGCGTGGTATCGGTTTCTACGAACGCCTCTGAAACCGTCCCCTGGATCGAAGCTATTCTCACCGCGCAACGCTGTGTGCGAATCATTCAAGTCGGCATGGTGCTGTTTCTACTGTTCTTTGCCCGGTACCTGGGGGTGAGCCGGCGCCAGCATAGCTTTGGTATCGCATTGGGTTTTGGAGTGTTCGCTGTCGTGGAACTGTCACTTGTCGCATCCTGGGTGGGGGACCACGTGGGCACTCGTTCGATGGAACTGGTGAACATGGCGGCCTACAATTGCACCTTGGTGATATGGCTGGGTTACACGCTCGCTAAGAACCTGGCCCGCGAAGCACCGGCAAACATGTTGCGGCCTCAGCGCTGGGAACAAAGCTTGACTGACATTCACCATCCACTTCCCGCTGACTCTTTGATCCCGATGTTTGAAGGGATGGTGGATCGAGCTTTGTCGCGCAACCAGGCACCGCCGCAAGAGGAACTTTCGACCTCAAAGGCTGCTGCTCATGCAAGTGGCGCTGGCAGCAGCCGGAGCTTCGGCGGATTTTCTGGCGGCAACGTCCCCAAAAAGCAAGCCTAGACCTTCAATATCAGCCGCGACCCTCCTTCGGACTCCTTCCTTAGTTCTGAAGTTTCGGGGTTTCGGAATTCCGTGTTTCGTAAATCGCTATTTTGACGAGACAGGCAGAATTTTGCTCGAAGTGAATCGATATTGTAAAACATTAAGAGTCTGCGAGTTTACATTCTATGAAAAAGACTTAAGAGGGGAACAGGAAGAGGTTTGTTTTTGGAACGGAGCAGCGGCTCGTCTCTTGGCGGGTGCCGCAGGGCAGGGCATTGGTGCAGAAGTACTTGACTCGTATCTTATACTGTTTCACCGCGTCAAGAAGCTGAACATTGCCAGCCTGACGCGGCAGGAGAAAACCCATGAAACAAGTAGTCAGGATCTCGATCCTGATGTGTGGACTAGTGGGCACGTACGTAGCAGCCGCCGTTCCGCAGGTTCCCGCCCCGGACGGAGGGCCGATACTCGTGTGCCCACCTCAACAACAACTGCAAGGCAAATGCGTTCAACAACCACCGATGATGAAGTAGTAGTTAATCGGAGGTGGAAGTTAACCGCAAGATAACCGAAGTAACCTCTAGTAACCTGGGCCGAACATGGGCTCGCTATCTTTAGGGCTGACGGACTCATACATAAAACCGTCAGCCCTGTTTTTTTGAGGAATTGCCCTAGACCTGCTTTTGGGGGGCAATTTTCAGCATTCGCCGCAAATTCGCCGCATCCATAACGCTGGGCTGACAGGCAAAGCCGGAGCAGACTACCGCAAACGGTTTGCCGGATTTTAGTTCCGGCAGATGCGGGATGGTAGCCGCCAGGGCTGGAGGAAGATTCTGTGCAACTGCATGGCTTGCGGCCAGTCGCAGCGCCGTTTTATTGAACGCGAAAGCTTCATGGGCCACTGCCGCCAGGCCGGAGTCGGAATCGTCAGCCTGATTCTCTGAGACCACGACCACCTGCAGAGGATTTTCCAGCCAGTGCACAACGGCGATCCCATAAGTCGCCGCGAAAATTCCGAATTGTTCGACCACTCCCGCAAAAGCTTCCAGGGTTTGTTCGGCCTTATCCCGATATCCCGCATCGCCTGTGTAATGATGAAGGCGAAACAATGCAATCGCTGCCATGGGATTGCCTGCCGGCGTGGGGGAATCCTGCAGAGGTTTCCTGCGGGTTGCAAGCACACCCAGGCTTTTGCCGTCGACCGGCGGCCCGGCATCGAAGAATCCGCCGGATACCGGATCGAAAAATTTGGCGATCATCGCGTCTGTGATCGCTTGCGCAAACTTGAAATAGCTGAGGTCAGCCGTCGCCTCGTACGCGTCGAAGCAAGCTAACGCGGTGGCTGCGTAATCCTCGAGCAGCCCGGAAACCTCGCGATGTTCAGCCTTAGGGTCGGAATAGGCAACCACATGCAACAGCCGTGCTTGTGTGGCAGCGGAGGCCTCGCCTGCGTTTCCGGCGTGCGCCTTCCAGGCATCCGCCAGGATGCGATCAAGCGAGCGCAAAGCGAAGCGCCGCGTCTCAGCCAGGTTGAGCGCCTTGGCAGCTTCCAGATAAGCCGAGACACACATGCTATTCCATCCCGCATACACCGTTTTGTCGATATAGGGGGTGGGCCGCTGTAAGCGGGCCACATACATTTTATTTTTCGCCGAATTGAGCAACTCTTGCACCCGCTCAGTACTGAGGCTCATGCGCCGCGCAATTTCTTCGATCGAAGCGCGGACATATAGGACGTTCTTGGCCGCATTGTGATGCATCTCGCCCACTTCGTTGATGTCATAGCGCAGCGCCGCTACCTGTGCTTCCTGCTCGGTCAGGACGGCGCGAGCTTCGCCGAGGGTCCAGGTAAAGTAATCGCCATCGTCGTCCATGGAGATATCGGCGTCCTGCGAGGCATAAAAGCCGCCGCGCTCGCGGTCGCTCAACCACTCGTCCATCCAGCGGACGATGTCGCGCGCGATACTGGCGAAGAACTCCGATCCCGTAGCCTGATACGCATGCACATAATTTTTCAGCAGCTCGGAATTGTCGTAGCACATTTTCTCGAAGTGCGGCACGACCCACCGTTCATCCACCGAGTAACGATGAAATCCCCCTGCCAGTTGGTCGTAAACTCCGCCATTGGCCATATGCTCAAGCGTGGTGACGATTAGATCACGTAGGCTTTCTTCTCCGGTGCGCGAATATTGTTCGATCAGCAGATCCAGAGCCGACGGGTGCGGAAACTTGGGCGCAGAGCCGAAGCCGCCGTTTTGTGGATCAAACATCTTGAACGCGGATTCTTGAATTGCCGCAATGATGCGGGCTGAAACGTGTCCGCTGCGTCCCGCAGGAGATTCAGCCTGCACAATGGCGCTTTCCACCATCTTCGCCTGCTCCGTCACGTCGCCAATTTTCTCTTTGTAAGCGGCGGCAATGCTAAGCAGCACGCGGCGAAAGCTGGGGCGGCCGTAACCATCATTGGGCGGAAAATACGTCCCTCCATAAAACGGCTTGCCCTCGGGAGTGAGAAAGGCAGTGAGCGGCCATCCACCCTGTCCGCTAACCGCGCTGACCGCAGCCTGATATCGGCTATCGATATCGGGACGTTCATCGCGATCCACCTTCACCGCAATGAAGTGCTCATTCACAATGGCCGCCACTTCCGGGTCGTCATAGGACTCGCGATCCATCACATGGCACCAGTGGCACCACACTGCGCCAATGTCGAGCAGCATGGGCTTGTTCTCACGTTGCGCGGCCGCGAACGCCTCCTCACCCCACTCATGCCACCGGATAGGCTGATGCATGGCAGAACGCAGGTAGGCGGATGAGGCGCGAGAGAGGGAGTTGAGGGGGGTGCTCATGAAACAAGTTTATACGGATTGGGCCGCGGCCTGAGCGGACTCAGCGATGAAACGTAAAGGCGCCTGCGATGAGAGCCCCGACTATACCACCCACCAAGCTCGCAATTAGGAGCGACCGCACATCTCTTGAGTTTTTTGAGGAAGAGCTGCAGCTGCACCGGGTGAGGCGACTGCGTCCAGCCGCGCTAGTGTATCCGGGTATTTGCGAACGAGTAGAACAAGCGCAGCCGCCTGCGGATTCGGTTTCGCGCGGCCCTGTTCCCACTTCTCCAGCGTCCTTTCGTTGATCCGGAGTTTCCGCGCGAATACTGCTCGCGAGCAGCGCAGCTTCTTCCGCGTGTCCCGCAGCAGCTTCGAATCCACCTTGGGAAGAGGCGCAACCTCGACCTTGTAGCTGCGCAAGGTGAGCTTGCCTGCGCGGTGGCTCTTCATCGCTGCCACTCCTTCCACCAGTTCGTCAAAGATGTTTCTCTTTGCCATTTATCGTAGCCTCCCAAGACTACTGCGCCGCCGGATCGCACGCGCTTGCAACTCCGTTTCGAGCGCTACCTTCAATGTCTTCTTCTGTTTTGTGGTGAGGTCCGAAGCCTCGTCTTTGTCGTAAAGTGTCATCAACCAAATCAGGCTGTCACACTTAAAGTAGTAGTAAATAATGCGCAACCCTCCTCGGCGGCCTTTGCCGCGCTGTCTGTCTGCCCAGCGCACCTTTCGAAACCCGCCCGTTCCCGGCATCAAGTCTCCGAGTTCCGGATACGCACCCAGCCTAGATTGAAGTTCTTTGTAGCTGTCATCATTCAGATAGTCGCCCAGGCGACGCGTAAATGCCGGCGCTTCGATGAATTCCATCGAAAGGTACTCTATTAGAGTATACTAGTAAACATACGCTGTTGGCGTATATTTTGCAAGAAAGCGCCGTTGCCTAGGGCAGCTCCCTCGCGATCCTGCAATACAAATCGATCGCCTCCGCCAGTTGCTTCTTCTCTATATACTCCCCATCCGTATGTGCCACGTGAATTGACCCCGGGCCGAGTAGCAGCGGTTCGCCCCAGTTTGTTAGCGCTGGAATGTCAGTAGTGAAAGCCGCGATCATCGTAGGCAAACCATCGACCGTGCGCAGTCGCAGGAAAGGGATTTCCAGGGGAAACTCCACTTTTACCTGATCGCCCGCAGTAGTGAGGATCTGCCGCCGCAAATCCTGCGATGGTCCGATAAGCCGGTAGAGTAAATCCGCACGCGCATAATCCGGAATCACGTTCGGCGCGCGGCCACCTTCGATCAATCCAATATTCAGCGTGCACGGACCAAACTGCGCATCGGTTGGCAAGGGCATCGCGCGCAAGCGCGTGAGAGCCGCAATCAGCTTATCGATGGCCGACTCTCCAAGCTCAGGATACGCCGAATGCGCCATGCGTCCCGCCGCGATGACTTCCGCACGCAACGTTCCTTTCGAGGCCAGCGCGATGCGGTTCTCGGTGGGTTCGCCGTTGATCAAATATTTGCATGCGTGCTCTCGCCGACTTGCGACAAACTCGTTCGCGACCTTCGCTCCCAAGCTATCCCGCTCCTCTCCCACCACGAACAATAAGCCGACATAGATTCCTTCTCGCCGCAAACGCTCGGCAGCCGCGATCTGAGCGGCAATGATTCCTTTTGCGTCGCAGGAACCGCGGCCGTAAATGCGCGCCGCATCTTCGGAGGAAGGAATGAAAGGAGGAACCGTATCCATGTGCGTTGAAAAAACTATCTCCGGATTCGGCTGTTCCCGCGATGTGGCGTAAAGGTCGAAGCGCTCGCCCTCCACCGGAATTCGCTGCGTCTGGTAGCCGATGCGGCAAAGCTCCCCGTAAAGATAATTCCCAACCGCAGTTTCATTGCCGGAGATGGATTCGATGTCAACAAGTTGGCGTGTGAGCGTAATAGCATCCATGCGAGCAGGATAAACTACAGCCCGCGTGGAAGCGGCGAGTGTGTCGATCATGTAATCTGAAATCGTGATTGAACAGAATTCCTCGATTCGGTCGTTTTTCCTCGAAGGCTTTGCGGGACGACTGGAAGCTCTGTTGAATGCGGGAGCTGAGAGCGCGACGCATGCGGCGGTGGTTTGCCATCCCCACCCGCTGTTCGGTGGAACGCTGCATAATAAAGTTGTGTTCCACACCATGAAAGCGCTGAATAGCTTTGGGTTTCCGGTATTGCGTTTCAACTTTCGCGGTTCGGGATTGAGCCACGGCGAACATGATCATGGAAAGGGGGAACTCGACGATGTACGCGTCGCGCTCGACTGGCTGGATTCCGAGTTTCACTTGCCTGTGATATTTGCAGGATTCTCCTTTGGTGCGGCAGTTGGACTGCGAGTGGGATCTTCCGATTCGCGAGTGAAGGCATTAATCGGCGTGGGAACGCCAGTGGCACCGGTGGGCGATAGAGAAGCTCCGCGCGTGTATTCGTTCGATTTTCTGCGCGACTGCGTTAAGCCGAAGTTGTTTGTGAGCGGTGCCCGCGATCAGTTTGGTCCGAGGGCAAGACTTGAGGAGTTGGTTGCGTCGGTGCCGGAGCCGAAGAAGCTTGTCGTGATCGAAGGCGCCGATCATTTTTTCGAAGGTCGATTGCGCGAGTTGCGGGATGCGATTGAAGGCTGGGTAAAGTACGCTGTCACGGTCGGCCGTTAGCCATAGGTCGTTCTTTACGAATCAGTCTATCTGGCGATCACGACGGTCGTGCAGCAACTGCTCAGTTTGGGCAGATCGCGGTTGGCGGCCATGCGAATCCGCAGCGTCGGGCGTTGCCCGCGAATGATCGGGCAGTAAGAATCAGGCTCTAGTAGTGCGCCCTGCAAGCGTCGACGTCCAGCGCATCCTCCGTGGCACGACTCGCGGAACTCACAGGGCAGACACGCGTCGGGAAGGGTACGGGCTTGCTCGAACGGCGCGGAGTCCAGAACTTCGAGTCCCATCGAGATTAAATCCGACAGCGGTTCCCCTGATCCTGGCCAATAAACGCAGGGTTGTGTGGTGGCTCTCGGTGTCACTCGGACAGTGCTCACGCCACAACCGGCTCGGAGCGGCGGCAGCCCGACCATTGCGCGGACCAGCGGCTCGCCAATTGCGATTACGTCGGTCGCCTCAAAGAGGCGCCGGAACCC
>JBAVZU010000314.1:0-33182 GCA_049588915.1 Candidatus Sulfotelmatobacter sp.
GGCAGAACTGCCGGCCTCCCCTTCATTTTGTAATTTAGCAATTGTGCAATCTGGTGGTTAAATTGCCCGATTACCAAATTACAAAATTACCAAATTGGAGTTTCTATGCCCATCCGTTGGGACAAATTCACTGTAAAAGCGCAGGAAGCCGTTCAGCGTGCGAGTAGCCTGGCCTCTGAGCACGGCAACCCCGAACTGATGCCGCTGCACTTGCTCGCCGCCCTGCTCGAAGACAAAGAGGGCATTGTTTCGCCGGTGCTCGAAAAAATCGGTATCGGCCCGCAAGCCGTGCTTAGCGATCTTTATCGCGAACTCGAAAAGCTTCCCAAAGTTTCCGGAGAGGCCGCGCAGCCTACGCTTTCAAACGCCGTAAACAAATTGCTGGAGCAAGCCTTCAAGGAAGCGTCCAACTTCAAGGACGAGTACGTTTCCACCGAGCACCTCCTGCTTGCCATCACGCACCTTAAGCAGGATGTTGCCCAACAGGTCCTCGCCCGCCACGGCGCTACCTACGACGCCATTTTGAAAGCTCTTACTGCTGTTCGCGGCTCGCAAAAAGTTACGGACCAGAATCCCGAAGCCAAGTATCAGGCTCTGGAGCGCTACGCCCGCGACCTCACCGAGCAGGCCCGTCGCGGCAAACTCGATCCGGTCATTGGGCGCGACGAGGAAATCCGTCGCGTGGTCCAGGTGCTTTCCCGCCGCACGAAGAATAATCCCGTGCTCATCGGGGAACCGGGGGTCGGCAAGACCGCCATTGTCGAAGGCCTCGCGCAGCGAATCATTTCCGGCGACGTGCCGGAAGTGCTCAAGAATAAACGCGTGGTCGCGCTCGATCTCGGCGCCATGCTCGCGGGAGCGAAGTATCGCGGCGAGTTCGAAGATCGCCTCAAGGCCGTGTTGAAGGAAATTGAAGACTCCCAGGGCCAAGTCATTCTGTTTATCGATGAGTTGCACACTCTGGTCGGTGCAGGAGCGAGCGAAGGGGCGATCGACGCGTCAAACATGCTCAAGCCAGCGCTGGCTCGGGGCGAACTGCGTGCTATCGGCGCCACCACACTCAACGAATACCGCAAATACATCGAGAAAGATGCCGCTCTCGAACGCCGTTTCCAGATCGTCTTTGTCGGCGAGCCCAACGTCGAGGACACGATTGCCATTCTTCGCGGTTTGAAAGAGAAATACGAAGTGCATCACGGCGTTCGCATCAAAGACTCCGCGATCGTGGCCGCAGCCACGCTTTCGCACCGCTACATTTCCGACCGCTTCCTTCCCGATAAGGCCATCGATCTTGTCGATGAGGCCGCTGCCTCGATTCGCATTCAAATCGATTCGCTTCCCACCGACATCGATCAACTCGAGCGCCGCGCCATGCAGCTGGAAATTGAAAAACAGGCACTGAAGAAAGAGGACGACCCGAACTCCAGAGAGCGCCTTGCCCTCATCGATCGCGAACTTGCCGAAATTCGCGAAAAATCCAACACGCTGAAAGCGACGTGGAAAAAAGAAAAGGAGTTGATCGCACGCATTCGCGAGCTGAAAGAAAGAATCGAAAAGCTGAAAATCGAAGAGCAGGCCGAGGAGCGCAAAGGCAACCTGCAGCGGGTCGCCGAGATTCGCTACAGCCTCATTCGCCAGTCCGAGGCTGACCTGGCCAAGCTTACTGCCCAAATGGAACGCCCGGGTACTCGCATGCTCAAAGAGGAAGTGGACGAGGAGGACATCGCTCGCATCGTCTCCAAGTGGACCGGCATTCCCGTTTCCAAAATGCTCGAAGGCGAAGTGAAGAAGCTCGTCACCATGGAAGATCGCCTGCGCCAGCGTGTCGTCGGTCAGGACGAGGCGCTGGAACGCGTCGCCAACGCCATTCGCCGCTCGCGAGCTGGGCTCAGCGATCCCAAGCGCCCGATCGGTTCATTCATTTTTCTCGGCCCGACCGGTGTCGGCAAAACCGAACTGGCTCGGGCTTTAGCCGAATTCTTGTTTGACGACGAGCGCGCCCTGCTTCGCATCGACATGTCCGAATACATGGAGAAGCATTCGGTCGCGCGTTTGATTGGCGCGCCTCCCGGCTACGTCGGCTATGAAGAAGGTGGACAGCTTACCGAGCAAGTTCGCCGCCGGCCTTATGCGGTGGTGCTGTTCGACGAGATCGAAAAGGCGCATCCGGATGTCTTCAACATCTTTCTGCAGATCATGGACGATGGCCGGCTCACCGACGGCAAAGGCCGTATTGTGGATTTCAAGAACACGATCATCATCATGACGTCGAATCTGGGCTCAAGTTATCTGCAAGCCGAAAGCCTGCGTACGCCGGAAGATTTCGAGAAGGCCAGCGAACAGGTGATGAACGCACTGCACGGCCACTTCCGGCCTGAATTTCTGAACCGCGTCGACGACATCATCGTCTTCCGTCCGCTGGGAAAAGAGCAGCTGGTCAAGATCATCGAGCTGCGTTTGGAAGATGTGCGTCGATTGCTCGCCGATCGCAAGATCTCGATCGAACTGACTGACGCTGCAAAGGAACTGCTCTTCACACAAGGGTACGACGCGAACTTCGGGGCACGGCCGCTCAAGCGGGCGATCCAGAAACTAGTACAGGATCCTTTAGCGCTGAAAATTCTCGACGGCGAAATTCTGCACGGCGATCACATCGTGGTCGACGCCGATAAAAAGACTGGCAAGATGAAATTCGAGGTCAGCAAGCGAGTCAGGGAAAAGGAGCCGGTTAGTGCTTCGAACAAAAACTAACACTTAGAAATGCGCTGAAGGCCTGGAACGGCGTAATGCCGGACGGCGATCAAATCTCGCCTGGCGTCGATCGCTTTTATGGGAGGTTGCTTCGATTTGCCTTTTGCACGAATGCGTCCAGCACTTCAGGCGAGGCGACCAAGTACCACGCGATCACGACTCGCGCCATGACATGCGCGCCAAACCAGAAGAAGCGCCAAGTTAAATCCCTCGCAGCCGCAGAAACCGCGGGCACCGATCCCGCGATTCCCACCACCATGAGCACCATCGCGCACCAACGCGCCCAGTTGCGGAGCCGATAAATTCCCCAGCCGACCAGCGCCCATCCAGCCCCGATCGATAAAGCTGCCTGCGGTCCATCGAGTTCTCTTCCGTAAGTGATCCCTACGGCGCGCGTCGTGGCGAGCGTACCCGGCGCGACGAACTCAACGATTCCGATCGTGAACAGATAGCCCGCGACCAGGAAAAACAGAGCTGCGATCACCGTGATGCTTGTCGGGCGCTCCATAGGAGGAGAGTAGCGCACTTCGCAAAGGAACGCTAAGACGGTTTGTGGCACACTACCTCCATGCCCAGCCTCACTCTCGGTGACTTCGAACTCAGCATCTTCTCCGACGGCACCTACCCGCTCGATGGCGGAGCTTTTTTCGGCGTGATTCCCAAAGTCATGTGGTCACGCAAAGTGGTGGCCGATGAAAGAAATTACGTTCAGGCCGGCCTCAACTCGCTGCTAATCCGCACCGGTAAACAAAACGTCCTGGTCGAGACCGGCATGGGCAACAAGCTCTCGGAACGCATGATCAAGTTCTACGGCCAGCCGGCACAGTTGCTGGCAAATCTAGCGGCGGCGGGAGTCGCGCTTGAAGATATCGACATCGTCATCAACACGCACCTTCATTTCGACCACTGTGGATGGAACACGGTACGCGACAAAGCCGGCAAGGTCGTCCCAACTTTTCCGCGCGCAAAATACTATGCGCCGGAAGGCGAGTGGCAGTATGCGCGCAATCCCAGCGAGCGCGATTCCATCAGCTACATCCCAGACAACTACGATCCGCTCGTCCAAAGCGGCCAGATGACGCTGCTGAAAGGCGGCGAAGAAATCGCTTCCGGCATCTCAGTGCAAACTTTTCCCGGCCACACCGCGCACATGCAAGCCGTGATTGTCGAGAGCGGAGGCCGCACCGCCTGCTACATTTCCGACCTCATGCCCACCACCGCGCACATCGACATTACCTGGGGCATGAGCTTCGATCTGTATCCGCTGCAAACCATCGAGAGCAAGAAGCTGTACTATGCCAGGGCAATCCCCGAAAAATGGCTCACGGTCTTCACCCATGATCCGAAGGTGCCTTGGGCGTTTGTGGAGAAGGATGAACTGGGGAAGATGGTTACGCGGGGCGTGTAGTAAAAAGGGGTGTGGGTTTGCGCAAATGATGAAAGTTGGCCCCAAAAGATGAAACGGAAGTAACCTTTGTAGACAAAATGACATAAGCGAAATCAGCCTCTGAGAATGGACACCCGCGTGCAACAGATCTAGTTCCGCCGTGGGTTTGAACTTAGCCCACGTAAGCCGCCTAGGACGATTCCTATACTCTAGGAAGTACGCGACAGCCCTCCCACGACGCGACGACGTCTTACGGATTTCAATTAACTTTGCGGGGGTCTTCAACGTCGTGGGAATCAGGAGTCGGCGCTGCCATGGGAGCGCACTCTGATCAAGAACGGCATTGAGAAGGAGCATTTCGATATCGTCTCAACCTCGGTCATGGCTCAAGCTGAAGTCGCTTTCGCGAACTGGCCGCTAGCTGCCTGACTATCTGGACATAGATTCGGGACGTACTGTTAAGCAAGCGAATAGTGCTCATCGACGGTGAGCCACTCACGCGCCTGATGATGCGGCACGGCGTCGGCATCGAGGAAACCTTGCACATTAAGAAGGCATTGTGGACTTATCAATCTCCGTATTCACCGCTCGTAGCCGTGATCTTGCCGCGAAACATGCGATACACGACGACAAAGTAAATAACTGCGAGGCACATCCCGAAAGCCCACCACCATAGACCGACGCCTAGGGCGTAAGGCCCGGCGAGCGCTTTTGAAATTGTTATGTCGAGCCCGGAATCTTCGCTGGAGGGCAAAAGCCGAGGATAGAGCGCAACAGCCGCGCCAATGAGCATCAGGGCAAGATACATACAAGAACAGGCAAACGACTTGCGGTCATCCTGCTTGCGCCAGTAGTGGATGATGCCGGCCAATGCCAGAAGGACCACAACTGGAATGGCGAAAAGCACTGGGCTGGAATAGTAATTATCGAGCGTGTCGTGGCGCGCAACGATCGTAGCTGGCACGCCTGCAAACGTTAGTACCAGAACCACCATCCACAGCCGGTGTACAGCCGCGCGGGATTGTTGTTGCAACGTGCCTTCTGTTTTGACTGCGAGATAAAGCGCCCCATGAAGGCTGAGCGCGGCCAAAGCAAGTAAGCTGCCTACGAGTGTGTACCAGTCTAGAATCCCAGGATGGGATCCCGTGCGCCAGTTTGTCCAGAGCGGAAGAAAAAAATAACCATCCTCGCCTAGCGGCACGCCTCGAATGACATTCGCGAGCGCGGCGCCGAAAAAGACTGCAAGCAACAGGCTCGATAGAAAAAAGAGGCCATCGAAGAACGTGCGCCACACTTTGAGTTCGACCTGCATTCGAAGCTCAATGGCCAGCCCACGAAGAATGAGCAGCCAAAGAACCATCATCAGCGCCAAATAAAACCCGCTGAAGGCGGACGCATACAGCAGTGGAAACGCAAAGTAAAGCGTACCGCCGCCCGCGATCAGCCATACTTCGTTGCCGTCCCAGACCGGTCCGATGGAGCGCAGCATAACCTGCCGGTCCAGCTCGGTGTGTGCAAGCAGCGGCTGCAGGATGCCGACGCCGAGGTCGAATCCGTCAAGGACGACGTAGGCGACGATCATGATTGCCACCAGCCAGAACCAGATGAATCCCATATCGTCCTCAAGCTACTGTGATCGGCGCACTCGAGGACACGGGCACAATTGCCTCGGGAAGTGCTACCGCGCCGCCCAGCGCAATCACTGGGTCGCCCTCCGTAGTGGCCGTGGCTAGCCCGGTAACGAGATTAGAAACACCAGGTCCAGAAGTACCGATCGCTACCCCCGCCTTCCCCGTCATGCGGCCGATGCCTCCGGCAATAAAAGCTGCGTTCTGTTCGTGGCGGCAGACTACGGTTTTTATGCTGGAATCAAGGAGTCTGTCGAATACCTTGTCTATCTTTGCTCCGGGAACGCCAAAAACATGCTTCACTCCGTGGGCCTCCAGTGTTTCAACAACTACGTCAGCCCCCGTCTTTGTCTTCACTGCCGCGTCGGCTTTGAGATTTGCGATTTGTTCTGCTGTCGCCATTTGCTTGATCCTTTCAGTCGGCTTTACTCCGCCTTTGCAAGGTCGGAGGACGGGTTTCTGCTGAGATCGGCCGTCAGGAACGATCCTGCCTCAGGCAGACGAATGTCGTACTCGGACACAAGTTGAATGCTTGCTCGGAGTTGTTGTGCGGCGCAGTTCAGGACGTGCCCGCCTTTTGTGCGATCCTCGGAAATAAAGTGGAAGTGATACCCCGGCACGCTGAACGAACTCGAATACTGCGGAGACCAAAGGCAAACGAGCGTGCCTTCAACACTATTAAAGTGGAATTCCATCTCTGTTTTCGCAGCGTCGAGAAGCCGCGTGCCTTGCGCAACCGGATGCACTGCGCGCGTATACATGGTGTCGAAGACACCATCCAAACGCAGGGCATAAAAGAGATTTCCAGAGACACGATGTGGGTCGCAGGCGAGTTCGATGTCCTTCAAACATGCGACATTTTGAATTTGAAAGACCGCGTCTTCGTGAAAGTGCGTTACAGCGGCGAAGGGGACAAGAAAGTCGTCCGAGCGACGCCGCACGTTCCCCGCAGCCTGATATATCTCGCCGTCAAGAATGACCATCTCGCCGTTGAGACCTTCGAAAGTGCCGAGGCCAAAATCCCCCTGTTTCAACAAAGCAGAGGACAAGACGGAACCCCAATACACGCCCTCGACGAGCGCGGTTGAAGTCGAAATCTGATACATGCGGCGCGGCGAAGAGTGCAGGTATTCACTCAGCGCCGCGCTCACGAGGTCATCGAGCGAAATCTTGCGTTGCGTTGAGAGCTCTCGCGCCGCCGCTTCAAGAGACGACGGTATTCTTACTGCAAGGTCTGCCATCTCTCCCTCTCCATCCAGAGCTTCCTTATTCGAGTGGATTTTCTGGTGTCGTATCGGCAAAAAGGCACGATTGTTTTCTCAGCTGGCTTTCGCCACGTACGGGTGAACCATCTTCGCCGGATCGACTACCCGGTCGAACTCGGCTTCCGTTACAAATCCCAGCTTCAGGGCGGCTTGCTTGAGGGTGAGGTCGTTGTCAAGCGCATAGTGCGCAATCTTCGACGATTTGTCGTAGCCAATAACGGGCGAGAGAGCAGTCACCAGCATCAGGGAACGGTCCACGTACTCCTTGATCTTCTTCAAGTTCGGCTTCGTCCCTTCAATCAGGAATTTCCGGAAGTTGGTGCATCCGTCGGTCATGATCGTGATGGAGTGGGTCACATTGAAGATGATGAGAGGCTTGTAGACGTTCATTTCCAGGTAGCCCCCCGCGCCGCCGAACCCCACCGCGACGTCGTTGGCCATCACTTGAACGGCGATCATGGTTAGCGCCTCGGCCTGAGTCGGGTTCACTTTGCCCGGCATGATCGATGAGCCCGGCTCGTTTGCCGGGATCACCAACTCGGCGAAACCCGCGCGCGGGCCGCAAGACATCAACCGAATGTCATTCGCGATTTTGTAGAGCGAGACCGCGAGAGTGCGAAGTGTACCCGAGAGCTGTACCAGCGCATCATGGGCGCCCTGCACCGTGAATTTGTTGGGAGCGCTGATAAAGGGCAGCCTGGTGAGCTTCGAAATCTCCGCAGCGGCCGCCTCGCCGAAATCCGGGGCTGCATTGATGCCCGTTCCCACTGCCGTTCCGCCAAGCGCCAGGCGATACACACCGCGGAGTGCATCTTCTATACGCTCAAGATTGTCGCTGAGCATTCCTGAGTATCCCGACCATTCCTCGGCGAGCGTGATCGGCGTGGCATCCTGCATGTGCGTCCGACCGATCTTCACAACGTCTTTCCACTCCTCAACCTTTGCTGCGATTGAATCTCGCAGGGCCTTGACCGCGGGTATCAGTCGTTCTTTCACGTTGACTGCTGCCGCTATGTTCATCGCAGTGGGAAACGAATCGTTGGACGACTGCGACATGTTGACGTGATCGTTGGGATGGACCGGCGTTTTACTCCCGAGCGGTGTGCCTGCGAGTTGGCAACAGCGGTTGGAAATCACCTCATTCACGTTCATGTTGAATTGCGTGCCGCTGCCCGTCATCCAGACATGCAGAGGAAACATGTCGCCATGTTGGCCCGCGAGGATCTCGTCGCACGTCTTAACGATGAGTCTGTGCCGCTCGTCGTCGAGCCGGCCACCGGCATGATTGGCATTCGCGGCGGCTTTCTTGAGAGTCGCATACGCTGCAATCATCTCGCGCGGGATCAGATCCTGTCCTATGCTGAAATGTTCAAGCGACCGTTGCGTTTGTGCCCCCCACAGCTTGGCGCTCGGCACATCGACTTCACCAAGGCTGTCAGTCTCTTTCCGTACGCCCATTATCGTCACGTTGCTTGTGGCGTTCATTGCGCTCACTGTCTTCTCCTCCCATCGCTTTTGCTGCCCGTTCCATAAATCCTCGTTGTGCGGTTGTCACCAGCCGCTGCTATTGCACTACGAATGCCAAAGTCGAGAGCGGAGACCGGGAGCGCTTACCAGATTCTGAGTTCCACAGTTTTTTTGCACACAGCTCGTCCGCCATGCTGCGATGCTCCACCCAATGACAAGCTTCAGCGTTGCTTGAGTGCCGTAATTTCTTTCTGTGTAGTCACGCTTCCTTAGAGGCTTGCATCGCCACCAAAATATGGCCGAGCGAATTCCGATCTCTCATCCCGGAATTCGGACATCGTGTCAGCCGCTGGACACTCACATGAATCCTTACAAGGCGATTCCAAACTTCGTAGTCGCCCATGTCTCAGAAATCCGCAGCTCAGACCTGGGACAATTGATTGGAACCTGACGTGCCTTATGCACGACCTGGAAGATCACCGACAGAGTCAGAACGAACAATTTGTAAATTCAGCCGTACACCGAAGGAGTTTCCGATGAATTCTCTTCAGCGATATGTTCTAGCCCTTTCTCGCGTTCTCATGGCAATCGTATTTCTGCTGAATGGTCTCGGGATCATTAACCAGGCAGTTGCTGCAAAAGAGCTCCTCGAACACGGAGCTCCCGCCAGCCTAGTGCCATTTCTCATGCTGAGCGCCAGAACCATCGAGATACTCGCAGGTTTTAGTTTGGCCTTAGGTATCTATCCACGAGTGGCGGCTGTCGCAATATTGGCTTTCTTGCTTCCTGCAACGTTCACAGCACACGCCTTCTGGCAGGTATCCGGCACAGCCAGCTTTACTCCGCAGTTGCTCAACTTCTTCAAGAACACAGCTATGATGGGTGGCTTGCTGTTTATGGCTGCGACGAGATCCCAACCAACGCTTCTTCCGCGCACTGCACGGTCAGACAGTCGGGAGTGGATAAGGCACGAGGGAACCTCTCACAGTGCCGCGCCAGCGGCTTGATAATTAAGTTGTCATTCAAGGAGATCTCGAGATTCGCTGGGCTCCCGCGCCTCACATCATCCTTGCATTCAACTTGGCCGGCTTTAAGCCAGGGACCTTTTTCAATACGCCAACCTACAATGCGGGCCCAATCGCCGCGAATGTCGGCTTTACGTATCGCTTTTAGGAATCCCTGTCCAGTACAACATCGCGGTCGGTTCTTAAATACTCAATAAAGGAACTGGCACGATAATGAGTTGCGGGAATCATAGAGGAGATGACCAATCGCTGATCTCACTTGTTCCAGCAAGCGTCGTTGAGGGTCACCTTGTGATCCAACTGGACGAACATCAGCGTGATGGGTGCGTCGCCGAGCGTCCCCGACAGGTGGCCGACATGACCGGCGGCATTCGGCTTCGAGCCCTGGTCCTCGCCCAGCGAGGCGTCGCCCGGTCCCATCTCGACCCGGTTTCCGTCCATCGTCTCGACGAACCAGCGCCCCGACAGCGGGATGATCCATTGCGGGGCGGGATTCTCATGCCATTGTCCGACCCATCCCTTCGGGAACTGCGCGATCACGACGTGACCTGGCGTGTCTGGCAGCCTGTCAATGAAGATTGGCTCCACGCCCTTGCCAAGGGAGAGCGGGCTGAAATCGCTGAACTCGCACTTGGTTTGATGGGTCGTTCCCGTACTGTCAACCCAGACGTGCCAGTAGCCATGCGGTTGCGGAGTGGGGGACTGCGCCCCTGCTATGCTCGCCGAACCTGCCGCGAATGCGAGGGCCAGCGTCACGATTCTGAAAGATCTCACAGGATGCCTCCTACTGGTGGTCTGAAATCATGAGGTCGAATAGATCGAGACTTCAATCCGCAGTCATAGCGGGAGTTGCTCCGGCGGTGGATAACCATGCTGCTCTCGCCCAACTCCTCCGTCGTATTTCTTTGTGGTTTTGAACAGCTCGAGATGGCCATCCCCCGAAGAAGGTCTGCATCGCTCACGGAGCGCCTGCATCTCTTGCGGCGACATCGGTTTGAAACCGCGCGCAATTCCCACGTTCTGGCGCAGCACGTCCAGCGAGTCGATACCGCAAATTGTGGTCGCGACCGGAAGACTCATTGCATAACGAAGCGCTTCTTCCGCTCTCACGACGCCGTACTGGATCGGCTGGCCGTCGCCCCCGAGGCTCTTCATGCCGAGCGCTGCAATCCCCCGCCGCTGAAGTTCAGGCAGCACCTGCTGCTCGAAGCTCCGATAGGTTGCATCAAAACAGTTGAGCGGCATTTGGACGGTGTCGAATGGGTAATTGTGCGCCAGCATTTTCAGATGTATCGCCGGACTCTTATGTCCGGTGAAACCAACAAAACGTACTTTGCCCTGCCTTTTGGCTTCATCCAGCGCTTCGACCACACCACCCTTTGCGAAATGCAGGTCCGGGTCGTTCTCGTAGATGACCTCGTGAATCTGCCATAAGTCCAAATGGTCGGTGCCCAACCGCTTCAGGGACTCCTCCAGTTGTTGCATGGCGACCTTCTTATCTCGGCCGTGGGTGCAAACCTTGCTCATCAGGAAAACTTTATCGCGCCTTCCCTGTAAGCCAAGCCCCATCCATTCTTCGCTGCGGTGGTCGTTGTACTCCCATGCGTTGTCGAAAAAAGTGACTCCCGCATCTACCGCCTCCTGAACCAGGCGTACGGCCAGATCGCTCGATTGCACCGTCCCGAGATGATATCCGCCAACGCCGATGATGGAGACTTGTTCACCCGTTTTTCCGAGCGGCCTGCGGGGAATCTCGTCAGCGCCGCCGTTCGTCATTTGCGGCGGAACTGCCGATGCGATTTGGCTGGGCAAAACTGAGGCCGCAAGCACTGTTCCCGCGGAGGCCAGCCCTGCCTGGATGAAGAACCGGCGCTCGATTTCGGAAGTTACTTGGGAAGTTACTTGGGATCGCTCATTTTGTCGACTTTGATCTACCATGGTTCATCTCCTCGACGTTCATCTCCTCGACGTCTCTGGTGTTATCTCGGGCACTAGCCAGGGACCGTCCGCCTTTTCCAACATCTCCGTGACCTCTCTTTGAGTGTGATCGAAGGGAAATCCATGAGGCATGCGGGTCATCGGGTTGTCATACCGCAGCGATACTTTGTATGGCTCGAAGCGGCCGTCGGCCGCTGTCGGAGCGCAACGAGCGCGCAAGGCTTCCATCTCGCTCTCCGTCATCGGCTGAAAGCCACGCACGACGCGTAAGTTCTGGTGCAGCACGTCCAGCGAGTCCATACCGCAAACTGTGGTCGCGACCGGGAGGCTCATCGCGTAACGCAACATTTCCTCCGCCTGAACGACGCCGGCTTTTATCCCCCACGCGGTACCGCCCATGCTTTTCATGCCCAGCGCCGCCATGCCTCGCCGATTGACCTCGGGTAAGACCTGCTTCTCAAAGCTGTGAAAGCTGGCGTCGAAAGGATTAAGGGGCATTTGTACTGAGTCGAATGGATAACCGAGTTCGAGCATCTTGAGGTGAAATGCGGGATCCTTGTGACCGGTGAAGCCGACGAATCTGACCTTCCCTTCTTTCTTGGCTCGATCAAATGCTTCTAGGACGCCGCCTTTGGCGTACGCCAACTCCGGGTCGTTGTCGTAAACGATGCCGTGGATCTGCCAGAGGTCCAGATGATCGGTTTGATACCGTCGCAGCGAGTCCTCAAGCATCTGCATGGCTAATTTGCCGCTTCGCCCATGGGTGCAGACCTTTGTCATCAGGAAGACCTTTTCGCGGCGCCCGTCCCGGAGCGCTCTGCCCAGGATGGTCTCAGTCTTGCCGTTGTAATACTCCCAAGCGTTGTCGAAAAAAGTAATGCCGGCGTCTACTGCCTCATGGACGAGTTGCACCGCCTCGTCCAACGTCTTTACATCCCCGAGATGATGACCACCCACCCCGATAGCGGAAATGTGCACATCCGTGCGTCCAAATTTGCGATAGATCATGTCTCTCGCCTCCCCCGACGGCGCTGCCGCTGATCTCCCTGATGCTGTAGAGGAGAAGTCCTCGCTCGAGTTTGCCGAGACCGCGGATGTCGCGGCCACGGCACCCGCACCGACTTTAAGAAAGTCCCGTCGAGTCGTATTCATCTCTACGTCTCCTACCAACCTGCCCGCATGAAGTGCGGAATCAGTCTACAACTAAACTCATGTGAAACATTCGCCAAATGCTGGTTCCGGCCCCGGTTCGCTCTTGCACCAGTCCAAGGTCGGGCAACAGCGCGCCTCGGCCAACGAACATGCGAAAGTTCATGAGAAAAGTTGAAATTGGAAATCTGGTTCTGGAATCGGAACTTCTTCGATTCGCAACAGCGACGGCGGTCCAAACTCAGTGAAACGCAACGATTTCATTAAGTTGATACTCATGGCGCTCCCTGTCAATTGGTATTGCCGCTAACGAGCTTGCCGCAACACTCCGGTCGCTCCGGCAAACTTGAACGATCCCATCCGCCACCAAGCGCTTGAATCAATAAGACCGTATTTGCCATCCGTCGTCCCAGAATGTTAACTGCCGTGACCTCATCAACGAGAGCGGCGTTTTGCGCTACGATCACTTCGAGATAATCTGTGACTCCACCCTTGTAGCGAATGACAGAAAGGTCCAAAGATTTCTGGGCCGCCACCACCGCTTCATCCTGGACTGCAGCCTCCTTCTCCAGAATCCTGACCGCGGCCAGATTGTCTTCGACCTGTTGGAATCCAGTCAGCACGTTCTGGCGATAGGCAGCAACTTGATAGTCATACGCGGCACGAGCCTGATCATTAAGGGAACGTCGCCTTCCAACATCGAAGACCGTTCCAACCGCTGATAGTCCAATCGACCATAAGCCGCTCGGGCCATTAATCAGCGTCGTGATGGCGGAGCTTTCAAATCCTCCCGAGGCGCCCAGGCCGACCAGAGGATAGTAAGCAGTTTTCGCTACTCCGATCTGAGCGTTGGCAGATGCTACGAGTCGTTCTGAAGCCGCAATATCCGGCCGTCTTTCCAGTAATTCCGAGGGCAGGCTGATCGGAATGTGGGGAGGTGGTGCGGTGAGAGGCAGCGGGGGAAGGGTAAACTCCGCAGGTGGCTTGCCGATAAGAATGGCGGCCGCGTGTTCGTACTGCGCACGCGCCACGCCCACATCAATCGCTTCTGCCTGGGTAGTTTGCAATTGAGTCATCGCCTGCTCGACCTCCACCTCGGAAGAAACTCCTCCCTGGAAGCGGCTTTTAGTCAATTCCAGGTATTGCTGGTACTCATTGACCGTGGTGTTCAGGAGCTGTTCTTCGGCGTCCAGGCTGCGTGCCGCAAAGTAATCAACTGCCAGATCGGCGTGCATGCTCAGATTAACCGTTGCTAGGTCTGCTGCACTGGCTTGCGCTTGTTCCCGATAGGACTCCACGGTTTTCCGCACTCGTCCCCAGACGTCCGCCTGATAGGACACGTCGAACGGCAGCACAAAGTCGTTGTAAGAAGTACCACGCAAGATTGTGCTGGTAGGGGCGTTGGCTGAGACACGCGTTCGAGTCGCTGATGGCCCGGCCGTCACAGTCGGGTAGTAGTCAGCCCGATAGTAGCGCAGGACAGCCCGCGCCTGCCGATACTGCGCCTCTGCTGCCTTTAGATTCTGATTCGATACATTGACCTGCATCTCCAAGGAATCAAGCTGAGGATCCTGGAATATGGTCCACCACATACCACCAAGATTCTGGTCATTCGGTTGGGCGGGCTTCCAGTCCCCTACTTCTTTATAGGCCAGAGGAGTTTGTAACACGGGCGGGTGATACTTTGGGCCAACCACGCATCCTGTCAACTGGAGCGCTGCGATCGTCATCAGAACCAACTTAGCCGCTTTGCCCGAGCTCCTGGAAATCAGTATTCGAAGTAGCTTCACTTGGTATCTCCCGGCAATGTTGCCTGAACAACTTTGACTGCCTGTCCGGAAACAATGGAATTTGGCGGGTTTACAACGACTTGGTCATCCGGGTTCAGGCCGGCAACAATTTCGATGGCGTTGCCGAGGTCGTGGCCGGGAGTTACAGACGTAAGCACGATTTTTCCGCCTCTCACAACCGCCACCTGCAGACCCTCTGAGCGGAAAATCAGAGTGTTAGCGGGGATGATATAGGTGGAGGTAGGCCCCGGTAGCTTCAGATGTACTTCTGCGTAAGAGCCGGTAAGCAGTGCGCCCGTGTGATTATTAACATCAACCTCGATCGGGAGGGTGCGCGTGGCCAGATTAATTGCCTCGGCCGTTCGCACTAACACGCCTGGGAATTGGCGGCCTGGAAACTCGGCCAGCGTGAGTTCCGCGGTCTGGCCTGGTTTGACTTCTTGCGAGTACTGTTCGGGGACATTTATAAATACGCGCAGCTTGTCCGGCTGAGCGATGTGGAACATGTCGGTCTTGACATTGCTGTTGCTGCCGGAATTTATAAGGTCGCCAATATCGGTATTGCGCGCGGTGATCACGCCATCGAAAGGTGCGTACACCCTTTCGAAAGAGACTAGCGCCGAGTATTGCTGCACCGCCGCTTTGTCGGCTTCAACGATAGCAGCATTCGCATTGTAGGTGCCGACTGCGTTGTCTACGTCCTGTTGGGATACCGCATTGCTTTTCAGAAGTCCCTGATACCGGGTTTTGGTGATGGAAGCCAATTCGAGATTTGCTTGAGCGGTTAACAGGTTGCTACGGGCTTGCTGGAGTTGCTGATCGACCTCCGGACTCTGGATCACAGCCAGTAGTTGACCCTTTTTGACATGTGCCCCAATGTCGAAGTACCAGGTTTTGAGATAACCGGTGGCTTGAGCATAGATGGGCGAAGTAATGAATGGCTGTACATTAGCTGGCAGGACAATCTCGTCAGTGGGCGCAGTTCGCTTGGGTAGCACTACGGAGACTGGGGTTACAGCCATCTGACCAGCTTCTGTGCGTAGAGTTCCACGGTGCCCGACGCGAGACAGTATTCCGGAAATCAAAAGTACGGCTACTACTAACAAAATAATCACTGCGGCGAGCCAGTGCTTACGCGAACTCTTTGTTCTGTCGCCGACAGGATTCGACGGTCCCGAATCTTGGCCCTTAGACTGTTCCTGGATTTCAGTTTCACGCTGCATATTCACTCCACGCATATTTAACCCTTTCGCTCGCTGCCGGCTTCGACTCGATGGTGGCGCAATCCGTGAAGCATGCTGAAAACCGTAGGCACGAAGAACAGAGTGGAGACGGTCGCGAATAGCAGTCCACCAATGACCGCTCTTCCAAGCGGAGCATTTTGTTCGCCACCATCGCCTAATCCCAGAGCCATCGGTACCATGCCGATGATCATCGCCAGCGCCGTCATCAACACGGGACGAAAACGTGTAAAGCCAGCCTCGAGGGCAGCGGCAACAGCGTCTTTGCCTTCCGTGATCTGTTCCGTGGCAAAGCTCACGACCAGAATGCTGTTCGAGGTTGCGACGCCCATGCACATGATGGCTCCCGTTAGAGCAGGTACGCTCAAGTGCGTGTGCGTCACGAACAGAAACCATGCGATTCCGGCAAGGGCTGCGGGCAAGGCGGAAATGATGATGAAAGGATCGAGCCAGGACTGGAAGTTCACCACGATCAACAGGTATACGAGGATGATCGAGCCCACCAAGCCGCCGAGAAGCCCAATGTATGAGGACCTCATGGTCTGAACCTGCCCGCGGACGACGACCCGAGAGCCGCGGGGTAATTGGTTCCGCGTCGTATCAATGATCTTGTTGACATCGCTAGAAACCCCGCCCAAATCCCTCCCTGCGGGTGTGCCAAAAATGTCAATCACAGGTGCAATGTTGTAGCGAGAGACTTCGGCCATTCCGGTTCCGCGTTGCCTCGACATCAAGCTGGCCATGATCGCAGGGGTAGCCGTCGGGTCTGTTCCAGTGACTGGCATGGTCTCAAGTTCCTGCAACGTTTGCATCCGGTATTGCGGAGTCATAGTCGTGACGTCGTAGCTGATCCGGGTCGTTGGATCAACCCAGAAGGTTGGTGAAGTTTGGAAGCTTCCGCCAAGTGAGATCAGCAGATTTTGTGCGATGCTCTGCCCCGTCAGGCCAAGTTGCTGGGCCTTGGTGCGTTCGATGTTGAAGTGCAAATAAGGCTGGTTGAAAGGCTGCTGAATCCGGAGGTCGGCGATCCCTGGAACGTATCTGATTTTGTCGAGCAGTCCTTCTGCGTATTGCCGATTGCCAGCCAGATCGTTGCCCACAACCTGAATGTCGATGGGAGCGGGCAATCCAAAGTTCAAAATCTCACCGACCATGTCCGAAGGGAGGAAATAGAAACTTGCGCCCGGAAACTCTGTCGGAAGTGTCAGGCGAAGTTGGTGAACAAAATCTGCAGTAGGCTGATGCTTCGGGGTTAGGGTGACAAGAATGTCGGAATCCATGGTCCCAACCACGCCTGAGTTACTGTAAGAAAGATTTATGCCGCTGTAAGGCAAACCTATGTTGTCGATGATGTTTGAGATCTGGTCTGCCGGAATCTGTTGTCGGATCGAGCGCTCAACTAGATCGCAAAGAAAGGCACTATCTTCGATCCGCATTCCCGTAGGACCGCGAAGATGGAGGAGGAAGCTGCCGCCGTCCACGCTGGGAAAGAAGTCCTCACCCAGCCAAGGGATCAGAATCGCCAGTGAGCCCAGGCAGGCGGCGAAGAAAGCGATCAGGAAAGCGCGCCGGTGATGTAAAACTCCTTCCAGCAGTTTGTGGTACCCCTCCCGGAGATGTTCAAAGGCAACCTCGAAACGCTTCTGAAGTCTGACCAATGGATTGCGGCTCGTCACAGGAGCACCCCCGCTTTCCACTTTCTGGCCAGGCAACAAGTACTTGGCCATCGTAGGAACGAGAGTCCGGGAGAGTAGATAGGAGGCCAGCATGGCAAACACAACTGCCTCGCCAAGCGGCAAAAAGAGGTACTTCGCCACTCCGGAAAGCAAAAACATGGGAACAAAAACAATGCAGATTGAGAGTGTGGACACTAATGCAGGCACCGCGATCTGAGAAGCACTCTCCAGAACCACATCATCCATGTCCCTGTCCGGCCCTGCTGCTCTGTTCCGGTTGATGTTCTCCACCTCGACGGTGGCATCATCCACCAGAATGCCGACCGCCAGAGCCAGGCCACCCAGCGTCATGATGTTGATCGTCTGACCGATCACACTCAAGACAACCAAAGACGTCAGAATCGCGAGTGGGATGGAAGTTGCAATGATGAGGGTGCTACGCCAGCTTCCCAGAAAAATCAGCACCATGAGAGCCGTAAGGCACGCGGCAATCACGGCTTCCCTGACCACACCGCTGATTGCGCCGCGGACAAAAATGCTCTGGTCGGCTAAAGGTTTGATCTGTAGTTGGGGCGGAACCGTCGTTGCAATCTGCGGTAGAAGAGACTTGATTCCTGCCACGACACTTAACGTTGAAGCACTTCCTGACTTTTCGATTGTCAGCAATACTGATTCCTGCCCGTTCGTCCGGACCATGTTGGTCTGCGGGGGAGCGCCGTCTCGTACCCAGGCAACATCTTTGATGTAGATGGTTGTGGTACCAATCGTCTTGATCGGGATTCGGTTTAGATCTGCGATCGTCTCCGGAGCTGCATTTGGGATGTCGACGTCGTATTCCGTGGGGCCGATTTTGGCGGTGCCGGTCGGAAGAATCAAATTCTGGGCACTAATCGCATTTATCACGTCGATCGCTGACAGACCCTTTGACTGTAACGCCGACAGGTCCAGGTCCACCATCACCTGCCGTTGTGTACCGCCATAGGGATATGGCATAGACGCTCCCGGCACCGTAATAAGTTGAGTACGGACGAAATTCAGACCGTAGTCGTTGAGCTGGGATTGCGAGAGACCCTCACCAGAGAGGGCCAGCTGCAAAATGGGTACGGTCGATGCGCTGTAACTGATGATGAGAGGTGGCGTGGTGCCTGCAGGTAGCTGCTTAAGCTGTGTCTGGGAGACGGCTGTGATCTGCGCAATCCCTTGCTGAAGGTTCGCTGTCGGCTGCAAGAAGACTTTAACGACGCCGATTCCATAGAGCGACTGCGACTCGATATGCTCGATATTATCTACCGTAGTGGTAAGGGCCCGCTCGGTGACGTCGAGGATTCGGGCGTCCAGATCCTCTGGCACCATCCCGTTGTAGGTCCAGATGATGCTGACCACTGGAATATTGATATTCGGAAAGATATCCGTCGGGGTACGAAATATCGCGAGCCCACCCATGAGCAGTATCAGGATGGCAAGAACCACGATCGTGTAAGGCCGCCGCAATGCGAGTCGAACAATCCACATATAGGTTCCTTCTGGTCTGTCGATGATTGCTGATTGTCAGTCGCCAAGATGTCGCTAGCCTTTCGGTCTCGAGCCTCGAGGCTGCCGACCAGTCTCGTTCATCGCTGGCCGATGGCGCACAACATCTAAGGTCGAATGTTACCGTTCACTTCCTTGCGACACCTGGAAAACCAATGGAGGTCAGCGCGGAACGACGCGGTGCATGGACCGCCCGCCGCATCAATCGCCTGAGCTTCGCGCGTGCTCGTGCGAGCTGGGCCTTCACCGTTCCATCTGCCACTCCCAAAATATGTGCCGTTTCACTTGTGCTCAGGCCATCCAGTTCACGCAACTGGAATGCCTTGCGCAACGGAGGCGAGAGCTGTGCTATGAATCGCAGCATGTGGCCGCGCAGTTCCGACCTCTCGCACGCGTCTTCAGGACTAGGTTGGCAGTCTGCCAAATGTTCTGCCAGAGAATGCTTTTCTTCGTCCCCGAACTTCTCGTCTAGCGACAGCAGAGTCTGGCGCGGTCGTCGGCGCAATTGCATCCGCGCACAATTAGTCACAATTGTGGTTAACCACGTCGACATTTGCGCCTGCCTCCTGAATTGATCCAAATGCTTGAAAGCGGCTACGAGTGCATCCTGAACCACATCGTCCGCGTCGGCCGCATTGCCCACGTATCGATAGGCCCGTCTATGAAATGACGGCAGCCGTCGCGAGAGAACTTCGTTCATCTCCCGAGTTCTTGCCTCGTCGATGCGAGTGCCTAATTCCGGCTCGCTTGCGTTATGTGTTTCTCCTGCTTGCATGTTGGGTCGGTCTCCTGGTCCCCATCACAAGATGCACGCTCCATTCCAATCAATCGGGAACTGCCCTAGCCGCATATTTTCATCAACATGAGTCAACTGATCGGCTAGGGCCGGTCTTTGAAACTCACAACCTGGCGTTCGCGGGCTGACACAGTGTCCCGACAGTTGGACTGAGTTGGACTTCAATGGAGCTTCGGGCACGGTACATTGCGTCAGCGGCTGCGCACTCCGCCCCTTTAACCCTTAGCGGAAGCAGCAATACTCAATTTGAATTCAACCGCAACAATCCCCTTGTATTTTGGAACATGAAATGCACTCAGCAGCTTCCGATCCGGTTTTGTGTGGTGGAGCGAATCTGCCAGGGAATCACTGGCATTTATCGAGCGCAGGGACGCGAATCACCGAAAGCCGGTAATTCCGTTTTTATTCGTGAGGTGTGTATGGAGTTAATGATGCGGCAATCAGTCAGGGCGATGGCAGATGTGATGTCCGGAATTCTCAATTGCGTATGTCCTGACTGCGGCGGACGGATGGGTGGACCCGGCAAGGAATTCAAGTGCCAGGGCAAATGCCAGACGGATTGGCGTCAGGTGTGGGACTGCGTCTCTTCAGCGGCATGCCGTGGGCGATCAAAAAGGGCGATGAGACCAAGTTGATTGGGTGCGTCTGCGACGAAATGTCAACCAATCGACGGACATGTCAACTTCTTGGACTCTTCTCGAAACGAATAAGTTTCACGGGCGTCTGCACGATTTCACGATGGATCTTCCATCGATCGCAAGTGTCACACCTCGACCGTGGGCGAAGTGACGGTCAGTAGCACGAGTGAGGACTTCAGGGCGTTTGCGTCACCTTGGCCGTTTGGTATGCGACGTGCCCATCCGTGGGAATAAAGCATCCCGAAATACACAGAGGAGAACCAAAAATGGCAACCGCAGAGAAGATTGGAGTACGGGTTGGGGAACTAAGCCAGAGCGCAGTTGAGGAGATATCGAGTGAGTTGCGGCATCTGCTCGCCGATACCTTCACTCTGTATCTCAAGACAAAGAACTTTCATTGGCACATGACTGGCGCGCACTTTCGCGATTATCATCTGCTCCTCGATGAACACGGAGACCAGATCTTCGCGATGACGGATCCGGTGGCAGAGCGGGCCCGCAAGCTTGGGGGCATCACCCTTCACTCCATCGGTGACATCGCCACTCATCAACGGCTCAAGGACAATAACGCTTTGAACGTTTCACCCAGGGCGATGCTCGGCGAGCTGTATTCCGACAATCGCCAATTGACCTCCTCGCTCCGGTCTCTTCATGAGGTTTGTGAACACCATAATGATGTGGCGACAGCGAGTCTCATTGAAGTCTGGATCGACGAGACGGAGCGCAGAGCCTGGTTCCTGGGTGAGATCGTTCACAGTTTGGATTGATTTCTAGAGCAACGACATAGCGCTTCTTGTGGAGGCATCTTACCTGTCGATGGCGATACTTCCCAAACGCCAATGCTGGGTAGGTGTGCTAATCGCTTTCCTAAGGGACTGCTGACGGACGCATTAGCTTACGTATGTATGGCATGGTGATTGCTTTCCAGTACGACGCATTTCTCTGCGGATGGTCTGAGTCATGAACACTACAAATGCCGACGTTGCTTCCACGACACAGCCCCCAGTGAAGAATGGCAACGGGGGTAAACGCGTCGGTGAACAGTTTGATATGGGGTCTTCGGGGATCCACCTCTCAATTGACGGCAAGATCTCGACTGCCGCTCCCGGCGAGCTACTGCTCGAAGCGATATTGAGAGAGAAGGAGATCCCGCATGTCTGTTATCACTCGCCGTTGATGGGGCCAATCCAGACATGTGACACGTGTCTGGTCGAGGTGGACGGTAAGCTTCAACGCGCATGTGGAATGCCGGTCGCGATGGGGATGGAAGTGGTAACAGACTCCGATCGCGCCAAGAATGCTCGATCTGAAGCTTTCGATGTGATCCTTGGGAACCACATGTTGTATTGCACAGTATGCGACAACAATAACGAGAACTGCACCGTTCACAATACGGCTCTTGCGCTCGATGTGCAGCATCAGAAACATCCCTATAAGCCGAAGCCTTACGAGGTTGACTATTCTAATCCTTTCTATCGCTACGACCCGAGCCAATGCATCTTGTGCGGCCGTTGTGTGCAGGCTTGTCAGACAGTAGAAGTCAACGAGACGCTTTCCATCGGCTGGGAGCTAGACCATCCTCGGGTGTTGTGGGATGGCGGAACGAAGATTGGTGGCTCGAGTTGCGTCTCTTGCGGGCACTGCGTCACCGTGTGTCCGTGTAATGCTCTGATGGAGAGGTCGATGCTCGGGGAAGCCGGCTTCATGAGCGGCCTGCCGCACGACGCTCTAAACAAGATGATTGGCGTCATCAAGGCGATTGAGCCTGAGATGGGATATGGCCCGATCATGCAGGTATCGCAGACGGAAGCCAAGATGCGCGAAGAGCGTATCCAGCGAACGAAGACAGTTTGCACCTATTGTGGGGTGGGTTGCAGCTACGATGTCTGGACGAAGGGTAGAAAGCTGCTCAAAATCGAGCCGCTGCACGGAGCGGTCAATCAGATATCGACCTGCGTCAAAGGTAAATTTGGCTGGGACTTTGTTAACCACAAAGACCGACTGCAACGGCCATTGATTCGAGAAGGAAACAACTTCCGCGAAGCCTCCTGGGATGAAGCACTGGAACTGGTCGCGCGCAAGCTCAGTGAGGTAAAGCGACAGCACGGTCCCGATGAAATTGGCGTCGTCATCTCCTCCAAGACTAGTAACGAAGACGGCTACGTCATGCAGAAGTTCGGCCGCGCGGTAATCGGGACAAACAATATCGACAACTGCTCCCGCTATTGTCAGGCTCCGGCAACCGCCGGGCTTTTTCGTACGGTTGGTTACGGGGGCGATTCAGGCTCGATTGAGGACATTGGAAAGTCCGCACTGGTCGTCATTGTGGGAGCCAACCCCGCGGAGGCACACCCGGTCTTGGCGACCCGTATCAAGCGAGCCCACAAGCTTTTCGGCCAAAAGCTCATTGTCGCCGACTTACGGTACCACGAAATGGCGCAACGAGCGGATATCTTCTTTCGACCACGCCCCGGCACAGACCTTGCATGGCTGTCTGCCATGAGCCGCTACATGTTGGATAACGGGTTCGCGAAGATGGAGTTCCTGGGTAGATGGGTCAACGGACTCGACGAGTATCGAAAAAGTCTGGACCTCTTTACCTTAGACTACGCCGCCAAGATCTGCGAGGTGCCCATCGAGACGCTCGAACGTGTGGCCGAGGAAATCGCCACCGCCGAGACGGTTTGCATTCTTTGGGCCATGGGAATCACACAGCATGTCGATGGCTCGGATGCGTCCACTGCTATTTCGAACCTACTCCTCATCACTGGGAACTACATGAAGCCAGGTTGCGGAGCCTATCCGCTTCGCGGGCATAACAACGTGCAGGGGGCGAGCGACGTCGGAGCCATGCCGAATAACTTCCCCGGATATCAGAGTGTGACTGACGACGCGATCCGCAAGCGGTTCGAAGACGCCTGGAAGGTCCAATTGCCGAAGGAGCCCGGTCTCGACAACTACGAAATGGTCAACGCAATGCACGCTGGCAAACTCCACGCTCTTTATCTAGCCGGGGAAGACATGATCTCGGCGGACTCGCATGCGAGTCACGTGGCTGGCGCTTTCGAAAAACTCGATCTTTTGGTGGTCCAGGATATCTTTTTCAGCGAGACTTGCCGCTACGCCGATGTTGTGCTTCCGGGCGCGCCGGCTCTTGAAAAAGACGGCACGTTCACAAATACTGAGCGTCGCATTCAACGCTTCCACCAGGCTCTCCCGGAACTCGGCGATAGTAAGGCAGATTGGAAGATCACCCAAGAGCTGGCCGGGAAGATGGGCGCTCAGTGGAAGTACGAGCACCCCTCCGAGATCATGGCTGAGCTCGCCTCCTTAACTCCGCTCTACGCGAGCGTTAGCTATGACAGGCTGGCAGGCTACCAGACCTTGCAATGGCCGGTACATAGTGACGGCAAAGATGAGCCAATTCTGTATCTTGATGGATTTGCCTTCCCAGATAACAAAGCGCGTCTTTATCCAGTCGAATTTCATGAACCAACGGATCAGCCGGACGTTGAGTTTGATCTATTTCTCAACACCGGTCGAGAGCTGGAACATTTCCATGAAGGCAATATGACCCTCCGTGTTCCCGGGATCCATGAGGAGAATCCCGAACGATACGTCGAGATATCGCCAGAGCTGGCGCAGGAGTGCGGCGTCGAGTCTGGCCGATGGGTGAAGCTGATAAGCCCGCATGGATCGCTCAAGGTCAAAGTATTGATCACGGATCGCGTCAGAGGCAAACAGGTCTTTCTTCCGCTTACCTCGCAGGAGGGGCCCGTCAATATTTTGACTGGCCCGCATGTCGACCCGTTGACAGATACGCCCGCATACAAGGAAACCAAGGTACGCATGAAGGTACTACCCGAGCAAGGATCAGACCCTCTACATCCGATCAATTTCCGTTTTTTAGGAAAGCCTACTCCTCAGACCGGGGTAGAAGTCGAGCGGAAATGGAAACGTGGCGATTATCGAATGCCAGGCACAGAAGCGCTGGTTCAGATCCAAATCAACAAATAGCGAGGAGGGCAGGATGTTATGGCGACGCCAGTCGAGTTCCGCACGTTTACACCAAGAAATTCTCGCGACGATTTGATTCGAAGACTGGAGCAGGCTCCCGAGGAACACGCGGAAGCTCTGCTCTGTGCCTACGATCTGTTGCAACGAATGCATGAGAAAGGATTGATCGACGTCGCCAATGGTCTTTTGAGCGCCAGCGAGACGGTCGTTGACCGGGTAGTGGATGTGGTTAGTTCGAAGCAAGCAGTGACTGCACTCCGCGTAGTGCTGATGATGAGCAATCTCCTTAACTCCCTCGACCCGGACCGCCTGCATGCCCTTTTCTCGCCGTCGGAGAGCAGGGCTCCATCGCTCTGGACGGTCGCGAAAGAGGCGATGACCCCAGATGCACGCCGCGGAATGGCCGCTGCAGTAGGGTTTCTCAGCGTATTCGGGGCGGCCCTGGGTGAACAGGAGAACGCCTGATGCCACCTGCGAAACCGCGCGGTGAAACAACGGCGCGGCATGCTAGACATGCGAGATCGGCTTGACAACTCCAGGCTGGTCAGTGATCGAATGGTCCGGAAGAAACTTGAACAGACCTGTCGCTGGTGACACAAAAACAAAAGAATTTGAAAAGGTCGCGATATGCCCCGTGAGTTGCTGGCGCGCATCAATCTCTCTGAGTTGGAACTGCAGTAGGCCGATACTAATCACGTCTCCCGTCACACCGGAAATTTGCACCCTATCTCCAACGCTGATGCCCAGCTTCCCAACCAGCAAGAAGTACCCTAGAACGGCAAGAATCACGTTTTGGAGTGCAACTGCCATGCCCGCCGTGAGAAGCCCGAGAAATGTCGCTAGGGATTTCAGATCGGAAGCAAAACCGAATGCGACAACTAGAACAATCGACAACCAGGTCAGAATCGTCTGGACGACTAGAATCATGCGACGGCGATTTGCGTCGTGTACATAATGAATAGTCGCTCTGCGCAATACTACCGATACTCCGATCAGTGCGACAATCACTAGACCCAGAAGGACCAGATGCAGAATCAGATTCTTCCACGCTCGCGAGTATTCGTTGATTACTGCTTTCCGCCAATTTGTGAGGCGCGATCTATAAATCGCAAGTAATACTCTCTGCTTGTCCAACGCAGACACCGCCGGAGCTAGGCTTGTGATCCGACTTGTGAGGGCATCAAGGCGAGCTGTCTGTTGCCGCAACAGTTCAAGGTTGCTTGACTGCAAGCCGCCTCCGAGATCATCGCTTTGTATAGCTTGATTAACGAAGTTTCTGAGGGGCGTCCTGAGGCTTTCTGAGGAGTGGGCCAATTTATCGGTCAGTTGCCTTCCTTCATCAAGAGTACGAAGTTTCGCTTGAAGCGTCGACACTTCTGACGCGAGCCCGAGGATGCCAGAGTCCTGTGGTTTAGGATCTGAAATAATTCTGGGCGTCCCAGGAGGACTGGAGTTGGAGTTGGACACTTCAGGAACAGTTCGTGCGAGATCCTCGACAAGTGATCCCAGGTCTGCGGTCTGAGGCTTACTCACGCCATTGGCCTGGATCAACTCGGCCAACTTCCGGAGACTTTTGGAGTGCTCCTGAAGGACACCGAGGCGGCTTTGTGCATTCGCTAGAGTAGCCTCCAATTTCCTGCGGTGCGCGCCGCGAGTTCTGACGAGTCTCGTCTTTATCGATTCGAGTTCATTGCTTGCCTGCTCGCTTTCAGCATCGGCCTTCACTTCCATCTGGACAATATGTTGGAAGTCCGAAGTTACAGCGTCGGGAATCGGAGTATTTTGCAGTGCAGCTTTGGACGGCGCGGCGAGCGAAGCGTCCGTTCTGGCAAAATCAAACGAAAGCTGAACGACCTGAGTGCCAACCGGCTCATTGTCGTCGAGAAACAAGAAATCGAATGGCTCGGCAGCAATCTGTCGTTCCACCGACAAATAGCGATACCACTCGATGGTTTCCGTCAAAAAAGTAATGACCTGTTGTTTCGAAGGCAAGTTATAGGATTCGGGGATCTGACTGTCGGCCGAGAGCACTCCTGGCGACAGCACTACAACCAGGAATATGTACCAAGCGAAGATCCGTAACTTGAATGAAAGACGGGTCATCTGATATTTCTTGCGCCCTCACAACGAAGAGTTCCTCCCGCCTCTAACGCCTAACCGTTATCGATTTGTTCGGACATCCGAAAGCGTTTCTGCCGCCGATTCAGAGCCTTTTTGAAAGTAGCTTCAGGTCCAGAGCAATTGTCGTCTGGTCGCCCGTGGGCGGCGTGCATACGGGTCCCGTGTAGCCCTGTCCTGCGCCCTCCTATGCCGCCCGAGAGTGTTCTCCTTCCCCGGCTCAGGATCTACGCCTCGGTGTCCTAGAATCCAGTGTCGAAACCATTCTCTGAGCCGCTAACGGGATGGCCACATGCCCAGAGAGCACGATCTCCCTTGCGGCAATATCCTGTCCGTAAATCTGTTTATTGGCGCCATTATCGGGACGAATGGTTGATCCCTCCAGTGAGACACCTACAAACGCGCCGCGGGCGCGAGAATAACTCAAGATGTCCGCACGTAAAGTGGCGTCCGTTTCTGCTGAAGCAGTGCGGCCGACAGGGCCCGCCGCAACCGACGCATCTGCTCCGAGCTTGACTTTGCTGGTAAGAATTCCACTCGCACCGCGCTCGTTCATTACGAGAAGTACAAAGTCTGTTGCCTCGCCACCTATTTGGAAGCCAAAGCTTCCGCCCTCGAGGGCCATCATGGTGGGCGCCCCCCACGGCCCTTTGAAGTCTTCACCTCTGCGACACGACATTGCGCCTCGCCCATAGCTTCCGCCAACAATGAACGCAGCTTTCAAAACGGACGGAAAAACAACCACACAATCTGCTTTGTCGAGCAAGTCCTGTGGGATGTCGTCGGGAACATCGAGAACCTCCTTCAGCACGGTGCCGCTGTTCCTTAAGCGATCCTCGTCTTTTTCCGGCTCAGCTGCGGAAGCTGAAGAAGAGAGAATGGGCAAAACTACGAACAACAGGCTCATCAGATACGTACTTGATTTCTTCATAACGTTCTCCTTGTTTAGGCTTAGGAGCGCTTCATCACTCTGAGCGCCGCCGGTTTGGCATTCGTGCTGGCACCTGCAAAGAGCTCCAATAATGCCGAACACGCCGTCAGTGTTAGTCCGCCGGGTGCCAGCTCGAGAGGGTCGTGGCGGTGATGGTCTTAGCCAGTTTTGCCGTGCCAGGTCCGAGGTCCCTCTCGTACACGATCCCATGCAGAGTGACTAAAAAGGTCATGACTCCGGAGGACTTGTACTCCGCGGGATAGGCGACCAAACGCAGCCCTGCCTTGTTCTTGACGGGGCCATTCACATCTGTTGAGGAATTCTTTGTCACAATTCGAAAGTAGTATCCATGGAAAGGATTGGACTCTTTGTTGTCGGCATTCGCTGCGCCAGCAGAGACTAGGTTTTCGGCGAATTGGGTAATCGGATCGTCGCTAGCTGCCTTTGCGGCGCTCGCATTCTTTGCCAGTGCGAATTCCTCACACACGTCAATTACAGTCGCCTCGTTTTCTCCGATTCTGCGGAATAGGATCTCCTGCTTGCCGCCTGCAGAATCGAAATACCATTCCCCGTTCTTTGAGACCAGGGGAATAGGGAAGGGCCAGTTTTCCGCGCCGAGATACAGAACCGTGTCTCCGTCGGCTTCCCGAACCAACCGGTGCATCTCTTGATATTTTTGGCTGAACTGCTCGCGTTCCAGTTTGTCGTCAACCTCATCGCCCGACGAAGTCACGTCCTTTCCCGCTCCCAAAATCGCTTCCAGAGCCTGCTCGTCCTGTTTTTGCGCCGCCTCAAAAAGGGCGTTAGCGGCCTCACCGGCGGACGAGAACCTCTTCGGCTGTGTGTCTTGGGCAAAGCTCGAGCCGGCGAAGCCCACCACAAGCAGAAAGGCCAACAACAGCAGCATAAGAAGGACAGTGGATGCGAACCCGCACGCGAGTCTCACAGTGAAAGTTTCAAGTGCTTCAAGATCCATATTATTTGCGCGCATAGCTTCTTTCTCCATATCATCAGTTGGGCTTACATAGTGGAACGAACTATCGACGACCGCCGCCACCGCCGTGGAATCCTCCGCCTCCATGAAATCCTCCACCGAAACTCGACCGGCCGCGAGCAGAAAAGCCTCTGGCTACCCCTCCATGATTGAAGCCGCTGAACGCTCCAGAATGAGTGCCGCCATGAAACGCCCCGGCTCCATGAAATCCGCCCGCTTCATGAAATCCGCCACCATGAAATCCGCCTGGGCGACCGAAGCCGCGATTGGCGAAAACTCTACTATGAGATACCCACGCGCCATGGTTGAACATGACCCCGCGGCCGTGCCAATCGTATCCCCAGTGTCCCCAACCCCAGCCAAACCCGCCAAACAAGCCAATTCCAAAGCCGAGGCCGAACGCGATTCCAGGAACCCCAATGTAAAGTCCTGGATAGGCATACCAGCCCGGCCAGATGCCGATGGGATCTCCGTACACAAGCCAGGGGTCGTATTCGGGCACGTAAACCGTCTCAGGGTCCGCAGGCTCGATCACGATAGTTTGTCCCTGCGTGGTTACCTTTTCCTGCGAGTTGCTATTTAAGTTCCCTGCCTTCTGGGCCCGCTGACGCAATACCTGTACAGCGTTCATCCGTCCTTCTGTTGGTTGACGTATGCATCGCCGAGAGATGAGGTCCAGGCGAGATTCTTGTCCATATTGGCGAGCACCGAAGGAAACTCCGTGAAGGCTTTCACGCTGGGATCCCAAGGCTGCTTATCGACTTCTTTACCGAGTTTCTCGCCCTCGAGATGCTTATGTTTCTCCATCCATCGGTCTGCTTCTACAACTTGATCGGGGTAAGTAGCCGCTGCAAGGATCTGTGCCACCAGCGCATCCGGATACAATGCGATCGGCGCGACGAGTTGCTGCAGCTGTTCGGGCGTCAGTTTAGCGGCTTGAACTGGCGCTTGCGCCGCCGACTCGTCCGGCTGGGCGGACCCTCCCGGACCCGTAACTAATACAAGACAACATGATAGAAAGAGCGACAGACTCTGTTTTAGGAACTTCACAATCGATTCTCCTTCGACCGGTGAGCATACTCCAGTTAGATAATGAGCCCCGCCTCAAGCTGTCCGGTGTCACGCGGCAGGGACAGGGCACTCGAGGCGCGACCGCCTAAATCGTAAGCGGACAGGCGGGATGATTGCATTCACACGCGATTTCCGTGTCGTCGCTTCCCGCGTCCCGACAGGCATCTCCGCAGTACTTCTCGCCTGGCGAAACCTCGCAAAGACATGGGATGTGCGCACATTTCGTCGTCTTCTCATTGACCATTTGAAGTCTTGTCCTTTCTAGATCACTTACGAACCTCTGATCATTGAATCTGGGGGCCACCTCCCTCATTGCATGCGGGTCTCCAAATCCGCGACTGCTCAGGACAAGGCTGTATTCGCTGTCTCGATGAACTTTGCGGGAGTCAGGAGCAGTCGGAGTGTCCAACGATCGACAGACCTGTGTCGGCATGTTGGACGTTTTTGGTAGCGGTGCTCTGATCGAGCCTTAACTGGACGAATATTAACTCGCGAGCCCGCTAGACCTTTTGGGTTTCCTGAGCAGTCAGAGACTTTGGAAGCGCAAGTGCTCTTGTAGGTACGTAAAGGAGATTCACATATGAAGTCCGTACGTTTCGCAGCAGTTTACGTTGCCTTTTCCTTAGTTGCGCTTTCAACAGTTTTTGCGCAGCAGATTACAACCGACTTTGATCATCAAGCCAATTTCTCTCAGTACAAGACCTACTCCTGGCAGGAAATCATGCCAGCGGATTCTCTCTGGGACGCTCGAATCAAGAATGCAGTGGATGCCCAGTTGGCAGCTAAGGGCTGGACTCGAGTGGACAATGGAGGCGATGTGGCGATCGTGGCGATTAAGACGACCAAGACGCAAAAGACACTTAGTACTTTTTATGACGGCATGGGTGGGGGCTGGGGCTGGCGAAGATTTGGCGGCGGAGGGTTCGGGGGCTTCGGCGAATCTGATACGACCGAACAGGACTACAAAGAGGGAACCCTGGTTATCGACATGTATGACGCAAAAACCAAGCAGTTGATTTGGCGCAGTAGCGCCGAAGATGCCTTGTCCAACAAGGAAGAGAAGAATGAAAAGAACCTTGAAAAAGGTGTCGCGAAGATGCTCAAGAAGTTCCCCCCAGACTCAGCAAAGGGTTAACAGAAGCCTTTCATGCTGAGTCGAGGCAAGGAATGTTATTTCAGGAAATTCAAAAAGGAGAAACTATGAAACCGCAGAAGACAACAAGATACCAATTGCTATCGTTGTTCGTCGCCTTGGTCGTTGCCCTGATGATGTATCCCATCAAATCACAAGCGCAGATCATTGGGAGCCTCGAAGCCGACATCCCATTTCAGTTCCATGTGGGAAGCGTCAAACTTCCTGCTGGTAAGTACACCATCCGCGTAGTGGACAACTCGGACCTGGGGCTCATGGAAATCAGTAGCGCGGATGGCTCTACTTCTGCTCTCTTCGAGGTTCGCGACGCACAGGCCAAGTCCACACCGGGTAAGAGCGAGCTGATCTTCAACAAATACGGGCATCGCTGTTTCCTCGAGAGACTGTTCGACGAATCCAACCCAAGCGGCAGTGCGGTGGTCAAATCCGGCTACGAGAAGAGAATCGCAGAAGCGGCCGCAGAAAGCCAGGAACACGTGCCGGCACAACATCGGGCAAGCTAAGAGTTTGCAGGCAACACAACCACCACAGCACTCGAGCTGTAGGGCACCCCCCTATGCGGTCGCCCAAGCCGCGTAAGAAGCGCAGGTAAATCATAGGTCGCTTGATTGGAACCGGACTTGCCTTATGCTCCGCTGTTAGCATGACGCTAACCCGGCCCGCGTGGCACTCTTGGTCCTTCAAATCAACACTGCGGAAGACCCTCGTTCGAAGACGCTGCATCCCGAGCGCTATGAAGGTGGCGGTCCCTGGACAGACCTCCGCAGGATCGGTGGTCGGGCTGAGAGGGATCAAGAGGAATCGAGCCGTCAGCCAACCCCAGTTAACTTCGTCATTCACTTGAACGCATCCACATAGACGAAACTCCGAATGCTGCGAGGTCCAACGAAAAGCATCTACCTTGCCAAAAGGTTGTGTGACCTCTTCTGGTCGGCCGCGATCAGGACTTATGGAAACTCGCGTGCTGCATCGATAAAGGGGGCGGAAAATACAATGGCGCGCGAGACAATTCTTTACATATCCAACTGCGAGACTTGCCCTGATTTGATATTCGCTGCGCTCGAAGCCACGGGTTACGAGGTTGTCAGCACCCAAAGCTCTACGCAAGCGATGGCGATGGAATACATAATGCATTCAGTCGTTGCTATCGTGCTCCATCACCAGACGGGAGAGCAATCGAGCTTTGATGCGGCCAAAAATCTCCGGGCGTTTTGTCCAAATGTTCCGATCATTCTACTCTGCCATGACGAGTTGGATCGCTTGCCGTCATATGTCGATGCTTGCGTGTGCACCGGACAATCGCTCGAAAAGGTCATCTCGGAAGTGCGGAGCCTGCTGAACGCTAAGAGACCACTAGGGCGCAGCAAAACGAGAGCCTGCCCCCGAGCATAACCGTGCTTCGAAGAACTCCTCTACTCTACCCAGGATCTCCACCGCACTCTTCGACTCGTAGATAGCCTTGCGCAGCGCCGCTCCGCCCGGTACGCCGTGCGTGAACCACGAAGCGAACTGCTTCATCTTGCCGACGGCGTCCGGAAGTTCTTCTTCAATCAGCATTTGGAAGTACGTGCGAATCATCTGGTAGCGGTCGGCCTCGGAGGGTTCTTCGTAGGGCTTCGCGACTGCTGGAGTGCCCCGCACTAGCCATGTGGGGACAGCCGCCCTCGGCTGTCCTTCGGGCCGGAGGCCCGATTCCTCACAGTCTGATCGTTCGCTGGAATCAAGACCAGTCGAGCTTCGCTCGACCGGGCAGCCGGGGACGGCTGTCCCTATATAAAAGTCGCAATACTGCTGAATCTGCCGGAAAATCCACGGATTCGACGGTGCGGTGCGGCCAATCATTACTGCATCGCAGCCGGTTTGCGCGACCATGGCGCAGGCATCTTCGGGCGAGCGGATGTCGCCGTTGCCAATCACGGGTATCTTTACTGCGTCTTTCACCGCGGCAATCCACTCCCAGCGGGCCTGCCCGCTGTAGCCCATCTCGCGCGTGCGGGCGTGCAGCGCAACCGCCGCCAGTCCGCAGGATTCCGCCATGCGAGCCAGTTCCACACACACGATTTCGTCATCGTTCCATCCGGCGCGGAACTTCACGGTGAAGGGAATCTTCACCGCGGCGCGCACGGCTTCAAAGATGCGCCCAATCGCCGGCAGATCGCGCAGCAGTCCGGACCCTCCGTTGCACTTCACGACTTTCTTGGCGGGACAGCCAAGATTTAAATCGACGAGATCAAATCCCAGGCCCTCGACAAGGCGCGCCGCCTCCGCCATCACTTGCGGATCGCTGCCGAAAAGCTGCGCCGAGATGGGGTGCTCGTCTTCGTAAAAGTGCAAATAGCGTTTGGCCTTCTGATCTTTTTTGCGGAGCACACCATCGGCCGAGGTGAACTCCGTCATAATTAGGCCGCACCCGCCAAGGTTGCGGATGAAGCGGCGGAAAACCGTGTCGGTGACGCCGGCCATGGGAGCGAGCACCGTGGCGGGGGTAATAGCTACCGTGCCGATTATCAGTCTTGCAGGAACCGGCTTTGGTGGCGCTGGCTGGCCGAGCAAGTTCGCCCCGTGGGGGCTTGGATTATCCCACATTTTCTTCACAGCCTGCTTTTTCCCATAGACC
>JBAVZU010000315.1:0-9574 GCA_049588915.1 Candidatus Sulfotelmatobacter sp.
GCTGGCGGGGTAGTTCTGCGAGGTCTTTGTCTATGCGAGACAAAATCCTGATTGCGGTGACTCAACGATGGACCGTGCCGCGCAGGAGGAACTCTATTGTGATTTTAAGAGTGCTCCGGCTGGGATACTGAGATTTTGTCTATTTGTGCACGCAACTCCCGCGCTTCCCGCTGCAGATCCTGAGCCATGAGCCAGTGATTTTCCTGCTGATCTTTTTCCGGTGTTTGAGAGGCCAGCCGAGTGAGGCGCAGGATTTCGTCCTCTAGAATTTTCAAGCGAGCCTGCAGTGCTTCCACTAACATTTTGCTTCTTCAGCGGAAGAGTATAGCCGACTTTGGGCTATTCAGCTTTGTTGATTTTTAATTGCTGATTGTTGATTGAACGTCACTGACGGCTACACGATTTCAGTCAACGGTGAATTACGATCCGAGGCGGAGGAGTTCACAGCGCAGCCTCGCGTGGCGTTGCGTTTCGCGGAGGTAGGACATTTCGTTGGAAGCGGATTTGGTGCGGATGATTCTGATGATCTGCTGTTTTTCGGCGGGCGACCACTTCGACAGGTCAGGGATCATAGCAAGAACTAAGGACCATGTTTCGAGCGATTCGCGCTGGGCCTGAGTCCAATGGGCGGGGTTAATTCTTACAGCTTGGGTTGTAAAAGACATACAGGATCGGCGTAGCTCTTGGCTTTCCCCGTTGAATTCGCGGGCCATGCGGCGATTGATGAGCAGGCCGAGATTGCGGGTGGAAAAAGTGTCCCACTGGCCAGGCTCTTCAGCAGCGGCTGAAGCCGGGGAGGATTTGCCGGCGCGATCGGCGCGCAAGGTGTGCCCGGATACGATTCGCATTGAGACGCTTGGCCCTGCTGCGATTCTTTTCGTTGTAGGGAGTTCATAGAACATGTGCGCGTCCGCGAGGCGTTTGAGGAGGCGCGCGGGAGTTTTGTACTGGCGGTTCGCGGCGATCTTTTTCTCTTCCCTTTCGCACAATTTCTGAAGATCGGCGCGGCCAGGCCGGAAGCCCAGTTTGCGGTAGAACCAAAATGCGCCCGAGTCAATGGCTTCCTGGTTGTTTTGGCCGATCTGATAGGGATAAATTGAAATGCAATTTGCATGAGTGAGAGCTCGAAGGCAGCGCAGGGCCTGGGCGTAGATCCACGCGGTTTCGCCTTGACGATAAGTGTAGAAAGTGTTGAAGCCAACTTCGATCCACTCGCACAGTCCAATGGCCTCGATGTAGTTGATGGGAACACCGTTCTTCAGCGTGTAGCCCGCGAGGTAGGCGCGAAGCGGGAGATGGCGCTTAGGTGATAGTCCCCAGAAATGCATAACAACGCCGCGGCCAAGTTCGGCGCGGACAACGGAGCGCGGATCGCCGAGCGTGGTGCCGTAGAGTTCGCGGTAGCGCACCACCATGACTTCGCGGATGGCGTGCATCACCGATTCGCCAGCGCCGCGGGAAAGCTTTTCGAACTTGGGCGCGGGCTGGGCCAGTTCGCGGGAAAGAGCAACTTCACTGCGCTGAATGAGTGGAGCATCGTGGAAATAGAAACGTTCGGGACGCGAATAGTTGCGGGTGCGGGAAAGTCTTGAATTCTCCAGTCTCCAACGAAGCGGAAGCCGCAGCGCATCGTAGAGCTCGGCGCGCTGACGGTCAGAGAGCGGGAGTTGCTCGAACCGTTGAATGAGCCAGGGCAGGGGATTCTCGCGGCCTCGCGCCGCGTCGAGCCACCGTTGCCAGGGGATGTTGGCCTCGACGTCCGCATCCTCTTCAAGAAGCGGAACGAATCGTGGCCAGATCGAGCCTCTGGAGCGCTCGGACTCATAGTCGCTCCAGTGATCGTTCCACGCGATGTCGACATTGCGAGGGAAACGACGAACGAGCCACTTCGCGACGTCGTAGGTAAGAGTGTCCTGCATGGTGGTGCCGGCGATACCGGAGGTGTCAAAGTCATCGAAGACAGACATATCCACGTCCCGGGCGCGCACTTTCTCGACACGTTCGTGAAAGGTGTTGAGAAGATTTTCGACTTGCGAGATGTGCGATTGCGCGTGCGCAAAGGCGCGGAGGAAAAGCAGGCACTCGTGGAAACGGATCAGGTGGTGAGGGTCGGCCAGCTGGAGCTTCCCGATTGCGGCTAAGAGCTTGGTGACGACTGCGATGTGACCGGACTCAAACCGATTCCTGGCGGCCTCAAGCTGAGTAAGAAGCTCGTTGGGATCGTGGAGCGCGGGCGGCATGGTCGGCGAAACAGTGTAACGCAACGAGTGCTGCGCGACGTTTGTAAAATCTTAACCGCGGAGAACCCGTGCTACTGCAGGGCAAAAAGCTAGCAATTCTTGCGCGGATGCATTTTTTCATTTCGACAGTCGGTAGCACTTGAAAAAATAGGCGCAACCGCTGCGCTGGTTGGGACGTCAAAAATGATTTCTCCGCAAGAGGGGGATTGAACGACATGCGGTGCTTCGAAAGACGGAGAGTCATCTGGCGGTTTCAGTTCCCAGTTCTGCTCGTAGTTCTGTCGCTGCTCATACGTCCGGCTCATTCACAGGCAGCATCTCGCGATTCGCAGCCTCACGATTGGGATATCAATGTATGGGTAGCGGCCGAGACCGGTGAAGAACTGCTGAATAACTTTTCTGAGGCGCAGATTCTCACGGCGGGAGTTTTTGCAGGGAAGATTCTTACCGATGAGGTCGGTCGGAGCTGGAGAAAGGGCCGCTTCGAATACGGAATGGACTTGATTCCCCTGTTTCGGCAATTCCGACCGGAGCCGCTCTACGGCGTAGGTGTGGAACCTGTTATTCTGCGGTGGAATTCCAGTCTCCATGCTGGACGGGTTTCGCCGTACATCGAACTCGCCGGAGGCGGAGTGCGTACGAACGTGAATCTTCCCGCGGGAAATACGTCGGACTTCAATTTCACGGCGCGGGGCGGCGGAGGGGTTTTGATCTCCAGAACGCCGCGGCATGCTGTCGACGTTGGTGTCCGATGGTCACACATCTCCAACGCAAACTTGGGAGTGAATAACCCGGAGTTCAACGGAATCCAGGTCAGTGTTGGCTACCACTGGTTTAAATAGGGCCTGTTGGCAGATCGCTATTTCAGGCCCAACCCACCATTAAAGTGCTGGATGACTCCGTAGCACTCGCATGCCACCGCTTCCAGACTCTTGCGATTCAATATCTTGACGGTGCCCCGCGAGTTCTCGATCAGTCCGGCATGCTCCAGCACACCGGCCGCCAGACTCACACTGGGGCGGCCCGTACCGAGCATTTGCGCGAGAAACTCATGAGTCAATGGAAGCAACTGAGAATTGAACCGGTCCTGGCACATCAGCAGCCACCGGGCGAGGCGCTGGTCGATGCCATGGAGCCGATTGCATGCAGCGAGCTGTGCAACCTGCATTCCGTGCATCAGCCCGAAGCGGCTGAGTTTTGCGCGCAGTGAGGGAGCGCTGAGCAGAATATCCTGAAATACTTCCGACCGTAAGCGCACTCCGGTTCCTAACATTTGCATGATGGTCCGGAAGACTTGACGGTGCACCCCGGCGGTGAGCGACATGCCCACCATCCCCTCTTTGCCAATGATGCCAACTTCGACGCTTCGACCGTCATGGCTCAGAGCTACGACAGAGGCCATTCCATCATTCAGAAAATAAGCGAAGTCGATTTTCTCGCCAGGTTCCTGGAGAATTGTGTGCTGCGGCAAGTCCCTCGGCTCGAGGTGAGGGCGGAGCAGGCTGTACTCCTTATCTGGAAGAGACAACAGGATTAGATTGTTCACGTCCTTGCCGCTCGCGTCGGAGCGGGAACCGGAGCGCAGTGAAAGCGATTTGCTCGGCCGTGTCGCGCGCTTAACGATGGTCTTTCCTTCCGTTAAGGCATCCGTATGCATAATCGTTGGATGCCCCGGACCGTTCTTTGATTTTCGGGAACGCTGTAATCGTGGCTGCGAAGGCAATGGAAATTTGAAGCAGTTTGCGGGTAGAAGGCACGGAGAAAAGTCGTATCATTTTCCCACCGCGATACCGCTCTATCGTTTGTTGTGTTTCACAACAACGACAAGAAAGCTGAACCTGGCAGAGCTCACGAATTTCAATCGCCCTTTCGCTGGCTGAGCTCATTCTTCTCTAACCGCTTCTCCTTGTTAGACAAGATGTCGTTCAGCTCTTGAACAAGCTGCAGAAATTTCTGGCGATCTTGTTCCACCGCGATCAAGGAGCACAACTCGTGAATACGATCATTGTCAGCTTGATTCATCGTCTCTGATTCATCGGCGAACGGCAGTATTACAGTATTCACTGTAGAACGTATGTTCGATGTCGAACGGTGAGCTTGAATGATCAAGGGGTGTTGAAAGCGGGACGTTGGGGCACGGCTGTTTGTAAGACGCTGATAATGAAGGTTAAGCGGTATCCGCGGAAAACCTGCGATATCCGCAGTCCGGAGCTACTCCGTCAGAGCGTCTTGGAGGGCGGCCTAGAATTAGCTGTAGCCCTTCTTTTTCCAGGCCTGCCAATCGGTGCGGACGGCTTGCAGCATGACTTCGGCGGCGTTATGCAGCCACTTTCCTTTTTGTTTATCCAGATGGCGGAGAATTGCTTTTCGCGCCGATGAGCTGCCAAGGTGGATGTTGGCGGTTTCCCATCCCATGGCGTGGAGCACACGGAGCTCGGTAGTGGGGCCTCGCAGGGACGCCAGTTCAATGCGGGAGCAGTGCGGAGCGAGGCGGCGGACGATCCAACGCCCGCGAAGTTGGACGAAAGGGTCGGGACAGCGCACCGCACGGTTGATGATCGTCTGGTAAAGAATTTCGGCGGGACCTTTTTGCCGACGGCTCTCGACGCTCTCTGCCCAGCACACCGAGGAAGGGACCAGGGCCTTGGCTTCGCGCGCGATGCGTCCGCCGTGCCAATCGGCGATCGCAACGTAGCGCGCGTGTCCGAGACTGCCGAGTCCGGCAATGCGGTGGACCAGGCGATATTTTATGCCGGGAGCGGGCAGGAGATGTTCGATGGCGTCGACGGCGCTGATGGGAGTTTTGGTTTTAAGCGTAGGCAATGTGTCCATCTTTTGCCAGAAACGGACGGGATCGCGCAACTCACCTTCGGCGATCAAGCGCAGCCACTGGTGCTTCTCGCCGAGCACGAAAGCACAACCATGGTCTCGCATGCTTTCGCGATAGCCTGCGAGCATAGTGTCGCAAATGTCTTCCCTCTTGAGGGGAAGATTCCCGTCTTCAACTGCAAGATGGGCACTGACGGCAAGCCGCACCAGATCGATGGGGTAAGCCATGGGCCAGGCTTCGTCGAAGTCATTGACGCCCCAGATGAGGCGGCCCTCGATATCGCGCCAGGTGCCAAAGTTTTCCACGTGGAGATCGCCGACCGCGAGAACGTGCGCGGCTTTCGCCAGATCCGGGCAAATCTTCGGCCACAGTTGTGCCCAACGATAGTACGTGCCGCGAAAAAAAGAAAAAAGCTCGGCCTTCATGCGGGCATGTTTGAGGCGGAGATCTTTCTTTTCGATGTGAGTCCGGAGGGCCAGCCAGTCTTCAAACTGGCGGGTTGCTTTTACGACGTTCATGCGGGCAACGATAGCGAGGGGCGTAAGAAGAAGTCAAACTGCGGGCTGCGGCTTCGGGGTGCTGCTTATTGAAAGGCTTTGAAAAAACTTTCACCTGGAGGCACGGAGACACAGAGAAAACCCGTCGATCAAGGTTTTCTCTGGAACTTGTGAGCTTCTGGTCAAGGCTCCTGGTGAATGCAGATCGGCACAGGACGTGCGTCTACGATCTCACCGGCGGCACGGTTGACTGGAGCAGGGATGAGCTTAGTGCTTGAAGAAAGCAGCGTTGCTATCGACAAACTGTTTCTTGTCTTCCGGGACATCGTCGACCGCCAGGATCGAATCCGAGGTGCAGGCAGGAACGCACGCGCCGCAGTCGATGCAGTCTGCCGGGTCGACAAAGAGCTGCTTCGCTTCTTCGAATCCGGGCTCGTCCTGCTTGGGATGAATGCAATCGGTCGGGCAGACATCGACGCACAGGGAATCCTTGATACAGGAGTCAGTAATTACGTAGGCCATGATAAAAGTCTCCGAAACGTGAGTTTGGTTGGGCTCGGTTTCAGTCTAGGCACCGCGAAAAGATGAAACCGTGATGCGCGTCACTCTCTGGTGTGCGCGGGAGAAGTCGCCACTTCGGCAAATAGACCGCACATTGATGACAATCACGCAGAGGTGTGATCGCAGTCACCGACGTGAAAAAGCCGGAATGGCAAAATGCTGCCATTGAAGTAGACCTTCTAGTTGAGATCGCCCGGCCCTAACCCACAGAACCCCACAGAGCCGTTTCCCCAGACGGCAGGGCCGGGCGCCTTACATCGAAACATTTGAAGGAAAAGAGTGAGGGTGGCCTTCCCAAGGCTTCCCTTACATCTCTGGCCTTTCTCTTTTGTCGTCTCTCTCCAGCCACTTGCTTTAATTCGTGCGGTTCCCCCCATTGCCGAGTTTGATGTGTTGATCCTGACACGGTGTCGTGCGGCAACCACTCTTCCTGACTAAGCGCACCCCACTATCTCTTTTGTTTTCAGCCATCTATGGTTTGGCTTTTCTACTGCTTTCTACAGGTGTGTCGAGGACAAAGCAATGAAGCCAACCAACCACGAAAGTATTAAGAATCGGATGAGCAAATGGCTCGTCGCTGCAATCGTTCTGGCGGCGACGGTTCCCTGTTTTTCACAAAGTGCTTCCACAACTGCGGGCGCGGGAGAAAGCCGCATGGTGCTGGTCAGCATCGCGGACCGGAAGCTGGCGGTTGTGGAGAACGGGAGGGTGCTGGCTTACTTCCCGGTTGCGGTCGGCGCCGCGGTGAGCCCTAGTCCGACGGGAGAGTTTGTGATCGTGCGGCGCGTGGCGAATCCAACTTACTACCACGCAGGCGTGGTGATACCCACAGGTAAAGACAATCCAGTGGGCACGCGCTGGATGGGGCTGAATGTGAAGGGCTACGGAATCCACGGAACGAATGCGCCGGGATCGATTGGGCATGCCACTTCTCATGGATGCATTCGGCTGAGAAATCGAGACGTGGAACGCCTGTACACAATGCTGCGAGTGGGCGATGTGGTGAAGATTCGCGGAGAGCGGGACGAGGAGATTGCAGCCGTTTTCGGCGGCGGTGTTGATATCAAGTCTAGTCCGGCAATGGACTCGAGCGTTGGGCAATGACAAAGGAAGTGAAAGGCTTCAGCGCGGAGTTCGCTGAGAAATGCCGCGAGTTCTAGCTTCAAGTTGGACTGAGGAGTTCTTATGCAGATGTTAATGACATTTATGGCTGTGGTGGCGGGGATGATTTTTTCATTGGCGATCGCGTTGCTGGCCGAAGAGTTGATCTTTGGGCAGGTGTTCCGCCTGTTCTTTGTCCGGCAGACGGCGGTGGTGAAGTCAGAGCAGAAGCGCTGAGGCGCATAGGAGAACGACCATGCTGGCATTAAGGTATTTGCTGATTTCGGGCGGCTTGGGGATGATGGTCGCGGCAGTGTGCATCCTTGCTTATGATTTGTACCGCGAAATACTCTACCGGCGTGCGAGGGAAACACCCGGCGGGAGCGTGGCTGCAACGCCAGTGGTATGGCGATGGCGGACTTCACTTGCATTGGCGATGCTGGCGTGGGGACCACTGCTGGTTGCCTTCAGCATTGTGGTGGTGCCGAGTGGCATGGCGGGTGTGCGCGTGAGCCAGATCAGCGGGACTGTTCCAGGGACGCTCTACCCCGGCGCGCATATGGTTATGCCGCTGGTGGAGGATGTGGCGTTGTTCGATACGCGGGATCAAGTCTTCACTACTGGGGTTGCAGAAGATGGAAAGATTGCAGCGACGAACGTTTCAAAGAACCAGCTTCTCGATGTGCAAGCGAAGGAAGGGCTGACGCTGGGCCTGGCGATCACTGTGCGCTACAGGCTGGATCCGAGGAGGCTGGATTACATTCAGGGAAATTTGCCGCGTCCCGTAGAGAAAGAAATCGTTCCACCGACGGTGGCGAGCGTGTGGCGGGAAATTGTGCCGAACTACACGGTGCGGGATGTCTTCTCGGCGAAGCGCGAGGAGGTTCGTCAGCGGGCGGCGGGGATCATTACGCAGAAGCTGGCTGCGGATGGAATCGTGGTGAAAGAGGTGATGCTGCGCGACATTCAACTGCCTCCGGAATATGCGAAGGGACTGGAAGAGTTGTTGTTGAAGGAACAGGAAAACGATCGCATGGGCGTTGAGACCGAGTTGAAGAGCAAGGAAGTGCGGATTGCCGAACTGGAAGCCGAAGCCACGAAGGTGCAGCAGATCAAGCAGGCCGAAGGTCAGGCGCAGGTTCGCGTGCTGCAGGCGAAGGGGGAATCAGATGCGATGCAATACACGCTTCCTCTGAAAGAGAAGCAAATCCAGCAGAGCCGACTGGAAGCGCAGGCGCGCAAGGAAGCGACCATCCAGAATGCGGAAGCGGAGGCCCAGGCGAAAATGATCGACAGCAAAGCCGAAGGGGAACGGCGGAAATTGCTGGCAGACGCGGAGGCGGATCGCATTCGGGTTACGGCGGTGGCAGATGCGGAGCGAATGAAGAGCGAGGCTGGAATTTTGAAGGACAATCCCTTATTGATTAATAAAATTGTGGCGGAGCGGCTCTCCGACAAACTGCAGATCATGATGGTGCCTGCCGACGGAAAATTCTTTTTCGCGAACGACGTGCTGCGCAGCATGAGCGTGGCAAACCAGAGCGGGCAGGCGGAACAGCAAAGATAGTGGTCAGTGGTTAGCGATCAGTGATCAGTGGTCAGTGGTCAGTGGTCAGGTAACCGGAACCGTATCTTTCTGGCCACTGTCCGCTGACTGCTTCCGCATGACACTTTTACAGGAGCAGGCATGGCGATGCGCCTTACGATGAATGATTCGCTGAGGCACTTGACGAGAACTCTAGTTGCCGTTCTCCTGTCTTGCGCGGTTGCGGGCGCGAGCGACTGGAGCGACCCAGCGCAGCAGTTGGCGCGGAAGATTGTGGCGGTCACCGGGCCGGGCGCGGTCGCGGTGAGCATGGAGAATCGGTCGTCTATCGCGAAGAAAGACCTTGATGCCATGAGCGGCGCTCTGCGCGCGGATTTGGAGGCGCTTGGGGCGCGCGCGGCCAAACCCGAGCAGGGGGCAGCGATGGCGGTGGTGGTGCTCTCGGAGAGTCCCCAGTTTTATGTGTGGCTGGCGGAGATCAAGCAGGGAGCGGGCGAATCAGTGGTGGTGATGGTATCGGTGCCGCGCGTAGACGATGCTGCATTGGCACACGAATCCCTGCCGATGAGCCTGCATAAGACTGCGTTATGGTCGCAAGAGGATCGCATCCTGGACGTGGTGGTTCTGGAGGAAGACACCGCGCCCAAAAACATCGCCGTACTGGACGGCGAGAAAATTTCAATCTACCGGCTAAAGAATGGAACGTGGCAACAGGAGCAGACTCTAGGCATCGCGCATGCGCACCCGTGGCCGCGGGATTTGCGTGGGCGGGTAACCACACCGGCAGCGAGGGATCATT
>JBAVZU010000316.1:0-13633 GCA_049588915.1 Candidatus Sulfotelmatobacter sp.
AACTGAACATGTGATTCTGCTGCTGATCGTCTCCGCGCATGCCTTCTCGTACCATACCAGGCTGTGGATGGGGAGTAGTTTTTCAGCAGCCTGCTAGGCAAACAATCATCCGGTACTAAGTGCGTGCAAAGACCTCTAAGTGCATGAAATATTCACAAACCAGCAACCCTTAGTGAAAGTGCCGCAGGGATCGGTTCCCTGTTGTAATCGGACCGGCTGCCCTCGTCCCCATGTCTCAACTGTACGAGGGCGCAAAGAAGAGCGATGTTCAGCAGGAGAAGTATCCATACAGAGTGGGGCAGCACGATCATGTACCACCACGGGGTAGATCTGACAGTAGCTGGTAAGTACGCTATCGCGAAAGCGCCGAATAGACGCTCAGGGATCAGGAACAATAGCATGAGTATCAATGTCGTTCGGCGTAACAGCCTAGATACGTCCCCGGCCCGGGCCAGTGCCCAGCATAACGACAGTGTCAGAATACCTACGTCATACGCCCGATGGTAAATAGGCAGGAAACCTAGCGCAAGCAACGAACTCAACGCCAGCGTCTCTGGACAAGATGGATTTCGCTGTACCGCCCAGAACCACATGCCCAACCCAATCGCAAATATCAGATACGCGAGCATGCTGGCTGGGCGACCCACCATCGGATAAAGAACAACCTGCAAATCGAGCAGGCCTAGATGAGTGCCAGCAATGAAGGCATTTGATCCTCCGGAGCTAAGAGTTTCCTGAATATTTTGCATGTAGTTCGCCAGCAGGCGAGAAGGAGAAAGTGGCACGCGAGCCAACGTCAGCGACGTAATGACCACACCAGATATAACAAAGCTCAGACTCAACCGCCAACGTCGTCGAAGCAGATAGAACAGCAGTATCCATATGCAGAGATTTGGTTTCAAAGCCGTTGCCATTGCGAGTACGATCCCCGCGGCGATGTCTTTTTCGAGGCTTGCCAGATAAACCGCGGATAGGCAGAGGGCAATGCTAACGATGGCGGGATTTTCCACCAGCACACCGGCGCGAAGGGGAGTTAGAGAGAATATAATCGCTACGAGTAACCAACTCCTGATATCTTCAGATTTTAAACTGCCCAGCTTTAGCAGCACGAGTGCAACGGCGAGGACCCCTATAACGCAGAGCACACTCCATAAGAAATTAGCTGTATTCCACGACAAGAAGGTAAAAGGCGCTAAGAGCATGCAGGCGGTGGCTGGATAGATAAGAACCACCGGTCGATCGTACTTTAGAAATTCCCTTCCCACGACACTCGTGAGCGCAACATCATATGGATTTTGGCCATGGCGCCACATCCATGCACCAATCCAGGGACCAGCGAAGTCGTTACTGGACGACGCATCCGATTTTCTATGAGTAACGGCGGGCACGATCCCACGGTCTACGAGGCCGCCGAACATCAGCAACACGAGAACAGCTAGCGCGGCTTTATAGAGGCGCATTTTCATCGACTTATCATTTGGAAGCAATTATTAGTTAATTCCTTGCCGTCAGCTTATGAGACCCGTTCAAGTAACCTACAACGCATAAAATTAGGCCGCACTTTTTCGACTTCCATCTAACAGCCCGCGTAACAGTCTTTTGCAATGTCTTAACAATTCGCACCGCTACAAGCGGGTTTTTAGCCAGGTAATATGCTCATCTGCCAGGGGCAAAATATCCTAATCACGCAGCATGGCTGGCGGATGCAACTCGGAAACGATCTGGGTTCCCTAGTTCGTTTTCAATCCAGTGGTAGGTGACTTCGAGACCCGTTTCGAGCGAGACCGAGGGTTCCCATCCCAAGATTTTAAACAAACGCGAGTTGTCACTATTGCGTCCGCGAACACCCTGCGGCTTTGTGAGGTCATAGCGCTTGACCAGACGTTTTCCAGCGATCTCCATTACGACGTCAACCAGCTCATCAACGCTAATCATTGTCGATGTTCCAAGGTTGAGGGGTTCGTGATAGGACGACGCCATCAGTCGAACCAACCCTTCAATGCAATCGTCAATGTACATGAAGGATCGAGTTTGCTTTCCATCGCCCCAGATCTCAATCTCATCACCATCCCTAGCCGACGCTACCTTTCGAGAAATCGCCGCCGGCGCTTTCTCTTTTCCGCCCTTATAAGTGCCCAGAGGCCCATACACATTGTGAAAGCGAACAATTCGAGTATCGAAGTGATAATCGCGCTGGTAATAGCGGCAAAGCTCCTCAGTGAAGAGCTTCTCCCAACCATAGCCGGGCTCGGGGTCGGCAGGGTATGCATCCTCTTCACGCAAAGGAGTGATGTCGGTGACCTGCTGTTTATACCCGGCATAGACACAAGCCGACGAGGAGAAGAGGAAGCGAGTTGCACAATTCAGCCTTGCAGCTTCGAGCATGTGCGCATTAGTGAGAATGTTGTTCCTGGCAATATCGGCATGTGAGGCGCTGATATAACCAATACCTCCCATATCCGCGGCAAGATTGTAGACTTGATCAATTTGACCTCGCGCTGCCTGCAGACAACTAGCATACCTTCGCAAGTCGAATAGCTCGAATTCGTCCGCCCGGCTTGGTTCATACTCTGGCACCTTAAGGTCAACACCGCGTACCCAATGCCCTTCATCTTTGAGTCGATTTACTAGGTGGTGGCCGATGAATCCTCCAGCACCTGTTACCAGGATTCTGATTTGCTTTGCCATGACTTTTTCCTCGTTGGATGTTTATGAAAATAGTTAGGTGAAAAGAGGCGGCTTGGGAGATCGTGGCCAAAGTCCCATGAGTTCCAGGAAAACCAGACCCGCAGCTTTTGGGATTGTAATCAGGTAACGCCGCCAAAGTCGTTGTGGCTCGGTTGATAAGCGAAAGAGCCATTCGAGCCCGTTTTCTCGCATCCAGGCCGGGGCTTGAAGAGTTCTGCCGCAATTTAAATCAAAGGCAGCTCCCACTCCCAGCATGACCTGAACCGCAAGCTCATTGCGGGTTTGGTGCATCCATTTTTCCTGCTTAGGAGTGCTAAGCCCGACCCATAACACGTTCGGCGATACCTCTTCTACGTATGACGCAACCTCCCGCTGCTCTTCTTTAGTAAGAGGACGGAAAGGAGGAGAATAGATTCCCGCCACCACGATGCCGTGGCGTTGGTGCAACGAGACCGCCAGCCGTTCTGCGATCCCGGGTGCGCCTCCGTAGAAAAAATGACGGTAAGCCGCACCGGTTTCTTGACAGAATGTCTCCATCAGCTCTGGTCCGTAAACCCTGCGTGTAAGTTGATGCCCATGCCACCGGCCCAACCAGACGAGAGGCATTCCGTCGGGGACAACTAAGTCAGCAGAATCGAGCGCACTGCGAAAATCGCTGTCGGAGAGCGATTCAGCGATCCCATGCATACCTGTCACCGCAATGTAACGACCCTTTTCGTCGCTTTGGATCCAGCGCTCGATCTGCGCAACGACACCCGGGATTTGTACGGCATGCACCGGAACACCGAGGACGCGAAAACTAGGCGGCGGATCGAAGTGGCCGATTTCGCTTGGAGGCGGTGCGAGCGTTAATTGCGGAGGCATAAATATTCATCAAAAGGTTGTAGTTCACTTTGGCGGTATATCGACCTTCGTAAACTCGACGGGCTGCTTTACCCATGGCTGCCAAATCAGGCGGGTGTTCCCAAGCCCATGCGACTTTCTTTGCGAGTGCGTCGGCATCTCCAGCTCTGAAATGCAAGCCCGTTACTTGGTCATCGACCATCTCTGGAATAGCCCCTACGAATGCAGCCAGCACCGGTGTTCCGCACGCGAAGGCCTCCGCGATCACCAAGCCAAAGGGTTCATACCAGATACTCGGGATAACCAAGAAGGCGGCTTTCTTTATTGCCTCGTATGCGTCTTCACGTCTCAATTGGCCGGCAAAGTGAATGCATCGTAGTCGTTTGCTTGCCACTTCTGCCTCGAGACGAGGAAGCATAGGACCGTCGCCGGCAATCACAAGCGGCACCGCAAAAGGCAGTCGTTCCCAAGCTTCTAAAAGCGTCAACAAACCTTTTTCTGGTGAAAGACGACCGAGAAAAAGAGCGTAGTCTCCGGGATGCGATCGCGCTCCTGGATCAGGGTCGACAAAATTAGGCTTTACGGATATCTTTTCCGCCGAAAATCCAGCCTTTACGAATTTGTCTCGGAGAAAGCTGCTAATTGCAATGTAAGAATCGATTTGTGTATTCCAGGTATGTCGGGAGCGATGAGCTTTAAGCATGAGGGCGAGGGCCCCGGACATCACACGAGAGTCGCGGTAGCATGCATATCGCACGCTGCGCAGAAGATCGTGACTTACGCACTCCTCGCAAATTCCGCCATCTCGATAGAAGGTCGATGCAGGACACAAAAGCCTGTAATTATGTAGTGTTTGAACTACGGGAACATCTTCTTGCTGACATGCCTCATACACCGAAGGCGACACCATAGCAAAAGTATTGTGAACATGAACAATATCTGGTTTGAGATCTCGAACGATGGACCGAACGGCGAGCTTACTATCGCTGGCGGAAATGATGCGACTGATCAAACCGAGTCGTTGCCCAAAAGACAGATGATCAAGCTCATCATTGCTGCGCTTATAAATACTGACTCTGTGTCCATTTCGCTCCAGCAATCTGGTTTCTTGAGCGACTACTATATCCTCTCCGCCCGGCTGTTGATAACTGTTATGGATGACGAGAATGTTCATGGCGACCGGCTCGGATAGGCTGGAATTCAGCAACAGTTAATGCTTCTACGCCTTAAGCCGCGCCCGAACGCTTTAGGACGGCCGGGATTGTTTGCGCCAGGATCTTCACGTCCAGCCAGATGGACCATTCATCCAGGTATTGAAGATCAAGCTTCATCCAATGTTCAAAACCGATGTTGCTTCGTCCGTTGACTTGCCAGAGGCAAGTAATGCCCGGGCGCACGCTGAACCGCCGTCTTTGCCAGTCCTGGTCAAAACCCTCATAATCCCGCAAGGGCAGGGGCCGTGGACCTACCAAACTCATATCTCCTCGCAGCACGTTGAATAGCTGCGGCAGTTCATCGAGACTGGAACGTCTCAGGAACCGTCCAAGCGGCGTCATGCGCGGATCGTTCCTTATTTTGAATACAGGCCCTGCAGCTTCGTTGAAAGCCTCAAGGGCCGACATCATTTTCTCCGCATTCGGCACCATTGTGCGAAATTTGTAGATGAAAAACCGTCTCTTATTTCTTCCGATACGCTCTTGCCGAAACAAGATTGGGCCCTTTGAGGTCAGCTTAATCGACACTGCGATCACCACCAGAACGGGGGCAATAGCGATCAGCAGAATGAGGGATAGAGTCACGTCCAAGATACGCTTCATGATTACCGGCTGTCCCTCTAGCGGAGAACAATATGCCGTGATCTGGGCCCTGCCATCAAGCTCCTCTGCGCGAGCGCGGGCGACCTTCAAATCAAAAATCTCGGGGTCGAAGCGCATGAAGATGCCGTGCTGCTCGCACAGCGCCGCAATGCGAGACGAGTGTTCATAGAAAGACCGCAAGGGAAGATAGTTGGCAACCTCATCCACCACGTTGTGGCGTAAATACTCCGCCAGGCCATCGAAACTGCAGCACAACGGATATGGTTTCTCCACGCCGGCGCCCTCATGCCAATGCCGGTCCACGAATCCAAGAACTCGATAACCCCACTCTGGTGTCGCATCCAGCTGGCGAGCAAACGCGACGGCGCGACGGTTTGTTCCCAAAATCAGTACGTACCTGAGATTACGGCCGCGTACGCGAACGATCTCGAGACAGCTTCGAATCAACAGCCTCGATCCTGCCACTAAGACAGAAGCGCAAATCCAAAACAGCAAGAGAAACTGAGGAGTAACCATGCTGATTTGAAACACCAACACTGCCACCCCCAGGAAGAGAGAGGCGATGGTGGTGGCGCCGAGGGCGTTTGCAAGAACGGAAGACCAGCGCGCCAACCGTTGGGATTGATATTGTCCACAGAGCGAGAAGATGCCGTGCCATGCCGAGAGAACCAGACAAAAAGTCACAAAATTAATAAGCTTCACGCGTACCGAAAGGAAATCAGTAAGTGGTACGCCTCCGTCTTCCTTGGGAACCAGCAGGACGGTGACGATCCCGAATGCGACAATCATAAGCCCGAGGTTAAACACCTTGAGCATGCCGAGATATAGGCGTCGCTTCGCTGTGTTCACGATTGGGGGGATCCGAGCGAGAAGGTGGGAATTCCGCCGGGCGGAAAGCTTAATCGTTTCTACAACCTGCGATAGACAAAATTTGGAATGGGAAATGTCCTTCGGTTGAGTACTGCTCCTAACACTTTGACGTGAGCCTCACGCAAGGTTTGCAAACCCTTCAGCGCCGATTCCCGGCGGGTAGAATCTGCCTGGAGTATTACAACTAATCCCTCTGCAATACCGCCCAGGGCGAGGGCGTCCGAATAGAGATTTAGTGCCGGCGAGTCGATTAGAACGTAGTCGAACTCTTTGCGCAACTCTTGCAAACGCGTCTTCAGGCGGTCGGAATTCAGCAGACTGGGCGACTGAGAATCCAAGGTTCCTGCTGACAGCAGCCACAGATTGGATGGTTCCAGTTGCTTTGCAAAACTGCGTATATCCCCATCTTCGAGCAGGGAGGTAACCAAGCCTCTATGGTTGGGAGTTCCCAAAAATTCAGGCAGAGAAGGAGTGCGGAGATTTGCGTCCACTAGACAGACCGAACCGGAAGCATTTGCCGCCAAAATACGAGCAATCTCCACACAAATTCGGCTACAACCATTTCCCCGGTCGATTCCCGCGAAGACGACGGCGTGAAACAGATCCGGCTGCCCCAAGAAAATACGTTGAACGAGTTTGAAGCACTCTTGCTGTGCAACGGCGTCGAAATCCGACGAGTCACGCGCGATCTTGCGATCGCTTTCCGATTCCAAAACGATAACTTCGGCGTACTCCCGACCATACGCAGTCTCTGGCAGTGCTTCTCCGAGCACTTGTTGCATCAGCTCAAAATTCTTACTCATCCCTGTTTTTCCCAGTGATACTGCAATCAGCAGGAACCGCCGGTGCTCGGCAGAAAGACGCAGGTTCCGTTCATAAAGTAAACTTTCATAGAGCAAGCTTAAAGCTCAAAAACCCGTCGCATCAGCGGCACCGGTCACCGTAAGTATTCAACAACTCAGCCGCGCGTGCATTTCCTCTTCGAGACGCTGCCAGCAAAAGGATCTTAGCCTGCGTGCAATTCTGAGGCACGGCCGTTCCCTCAATATACAAACGTGCAAGCTCGATTTCGGCATCGCTACTCTCGTTCCTCACTTGTGCCCAGAGTTTATCTGGGTCGCTGGTCGGCTCGAAGTTCGCTACGCGGTGCGGTGATTTCTGACGCGGCGTTAATGAGATGGCCTCTGGGTTTCGGGAGATCTCATCGGCTGAGGAGACCGGCACAAATTTTGCGCTGGGTTCGCCGTTGACGGCCAAGCCCGATGAGCTCGGATGATCCTCCGTTGGCACCTGTGCGCCCACCTGCGGGTTCGAGCTGACGGCAAGCAGAGAATGGGTCCCGAGCGTCTCTCGGCCCCCCCGGGCGCCAGTAAAAATCAAGAGTTGCAACAGTAACATAACGCAAGCGGCAAGTCGGATTCCCCGCGCGAAAGGCTGTCGAGATATTCTGACAGGCTTGCTCGCGCTGAGGGCAACGAAGTTGGGTTCTGCAGGTTCTTCGTGGGGGTCGAAAGCGCCTTCTGCGTTGAGATTCAGGTCGTGCAAACTCTCGCGAACCACTTCCTCCTCGATGCTTTTTTGCTTCATTACGCAACCTAATGAAAGGGCATTGAAGCAAATATTGTTGATGTTTCGAGGAATCCCCTCGCTATGTTTTGCGATCAGCGCTTCCGCTGCCGGCGTAAAAAGCGGGGTCTTAAAATCATAGCCCGCCACCTCAAGGCGATGGCGGATATAAAGGTGAGTTTCCTCAACACTAAACGGTTGAAGTCGAGCAAAGATTGAAATTCGCTGCCGGAGCTGAACTAGATTTGGTGAAGCTAATGTTTCGCGAAGCTGAGGTTGTCCGGCTAGAATAATCTGCATCAGTTTGTCGCTGGTGGACTCGAAATTTGACAACATTCGCACCAGCTCAAGAGCGGAGTCTTCAAGATTTTGCGCTTCATCGATTATTACGACGACTCTTCGCCCTTGATGAGCCTCGGCCAGTAATACACTGTTCAGCTGTTCCTGCATGCGGACGGCGTCGCCGCCCTCGTCAACCACCCCAAGCCCACGGAGAATACCACGCAGCAGTTCGTTCGGGGTGCACAAGGTCTGGAACAGGAATACCACTCGTGCTGTACCTTCCAGGTTGCTCAGAAGCTGAAACAGAATCGTAGTTTTGCCCATTCCCGGCTTAGCTATCATGGACATGAAGCCGCGCCCACTTCGGATTGCGTATGCCAATGAGGCCAACGCCTCACGGTGAGTCGGGCTGGGATAAAGATAGCGAGGATCAGGCGTCACCCCGAAGGGTTGTTCTTTCAAGTTGTAATACTCTAAGACCATTCGTGAGCCTAAGCGGTTTGCTTCGGAACGCTTGCCAGTACCGGAATTCTGAGAACCTCGAGCACTTCCGCTGGAGTACGCAGCGACGGATTGAGATACTCGGCGAGGAAGGCTGACCCCGCACCGATAAAAGCTGCGAGAACTATGCCGCAGAACAATACCAGCAATGGAGAGACCAAGGGAAGAATCGGCAGCACCGGCGGAACTGCAATTGACACATTCGCGATCCGTCTCTCATCCAAAGCGTCTGAGGTGCGTTCTTGTTCTCTTTTCGAAAGATAAAGCAAGTAGTTCGCTTCATTGGCCTTGACCTCGCGAGTCAAGTCCGCTTGTTCCAACGCCTTTTGATCCAAATCGACCATTTGCATCTGCAAGTTGTGAATGCTATTTTCTAGCCCTCCCGCAGTCGCTTGCTGAAAGGCCAGATCGGCCTGCGTCTTCGCGATGTCTTCTCTCATCAATTCAAAAGTTGGATCCCGGTCTGTGGTCTGGTTAACGTATTGCTCCTTGGTCGCGGAGACAATGGCGGCCTTCGTTTCGGCGATTTCCTGGTCGGCTTCCTGTACCAGCGGATAGCTTGGTTCGTATTTGAGGAGTAGCTGCGTTTTCTTGAGTTCAGCGGCTAGGAGACTAGCCTGCAGTTGTTGCATCAGTCCCTGTGCAGAATCCGTCGACTGTTGAGCCAGAGAACGCTCAGGGATAACCTTCATGCGGCTTGTCACGTCTTCTAGTTTGCGCTTGTCTGCCGCAATAACTTGGTGAGTTGATTCGAGAGCGGCTACCGCGTCTGCCACATGCTGCGCCAGATCCGTCCGCTGCACGTCAGGAGACGCGATCCCCGTGTTTTTGGAAAAGTCGGCCAGACGCGACTCTGAGTCGGCAAGGGCTTTCTGGTACTTATCGGCTTCTGAGGCAAAAAATGTGTACGACCCCGGTGGCCGTCGCACGGCGTTATGTTTTTCAAGATATAACCTACCGAGCGTCTCCAAGACATGGTAGGCAAGTTGGGGGTTGGACGATTTGTAATCGACATCGATCATACTAGTCTTGGTTACTTGTTGGGTGTCCAACTTTCCACCCAAACGCTGAACAGCCCGGGCAACGTACCAAGCTTCATCCGCTCCAGGGTGCAAATAGTGCGTAAACGACTTTCGCTCGTTGTCCTGCAGGCGGTTGGCAATCACGACGCCCTCCAGGAGATCCGGACTCTTCAATAACTCAATCTCAGAACCAATGGCAGAGTCTCCCACGGGCGGAGGTGATCCCTGCCCCTGCGTCGACAGCGCCGTAACCGTGGGATCCGAACGCTGATCATTTACAAGTATTTCCATGGTAGCTTTGTGCGTGGAGTTCAAAACAAAAGCGGCCAGCACGGCGCCAAGCATAACGCCGCAAAAAGTCTTGGCAAATGCCCGCTTGCGGCGGAACAGCGGTGCAAGCAAATCTCGTAGCGTGGGGTCGGATTTTTTTACCGACACACTCTCTGGGTTTGGTTCAGTCATTTCTCTGGTCGCCTAACGCGTCATTGATTTAAGAGACCGTTCCCACTCCAGCCCAATCCACTACTAAGACCATAGGGAACATATTTCCTGACTTTTGTGATGAATGTATCAGGTACAAAAATCATGTCCCCGGCTTGAATATGGACGTCCTCGTGGATGTTATGGCCATTTAGAAGTTGCTTTAGGTCGAGTTTCTTCACCTCCGCCCAATCGGTGTTTACGCGATGGAAAAGGAAGACCTGGGTTTTGGCTGTAGGCAAAAATCCTCCGGCGACGGCAATCCCTTCCGAAACCGTGATATCGAAGCGCAGCGGATATTGGCCCGGCTTCCCAACCTGTCCGTTCACTGTGAATTGCGGGGGCTGGAAGTTTGTAATGTCTACGGCGATGATCGGGTTATGTAGTGTCTTCGAGTATTCCTTGGTCAGACTGTCAACAATCTGAGGAACCGTGTACCCCCTAACGTATATGCTTCCAATGTTCGGAAGCATGATGAAGCCGTCAGGCTGGACTGTCACCGCCGTCACATTGAGTTCAGGAGCGATAGGGAAAGTAACTGACAAGACGTCACTGGGCATTACCTGATAACGCGGGTAGCGCTCTTGAAAGGAGGGCGTATCCGGCGTGTTCGATGCGCGGGCAACAAGCACCTGATCAGCCTTGGCCGCACCCGATTGAGGCGGTTGCGCCGAACTTGCTCCGCAACCAGCGATAAGGAGCAGAGCCAGAGCACTACGAGAGAACCGTGGCTTAAGCATGACTGTTTATTCCTTCGCTAACTTGATACCTAGCGCCTAAATGAGCCGCAGAACTTTCCTGCCAACTTTGTGTTTGCTTTTCGAATCCAACAACTTTTGCGATTAAACTGCACTGCAAAATCCTTTAAGCAAAGCTTCGCTAACGTGGGTTAGCACCCGTCGTTTTCCACAAATTCTTTACAAAACTTATGACAGGAAATCCGGTGCCGCGAAGAACGGAAAAGAGAACTTAGCCGTGCCAACCTCGAATATCGGCAACAATACCGCCTGTTTAGCGGCCAATAATAACTAGCAACCTTCTGTAAACCCGCGATAAATGCTCTGTTAATTTCATGTGAATGCCGAGGCTGCGACACTAGATAATGCATCGCTTTTCGGACTTAACCAGGCTGCCCTCCGCTCAGGTGCCGGGCCGGCAGACTCGATGTTGGCAACATCTACTTCCACGGCAACGCTTCGACCGATCATCCCCAGCTTGAGCACGACCCGGAAGGCATTTTTACGGCGATCCAGTACGCCTACCATGTTGGCCATCGCACCGCTTGTGATGCGCACCCTGTCACCGACGTCTAGACCCGGGTGAGGTTGAATTTTGTTGGCAAGAAGTCCATCCCGCAAGCCAGTAATGTAGTGCTCCGGAACCGGCAAGGGTTCCCGACCAGCAGAAACAATAGACAGCACCCCAGCAACTCTCAACACTCGCAAGCGTTCCCGCGGATCAATCCGCACGAAAATGTAGTTAGGGAATAGCGGCAGCTCCAGATCTACCGTGCAGCGGTTTTTCCATCGATGCTTTGTCTTGTAAAGTGGAAGAAATGATTCGATTTCTCGCTGCCCAAGGTTCCAGGCGATTTGCTTTTCGTGACGCGCCTTGGTGAAAACCGCGAACCACCCTGTCGCGAAAGGCTCCTGGACTTCGGCCTCAATGCCATTGCTGCCGTCTGTGACCAGAAGTTGCACACTTGTGCTCTCGTTCAATGGAAACTCCAGTTGGGACTTGGTTAAAAGTGATGCTAGGTTGAGCAGCGTGCAATGGTTGCGGCGGCTGATAGTAAATGTAGCCCCCCGTTAACTTCTTGTACGTCAGCGAACAACGACCAAACTTGAGGCGAAGATCGCGCAGGCTCATTTCCCGAACAAGGGATTTGGCGGAGGCCATTCAATCGCGACTGGAGACAGACTTCGCGCTTCTTGATGTCTCTCGCACCAATAATTGAGTGCGCCCATCCTAACTAGCGTTTGTGAAGGGCTCGTGACTTCAACAAAAAAAATTGATGACAAACCTTAAACCTCCTTCGGAAAAATCAAAAGAGGCGTACCCGCCGTGCTACAATCCGCCCAAAAACTAAGGGAAGTTCCTCCGCGGATTTTCCCTGAATTGGGCCGACCAACTGTTTACAAATTCCTGAAAGGAGACCCAAAAATGAGAAGTAAGAGCCTTTTGCTAATTTGTATGTGTTGCGTGATGGTTACGCCGACCATTTGGGCCCAAACGGCGAATCCCGCGACGAAGACGATATTCCTCCCGCAGCAACGACGTTTACAGGGACAGTAACGATTACGATCACAGTAACCCTCAAGACCACCGCCCTTACCAATATTACCTGCACCGAGGAGGTCTCCGTTCTTGATAACGCAAGCAGCCCGCGGTCCATCGACGAGTCGAACACGGTGGCAGCCACCGGAACGGGGGCCACACGGACGTGCAAGCTCTCGATACCCTATGCATGGAGTCTGTTAACTCAAGCTAGCGACAGTATGGCTACTGGTTACTCGGTTTCGGGTTTCACGGGCACGAGTGGGCTGCCACAGCGCACCAGTTCTTTCGTTCCGCTAGATACCAGGAAAGTCCCAGCAAACGGCGCGACCACTGCCCTGACTGCTGCAGTCACTCTCTAAACATCGGGCGGATCTGAAATATGACTCGCCTTTTTCTGCCTGAAGAAAGCTAAGGCCGAGTACGCGAAGCTGCATGAGCAGAACTAAGCTGAAGGGCAAAATCTTGGGCCGCCGATAACAACCGAAGTGCGGGAGCGGATGAATTAACTGTGCAAACGCATCCCCGACGAGAAAGACCCTTTTGGAAGCAAAGCACCAACGAATCCAAGCAAAAACCCAAACTAGGTGCACTCTCTCACATTTCGAAGTGTTTCATAGGGGTGTAATTCCAAATATCAAGTGAGGCGCAGCCCGAATGCCGATAGAATCCTGCGATGGCTGCCGAGAAGAATCCTTTACTATAAGAAGCTGCCGATAACGGTTTTGCGGCGTAACCGCGACAACATTCCTAGATCAATGGACAGAAGAACATTCTTAAAACGATCAGGCATAGCCGCGCTGGGTCCGCTGTGGGTGCGTGAGCTATGGGGAGCCGCAAAGAATCTTGCGCGCGAACCGGGGACTGCGGGCCTGCTGAATGCGACGCACGCTGGTGCGGGAATTCGGCGGCGGCCGTCGGATGCAAATTGGCCTTCGCAGGCAGCATGGAAGCGGCTGAATGATGAGGTCGATGGAAATTTGATTCCGGTCGAATTTCCCATCGAGGCTTGCGTCAAAGACACGGGAAGCGCGGGCTGCCACGATCTTTTCAACCATATTCACAACCCCTATTACATCGGAGACCAGCCTGGCTTGACGCAAACGTTGGGATGGGTGGACGCGTGGGTGAGCAAACCCAGCGTTTACGTCGTGGCGGCAAGCAATGCCGATCACATCGCGGCGGCGGTGAATTTCGCGCGGGAAAATGATTTGCGGCTGGTGGTGAAGGGCGGCGGGCACAGTTATCAGGGAACCTCGAATTCGGCGGATTCGCTGCTCGTGTGGA
>JBAVZU010000317.1:0-45899 GCA_049588915.1 Candidatus Sulfotelmatobacter sp.
TCCACCCATAAAGAAAAGCGACGAGGTCGCCATAGGCTTCGCGGAGATAGACATACTGGCCACCGGATTCGGGGAACATGGAGCCCAGTTCGGCAAAGGCAACACACCCGAACAACGACACTACGCCGCCAATCACCCATACCAGCAGGAACAACATGGGTTGCGGGAGCGGACCGGCAATATCTTTAGCAGTGAGGAAGATCGAAGAGCCGATGATGCCGCTGACGAGCAGCAAAACGGAATCGAGGAGGCTCAGTCCGCGAATCAGAGTTGGCTTTGGACCGGAAGTCGGCTTTGAATTGAGAGTTTCTGCGGAGGGTGCGAGAGAAGTGGATTTCATTATCCCATTCCGAGTTCGTCGGGAGATTCGAGCGGCGTGCCGCAGCGGCGGCAAATGATGGCCGAACAATCGCCGCACGTTAGGGGATCATTCACTTCCTCCGCGCAGTTTGGGCAGTATAGTGATCCCGGGTCAGGCTCGGGTGGAGGGTTCTGAGGGCGTGTCGCCATGAGGAGGAAAACTGTAACACAGCAGTGGGCATAGGGGTAGAAGCTAGACGAGGCGGGAGCTCAGGTTTTGGATCGCCGGCCAAGTGCCCTTTGACTAGCCGGTTCTGGTATTGTGAGTGTCATCGCGAATAACGCCAACCATCCTCTTGAGTCCCCGCCAACTCCATAGCCTTTCATTGACTTGCCCCTCACGTCACGCCTACCATTGCACGACTCCATGATCGGCCAAACCATCTCGCATTACCGCATTGTTGAAAAACTCGGTGGGGGCGGGATGGGCGTGGTCTACAAGGCTGAGGACACCCGGCTCCATCGTTTTGTAGCCCTCAAGTTCTTGCCCGATGAAGTGGCCAGGGACTCACAAGCATTAGCCCGCTTTCAGCGTGAAGCCCAGGCGGCATCCGCTCTGAACCACCCCAACATCTGCACCATTTATGACATCGGCGAGCAGGACGGCCAAGCGTTCATAGCCATGGAGTTTCTCGACGGTCAGACCCTCAAGCACGAGATCGGCAACCGCCCGCTGGAACTGGAAACTCTGCTTTCGCTGGCCATTGAGACGGCTGACGCGCTCGACGCGGCTCACTCCGAAGGCATCGTCCACCGTGACATAAAGCCCGCGAACATCTTCGTGACCAAGCGCGGACACGCCAAGGTGCTCGATTTCGGCCTGGCTAAAGTTACGGCCGCGGGCGGCAGCAGCCAGAATGAGGCCACGCGTACCGAAGCGATCGAAGCACAATTGACAAATCCTGGCACCGCGGTGGGCACGGCCGCCTACATGTCTCCGGAGCAGGCGCGAGGGCGCCAGCTGGACAACCGAACTGACCTCTTCTCCTTCGGCGCGGTGTTGTACGAGATGGCTACCGGCCAGTTGCCATTTCGGGGAGATACGACCACCGACTTGTTCGATTCCATCCTGCATAAGACGCCGATGTCTGCGGTGCGGCTGAATCCCGACCTTCCGCCCAAGCTGGAAGAGATCATCAATAAGGCGTTGGAGAAAGACCGCGAGCTGCGCTATCAGGTTGCTGCGGAAATGCGGACCGATCTGAAACGCCTGAAGCGGGAGATAGAATCGAGTCAGACGGGAATTCCGGCCGCTGTGGACGATTCCCGCCAGCCCATCTCCGGAACGCCAGCTGCAAAATCAAGTGCATCGAGCGGCAAACAGCAGCTGGCAGTTACTTCGGCGCAGACATCGGCGGTGGGGCAATGGACGGGCGCCCGCTGGAAGATTTTGGTTCCCGCCGTGGTGATCGTCGTCGCTGGTCTCATCGCCGGTGGCCTCTACAGGCGCTCGCGTTCCGCGAGTTCCGCAACGAATCCTACGCCGCTCACTGAGAAAGACACGGTTGTACTCACCGACTTTACTAACTTCACCGGCGACCCCGTCTTCGACGGCACCCTCAAGCAGGCCCTCGCCGTCGATCTGGAACAGTCTCCGTTTCTCAACATCCTTTCCGACCGCAAAATCAGCGCGACGCTGAAGCTGATGGGCCACGCGCCAACCGAACACGTAACCGCGGAGGTCGCCAAGGAACTCTGTGTGCGCACGGGGAGCAAGGCCATTTTGGCCGGCTCGGTTTCCAGCATTGGTACTCAGTATGTGATCGGCCTGGAAGCGGTCGCTTGCAGCACCGGGGACCCGTTGGCCAAGGAACAAGCCGAAGCGGCCAGCAAAGAGGGGGTGCTAAAGGCGTTGAGCACGGCAGCAACCAGCCTGCGCGGCAGGCTGGGTGAATCGCTTGCCTCGGTACAGAAGTTCGATGTACCCGTGGAAGCGACCACGCCCTCTCTCGAAGCCCTGAAGGCTTACAGCATGGGCGTCACGACAGGCCGCACCAAGGGTGACGCAGAAGCCATTCCGTTCATGAAGCAGGCCCTCGAACTCGACCCCAACTTCGCCATAGCCTATGCCGGTCTGGCTGTTTCGTATGGGAATCTTGGACAGGCGAGTCTGGCCATGGACAATGCCAAGAAGGCATACGACTTGCGTGACCGGGTCAGTGAACGGGAAAAGTACCGGATCTCCGCCTTGTATTTTGATGATGGCACCAGCGAAGTGGAGAAGGCCACAGAGGCCTACGAAATCTGGGCGAAAAGCTACCCGCGGGACATGGTACCTCACATAAACCTCGGTTTTATCTATACCGCTCTGGGGCAATACGACAAGGCGATCGCAGAGACTGAAGTGTCCCTGCGCCTGGAACCCACGATTAACGGCTATGGGAACCTGGCAAACGACTATATCGCCGTCAATCGGCTCAAGGATGCCAGGCAGACGCTCCAGGAGGCACAGCAGAAAAACTTCGATGGCTTCGTTGTTCGGGCTGATCTTTACTCCTTGGCATTTCTGTCCCAGGACACCGCTGAGATGGAGCGCCAAGTTGCATGGGCAGCGGGCCGCCCCGGTGAGGAAGACCGGATGCTCAACATCCACGCCGATACTCAGGCCTACTACGGCCGCTTGGAGAAGGCCCGCGACCTTACCCGACGCGCCGCTGACTCCGCTGTGCGAGCGGATGCCAAAGAAACTGCGGCCCAGTGGCTCGCGTTTGAGGCGCTCCGCGAGGCTGAACTAGGCAACGTGGCTGCTGCCCGGCAAGCCGTCGCCCGCGCCTTAGCGCTCGCTCCCGGGCGTGATGTCAAAGTCCTGGCCGCTGTGGCGCTGACGCGTACCGGCGAGACTGCTCAATCGCGAGCTATCTTTGAAGGACTGCGAAAGTCCGAACCCACCAACACGTATCTAAAGGTGTACTGGTTCCCGGTGATCGAGGCATCCATTGCGATGGCGGAACACCTACCTGACCGGGCCGTCGTCGCGCTTGAGCCCTCCCTACCCTACGAACTCGGAACCCCTCCTCCCGGAGCCGCTATGTATCCCGCATACATTCGCGGCCTGGCTTATTTGGCCCAGCGGAACGGCGCCGCTGCGGCCGCCGAGTTCCAGAAGTTCCCTGATCATTCCGGACTTGTGGCAAACTTCCTGCTCGGCTCGCTCGCCCATCTCCAACTTGCCCGTGCCTACGCGATATCCGGCGACAGCGCCAAAGCGAAGAGCGCATACCAAGACTTCCTAGGACTCTGGAAAGACGCCGACTCCGACATCCCCATCCTAAAGGAAGCCAAAGCGGAGTACGCGAAGCTGCAGTAAGCAGCGTGGCGATCTTCCAACCATGTCCGACCTAATTGCACGAAAATTGTCAACTGACGCTATCATGCGATAGCGCTGGCGTGGTGGGACGTGCGAACCGCGAACTGGATTGCTGCAGTTTGCTTTCGGATGGCCCAGGACCAACAACAACACCTGGCGGCGCGATAAAAATCTTTTCCATGGCGGAAAAATCCTTACTCCCGACGAGAAGTTGCAACAGGAATTCAACCGCTGGGCTGGTGCCGGGCTACCTTACTTTGTCTTCAGGTTCAGGAAGGACATTCGGCGCGTTGCGAAGAGACTCTATTAGCCGGTCGCCGGTCTTCTGGCCCGCACGCTTCTTGAAAAACTGCGCCGCCGTCTCCACCACTCCAACCTTTTCCGCCACCGCCGACGCAATCCATTGATTCAGTGAGACGCCATCTTCCTGCGCCAGACGCTGCGCCGCCTTCTTGATCGAGAGAGGGAGCTTCAAAGGGTAAGTTGCTTTGCTCATCGCTTCACCATCTTTAGCAAGTTAGGCGGGCTGAGGATTGGAACTCCGAAACGTTTACCCGCCAACTCAAAGTCACGGATATTGTATGTCACCAAGGCATCGGCGTGGCCATTGATGGCGGCCTCGAGAACCATCTCGTCGCTCGGATCCCGCACCTGGGGGCGCGAGAGATTTAATCCTATTCTCGTTCTGTGATAGAAGAAGAAAACAGAGACATTGAAATGCCTGAAAAATCCCTGACTCCGGATGAGAAGTTGCAGCAGGAATTCAACCGCTGGGCCGCGGCTGGCGAAGGCCCCAAGATGGAGCAGCATCACTTCAACATTACGACCAAGACGATTCGGCGGATGGACCTGCGAGCGGGCGAGCGCGTGCTTGATCTTGGTTGCGGATCGGGATGGGCGACGCGGCTGCTGGCGCGGCTGGTGGGCGAGGGGCCGGATGGATTCGGACAAGTGGTTGGCCTCGATGTTTCGGATGAGATGATTCGCGAAGCGAGAGCGGCATCGAAGGATTTCGATAATGTCCTTTATGTGTGGGGATCAGCGCAGCAAATTCCCTGGGAAGAGAATTTTTTCGACAAGGTGCTATCGGTTGAGTCGTTTTATTACTATGCAGATCAGGACCGCGCGCTGATGGAGCTGTTTCGGGTGATGGCGCCGCGGGGAAGGTTATTCATCCTCATCAATCTATACAAGGATAATCACTATTCGCTGCAATGGGTAGACAATCTCAAGGTGCCAGTGCATGTTCGCTCGGAGGCCGAGTACGTGGAATTGTTGAAGAAGCATGCATTCGAAAATGTGGAGGCTTGTCGTGTTCCCGATGACACGCCTACGCCGGACGACTATCAAACCAAGTCGTTTCTCAGTCTGGACGATCTGCGGGCATTCAAGCGCGAAGGGGCGTTACTCCTGGTGGCGACCAAGCCCGATCTGCGAACGCCCGCTCCGGGATACACGATTTACTGAAGCTTTTTTCGTCAGGAAACCTCAGGGGCTAAAGCCCAGTGTTTTCTGGCTTGAGTTACGGTGCGGCTTAAGCCGAACCCTTTCATGGCAAGTCCTTAGGCAAGTCCCAGAGGCAACGCCAGGGCGAACAGTCGCCCTCGTGCAGTATGCGATCTTCTTTGTCGTGGTCATCGCATCTGCGAAGCGGCACTATCATTTTCCGCGCGGGGCTGGATCTTCTTGCTAGTTTCAGTTAATAAGTAAATCCCGAGAATCGTCATTTCTGGCTCAATGGGATGGCGGTAGCGCTGGCCAGGGTAGACGATGTAGTAAATCGCGGGATAAAGCAAGATCAGCCAAAAGAGTAGCCAGGCGCCGGGTTTGCGCTGGCGGAGCGCGCGTCCGAGTCCCCAGAACATTAGTACAGAAGAAGCGAGGAAGAGCGAATTCTTGGTCTCAGCAAGCCACCAGATTTTTGACAAGCGCGGCGGCCCGGCCCAGAAGTAAATGAAGCGCTTGAGGCAGAGCACGGCGAAGCGAGGGTAATCAGCTCTGATGTAATCGACGGCCTGCCGCTGGCGGTATTCGATATATGCCAATTCCCCCATCGAAATGTATTGGCGCATGGCATACGTGTCTTGCGTGGGATGCAAGTACAGCATCCATGTGCCGTCGGCTCCATTGCCGTTCCCGAGGCGGAGTTCGGCGCCAAAGTTATCGCGGATGAAAATGAATTTTCCGAAGGTTCGATAATTGCGAACTGTCCAAGGGGTGAGGCACGCAATAAAAATCAGCGAAGCCAACAAGATGCCGATGAACGAAGGCTTGCGCAGCCTCGCGCGCCGATACCAGGCCCACAGTCCCGAGGCGGGCAGAAAGGCGATCAGGACTGTGCTGTTCAACGCGGCGATTCCCCAGAGCAGTCCGAATTCGATCCACGGCTTCAGCCCATTGCGATCTTCCATGGTCAGCGCCAGCCAGAAAATCATCGCGAGCAAGAGCGCGGAAAGACTGGTCTCCCACACCCAGCGCGTGCACCAGAACATGACATAGGGAAGAAGAGCCCAAGTCCATGCCGCACCGACGGCGACCTTTTCGGAAAAGATTCGCCGGGCGATAAGAAAAATAGGAATGCAGGTGAGCGCCGAGAAAACGCTGTTAATCGTGAGCAGAATGAACGCCGATGCTCGCGAGTAAATTCCAAAGATGTGAAACACGCCTGCCACCAGATAAGGATAAAGTGGCGGCTCCCAGGCGGTAGCACCGGTGGGCGGACCGAACGCATCGCTGAAGCCGCGGCCAGAGGCGATGGCGGCGCCGATGCGCCCCATCTCCCATCCGAAGCCAAAGTTATTTTCGGCGGGCTTGAATTTGTAAGTGTGGCCGACGAGGATCCACCCGACACGGAGAAATAGCGCGATGACGACCATCCAGAATTGCGACGTGCGAATATCAGCCCAGGCATTCAATAGGGGAACTGGAGTGCGTGCGCGGGGAGCGGCCAGGGCGGGCGTCGAATCCATGGATGATTCTATTTGTAGCTGAGTGGGCGAAAGTGAGCAACTTAACACTACGAGGAGCAAAAATAGCATGCGATGGAGGACGGCGCACCTGTGCTGCTTTGCGCGTGGTTCAACTGTATAATCGTAGCGACCGAGGTCAGCACATGAGTTGGTTGCAGAATAAATTCGAAAAGAATTTCATGATCAGCACGGTGGACTACGTCTTTAACTGGGCGCGCAAGTCCGCGGTGTGGCCGATGACGTTTGGTCTGGCATGCTGCGCGATTGAAATGATTGCGTCATCGACTTCGCGATTCGATATCGCGCGCTTCGGTTCGGAAGTATTCCGACCAAGCCCGCGGCAAAGCGACCTGATGATCGTGGCCGGAACCGTGACTTTAAAGATGGCCCCGGTGGTGAAACGCATTTATGACCAGATGCCTGACCCGAAGTGGGTGATCTCGATGGGCGCGTGCTCGTCCGTAGGCGGCCCGTTTAACACGTATGCGGTGCTGCAGGGCGTCGACAAAATCGTGCCCACGGATGTGTATGTAACCGGTTGTCCGCCGCGGCCGGAGAACCTTTTCTACGCGCTACTCAAGCTGCAGGACAAAATCGATACCATGACGCTGGCGAAGAAGCCCACGGAAGTGCGGCTCGATCCAAATATGATGGAAGCGTTCAAGAGGCAGGTCATGATCGCCCAAACGCTGCAACCGAAATAAGCGATTAGCAGTTGGCAATTAGCATTTAGTGGATCGGTTTAAGCTAACTGCTAACTGCCAACTGCTAATTGCTGATTCCCATGCCGAACTTTATCAAACTCACGACCGAGTCTGATCTTCCGCCAGCCGACGAAGCCAAAGAATTCTCCTGCGGAGCCAAAACTATCTGTATCGCCAACGTCAATGGAACGTACAGTGCCATGGATAATGTTTGCCTGCATCGTGGCGGGCCGCTGGGGCAGGGAATGATTGAGGGTGGGAAAATTATCTGTCCTTGGCACGGCTGGGCTTGGGACACAAAGTCCGGCGCGGCCGAACAGGATCCCAAGATGAAAATCGCTGTATATCCGCTGAAGATCGAAAACGGCGACGTGTTTGTGGAGATTTAGTCCGCGTCCTGTACCCGCGATTGAATAGGGCACTCATCCTAGCGCACCAGAGTTGCTAAAGCCGGCTGCGACTTTTGCAATAGCTACGGCACCGCTGAAGCGAAGCCCTAATACGAATCGTGAGTTTTGCAGCAACCTGTAATTGGCTGTCACTATCCGAGTAGCTTCAGAAATTTCCCCGGCTGATTTTCGTACCCCGGAAACACTGTGGCCAGATTCTTATTCCCCATGTGCCGCGCGACGGCTTCGCCGAGGACTTGCCGAAAATCAGTGGTCAGCGCCAGATCACGACCTTCGTAGAGTTGCGATCGATCAAGGCCAGGCCAGCGTCCGTAAACTTTGCCGCCCTTCACCGGTCCGCCCAAAACAAACATCACGTTGGCGTGCCCGTGATCGGTACCGCGGTTGCCATTCTCGCGGGCGGTGCGGCCGAATTCCGACATGGTGACTACCACGGTGTCTTCGCCGAGATCGCCGAGATCGGTCCAGAAGGCTGCAATCGATTGCGAGAAGTCGCGCAGCACGTTGGCGATCTGGCCTTCGGTTGCGCCTTCGTTGACATGATGGTCCCAACCCCCAATATCGGCAAACGCCACCTGTACGCCGAGATTCGCCTTGATCAGCTGCGCGAGCTGGCGCATGCTGTCGCCAAAGCGTCCCTTGGGATAGTCCGCACCGGGCGCAGGCGTGTAGTTAGCAGGGTCCGTGGCCTTCAGCATTTTCACGGCGTCAAATGTTTGTTCGCCCGTGCCATGCAGAACTGTATCGAGAGAGTGGTCATACATGGCCTCGAAAGTATTGGCAACGGGTGAAGCTTTCGGATTGCGGCCTCCGACCGAGAAATCGTTGATGTTGTTGACGGCGATGGCGGGCTCGATGCCGCTCAAGATTCGCGGGATGGATGGGCCCATTGCGATGGCCTCGAAGGCCGACTTCTGCGAAGGCTGCGGCAGATTGCGTAATGCACGGTTGAGCCATCCATCCTCTGTGGACTTGATGCCGGGAGTTCCGGATTCCATGAAATCCTGCGCATCGAAGTGGGAACGGTTCGGGTCGGGCGAGCCTGCGGCATGCACAATGGCTAAATGACGCTGTTGCCAGAGCGGCTGGAAGGGCGCGAGGGACGGGTGCAGGCCGAAGAATCCATCGAGATCGAGCACCGCTGTGCGCGGGATGTTGATGCTGGGCCGCATCGCATAATATTGCGGCTCGCCGTGAGGCACAACGATATTCAAGCCGTCCGCCGCACCGCGCTGGAAGATTACAACCAGGCGCTTAGTGCGCGAGCCGGGCTGAACCATGCCCATGGCGGCTCGTGCGAGAAAACTCGGCACCGCAGCCGTTCCCACGACGGCCAGTGCGCTGTTACGAAGAAAGACGCGACGAGTAAGCGACATAAAAACGCTCCTAGCTCCCGGCTACAAGCTGCCATCTTGGATGCCCGAACAAGACCCTGACTGTTCCAGCCCGAAGCTAGTAGCTAGAAGCCAGCAGCTCACTTCCTTTGAAACTCCGGCGAGCCCAACAGCAGACCCGCAATCATTCTTACATCTGGCGGACGCGTTGTATCTACCGCTGTATGGCCTCCGCTTTTACTATCTTGCATTTGCTGAGCACCGTTGGGACGCGCCGAATCAATTTGTGCCGCGATCGAATCGTGCGTCTGTTTGGAGATGTTTCCGTCCAGCAAGCTGGTCTCCAGCGCCGACAAAGCCAGAGTTGCATCCGGCGGCGAATTGAGGCCGTTATTTCCGGCGAGCGGGGCCACGTCTGCTGTTACGCCTTTAATCTTGCCGTTGGTGAGCGCTAACGAAAAATTCATACGATTGAGCAGCGCTGATGAACTAACCCAAGTTTCAGCTTTCATCGAATAGCCGGTTGGTGGCTGTGCTCCGTAGAGTGGCATGCCCATATTGTTGAGCTGGCGAGTAAGTGGCAACGGGTTATCGACCCCGGCGCCCGTGGCTCGCACCGCGGAAGCTACGAATTCAAGCGGCGTCTTCACCTTGGCGCGAAAGGTTGTGTCATCCCAAAATTCAGGCGAGTGAAAAAGGACAATGAGCACTTCCCGAATGTCGCCCTTCTTTTGGAGGAAGGTTTTCGCCATGCGATCGACCAGGGCGGGAGGCGGATCATCCGAGACAAAACGTTGCGCCAGCTTCAGCGAGATGAAGTGGGCCGTCTGCGGACTTGTAGCGAGCCGGTGCAGGACCTCGAGTCCCTCGCCTTCGCCCTTAGGCTTGATGCGGCGACCCAGCACAAATTTCGGTCCGGGCTCGTGCATACGGGGTTCGAACTTGAAGCCGCCGCCCTGATACGGTTTCTCGATAGTCCACCCAGTAAAGACTTTTGCAACCTCGGTAACATCGCGCTGCGAATAGCCGCCGTTCACGCTCAGCGTATGCAGTTCGAGCAACTCGCGACCGTAGTTTTCATTGAGACCGCTGGGACGCTTCTTCGCATTAGCTCTCGGCCGTGGCGGATAGAGCCGGCCATACGGACCGTTGGCGTGTTGCGGAATGCCCATGGCTTGGTCGGAATTTGGACCTACGCTAAGCCAATTGTCGAGGTAGAACAACATTGCCGGGCTCTTCGCGGTGGCGACGAGCAGGTCTTCGAATTTGCCGAAAACGTGAGGGCGGATCACATCTCGCTCGTAGCTGGTGACCAGAAGACGATCGACTCCCTTATCCAGGAAAACGTTGAAGTGATTAAACCAGAAATCGGTCATCACTTCTTCCAGCTGGCGTTCGCTGTAAATGGCCCTTATCAGCTTGGCCTGTGTCAATTCGTCGGTAACCACCCCCGCTGGATTATTCATGGCGAGCAGAATCTCTTTCTGCTTGGCTGGCACTCCATCGAAGAAGTCCTGATGCTTTCCTCCGCGCAGCGAGTCCGCAAATGCCAGTTGAGCGTCCGGCGATAGATTGAGAACCTTCTTGAAACGCTGATCCGGAGGCAGGCTCTGCAGTTGTTGAACATCAGGATCCGCGTGGACTTGATCCTCTCGCCTTCGCGCCTCTGTTGTTGCTCGCAGCGTTAACTTTGGCTTCATTGCGGCAGACGCGGTCGTATCGCCATTATCTGCAGCGAGCTTTGTGTCTGCGGTTCCAGCATCTTCGCTGCCTGTGGCTCCGGCATTCATTGCAGCTTGATTCATCGAAGACTGCTCTGCTGCAGTTTTAGTATCCGAAGCCGAAGCGCGTGACAAGTTGGAAGATGCTGCTTGAGCCTGGACGGAAGGCGAGTTCTTCTCCTGGGCTAGCTCTTTGCGTTCCTGCCGCCGGGCGATTTGCACCTGGTAAATCATGCGCAATGCCGCATCTGAGGGCATCGGCCTCTTTCCGTTCATGACCTGATTGATCTCCTGACCATCAGGGAAAGTTTCCGCGAGTTCCCGGGTCGTCATGCGCGTTGTGCGGAACGGCTCGAGTTTCGCGTCGAGCGCGCGATCGTCAATTTTTTCGGGATGCAATTGCACATCAATCCACTGATCGACACCCATCGCCACGACCCGCTGAACATCGCCGGGGCGGGGGCCGAATGTGAGCCGATTGAGGGCATGAAGAGCACGGCGCTGATCACCAGCGCTGGAGGACGTTAGGTCCTTCTTGCGGGCCAGGAGAGGCGGAACGGCACACGCCAAGCCGACAGACAGAAGGACAATGGCGAATTTGACGTGGCGCACAGGCATGAAGACTTCCAAACAGGAACGACGACAGCCCTCCTATTATCAACCCAGGACTATGAAAAAGTTGCTTCTCAGTTGCTTCTCAAGGGTTACCGAAGGATGTTGCAAGGCAGGAAGATAAGAGCTGGAAGCTAATCCTAAGTCAGATACAGTTTGCCGTGGGAAATTTTGTGCTGCAGGGTCGCCGCCAATTGGTCGACATCGGTTGGAGAGATATTCACCGCGGTATGATCGGCGAGAAGAGGAGTTCGATTGCTGCCTACGGCATCGCGCCGAACTTGGATCAGCAGGGCCTGTACCGCGTTGGGATCGTATTTTTGCGGAGTCATGCGCACCAGATCGCTCAGCGCGTTCCCCAGCGAAAGCGGCTCGCGGTAGGGGCGCGTGCTGGTCATCGCGTCGAAGGTATCCGCGAGCGCCATGATTCGTACCGGTAGCGGCATTTCCTCGTTGGCCAGACCATCCGGATACCCCGAGCCGTCGCTGCGCTCATGATGCCAGCGGACCGACTCATGAATTTTTGGCCAGGGAAACTCCACACTGCACACGATCTGGTGACCCACTACGGTGTGGTCCGCCATCTCGCGGAACTCTTCGGGATTGAGCGCAGCCGGCTTGCTGAACAAACGGCGGTCTACGGCTACCTTGCCAATGTCGTGGAGATATCCGGCGCTGCGCAAGGCCGCAGCTTCGCCTGGCTCAACGCCCATGGCTTCGCCGATCGCAGCAGCGTAGCGTCCCACACGCAAAGAGTGGCCGTGAATGTTTACGTCCTTTACATCAATGGCGGTGGCGAAGGCTTCGAGGGCGCTATCGTAAAAGCCGTGCAGAGACGCCATCAATCGCAGGTTTTCCGTAACCCGCTGAGCCAGAGTCTGGGAGAGTGCATGATTGTGGACGGCAAGCCCAATATAACTGCATAGCAGTTCCACCGCGTCGAGTTCAGCTTCCTGATAGGGAACATCTCCCGGACGCCGACCCAGTGCGATGACACCGGCGAGCTTTCCGCCTGATTTGAGGGGCGCAATGCATTTGAACAACTCGGGAGCCACGTTTCCATTTGAGCTGAGAAAAACGGAGTAGGTGGACGCGTTGAGCACGATCGGTCCGCGCGCCGTGCTGAGCGCGTGAGCGTGCTTCGGAAGAAGAGGAATGAAAGCGGGCTCAGGAAGCATGGCGAAGCCCTCGGAAGCAACCGAAGTCAGCATCGTGGGCTTGTCGTTGAAAACGAAAAGAGCACCCTCGCGAGCCGCCGCAGCCTCCATCACGGCAGAGAGCATGTGGCGTGACGTTTCAGTGAACTCGCGCTCGCCCGTGAGCTCCGGCCCGAGGTCGGAAAGAGCTTCAACGGTGCGCAACAGCCTTCGAAAATTATTTGTCTCCACGTTCTTACAAAGTTAAGCAGAATGAGCGTAACACGCGCAGACAGGGGCCGGGAGTGAGGGTTGTTGGTTAGTTTGGTGCTTTACTCAGGGACAGAAATGAATCGCGAAAATGATTCTGTCATGCGTTAAGTCGCTTCAGAAATGTTCTCGCAGTTCAGCGAACGTGCCCACGATGATCAGCCGCTGTGGCGGCGGAGCGCCACTCAATTCATCATGTTCAAGAATCCAGGTGTTGCCGTGAGGGACGAACACCGCGTTCAAACCGGTAGCCAGCGCGGGATTGATGTCAGACTTCGGGCTGTTGCCGACCATCCAGGTCGAGGGGCGATCAAGTCCATGTTTTTCTACGATGCAATGGTAAGCTGCGGCGTCTTTCTCCGCCACGATCTCAGTTGCCGCAAAATAACTTCGCAGTCCGGAGCGATCAATCTTCCCGGTTTGTTCCAGCACGGCGCCTTTGGTCATTAGGATGAGGCGGTGTTTGAAGGAAAGATACCGCAGCGTTTCCGTAATGTCGGGCAATAATTCGATCGGATGGTCGGCGATAGTGTGGGCAAAGCTGTTGATTTGCGTGTGCAACTCGGGGGTTACCGGATTCACGCTAAGTTTTTCAAACGTATTCACCAGAGCATGGGCGAAACTGTGCAGACCGTATCCATGGGTAACAATGCATTCGCGCTCCACATCGTTCAGAACTTCGCGGACTTGCTCGGGGGAAAACTCATGATGATTGAGGAACGAGATGAATTGGGCGATGGCCCGCTCAAAATAAATGTTATTTTCCCAGAGGGTATCGTCGGCGTCGATGAGGAGGGTTTGGGGAAGCAAGCTTTTAGCTCTTAGCTCAATCAAAAGCGATTGGCTGAGATAGTGAAGATGGAACTCGCTGTACTGTAGCAATCAACGAGTGATTCAGAAAATGCTTAACGATTCAAAGCTAAAAGCTGAGAGCCAAAAGCTGGAAACTTCCTACGCCACCCAATCAACCCGCGCCTCGGGCCCGATAATGCCGGCTTTGTGGCCCATGTCGAGCAGACGAGCTACGCCCTCGCGTCCTTCGGAACCGTAGTCGAGCGTGCGCTCGTTTACATACATGCCAACGAATCGGTCGGCGGTTTGATTATCGAGATCGCGGGCGAACTGCATGGCATAAGACAAGGCCTCATCGCGATGGTCAAGAGCATATTGAATGCTGTCCCGCAATGCGCTGTTGACCGCGGAAATGAGCGGCGGACCGAGGGCGCGGCGGATGGCATTGCCTCCCAGCGGCAGGGGAAGCCCGGTTATCTTCTGCCACCAGCGGCCGAGGTCGACGACACGGTGCAGCCCAGCTTTGTCATAAGTTAACTGGCCTTCGTGGATGATGAGTCCGGCCTCGTATTTTCCTTCGAGCAGTTGGGGAATGATCTGATCGAACGGCACCACTTCCGTCTCAATTCCCGGAGCATAAAGTTGCAGCGCGAGATAGGCAGTCGTAAGAGTGCCAGGAACCGCGATGCGTTTGCTTTTTATTTCACTTTCCGTGAAAGCGCGCGGCGAAACGATCATCGGGCCATAACCTTCGCCTACGCTGCCGCCGCACGACATCAGCGCGTATGAATCCTGAATATAAGGATAGGCATGAAATGAAATCGCAGTCACATCGAATACGCCGTCCCGCGCTTTCTGATTCAATGTCTCAATATCGCAAAGCGTATGAGTGAAGCGCAGTCCTGGCACGCGAACTTTGTTCGTAGCGAGTCCGTAAAACATGAATGCGTCGTCGGAATCCGGGCTATGAGCGATAGAAATCTCGCGCACCTCTGAGTCCCCGCTACGGGCTTTTGTTTCGCGTTCGGAGGTTACCGTCATCTCTTCAGCTCCAAATCTCAATGCCAAAAGTGGGGTTGCGGCCTTTAGCGACGGGCATTCCGGAAGTTATGCCACCGAGCCGCAATTCCCGCAGCCATCATCACCTTGATGATTTCCGCGAAAAGAAACCAGTAAAGTCCCCAACGAAAAGCTTGCACTACGGAATGGGTCAGAACTGCGAGCCAAGCCAGACCTCCGCTGAAGAGCACAACTTCACCGAGAAGGGCACCCAAAGCGGCACGGGCGAAATTCTTGCGCCCACGTTCCATGACATATCCTGCGGTCCAGGCAACCAGAGGATAGGTCAAAAGAAATCCGGCAGTCGCGCCATGGAACAGTTGCGCGATTCCTCCGGGGCCCAAGGGACTGAAGACAGGGAATCCCAGAGCGCCTTCGCCTAGGTAGAGCACAAGTGCCGCGAGACCGCGGCGGCTGCCGAGCAATAGTCCAACCAACAACACTCCAAAATTTTGCACCGTCAGCGGCACCGGAGTGAAGGGTAAGGGAATCGTGATGTGCGCGCACACGGCCACAAATATGCTGCCACCAACTATGAGTGCGATCTGTCGCGCTAATTCAGGAACGACAAAGCGCTCGTTTGAATTGCCCAAGGCTTGCATCGTCGTTTTACTCAGTGCTGGTTTACTCATGAAAACCTCCGAATTCTTAACGCGGAGCACTATGAGTTCAATTGTGGTCTATTGTTGCTCGCGGTCTACTTGGACGGCACTTCTATCCTGAGCCGCATGCAGGGCTTGCCAGTGTCGCCGCAAACGCATGTATAAAGCGATCGCAACCGACACGACGACAAGGGTGCTTATACCCAGGGTCAGAAACCACCAAATCATCCGCACAGCCGATTAGGATAACAGATGACTTGCCACGAAATAGAGGTCTGATGACGGCACGTTTCGGAAAAACCATTCCAAGCCATGAGGTCAGGCCAGACTCATTTCAGTTTGCGGAAGAAGCTCGCTCTACCTTTGATTCGGAATTCTGGTACGTCTTTCTAGCTGGGCTTCGATGTGGCGATTCTCTCTCGCATCATTTCGACTCGCTTTAGCATAAACTTAAAACGTTCGCGACCATACTTGGAACCCCTAATCGCCTTCTCGACGTTGCCGAACATCTCCGGGTCGCCGGCTTTTTCCCGCAGCTCTTTGAGGAAAGGGTGAACTTTCGCGAACACGATAAACATTTCTCCGCTCACCGCGGGCTGGAGGAAAAGATCCGCGTTGAGGGCCCCCTGCAAGACGAATGACGCGGCCATGCTCCAGTAGCCAGTCACCTGACGTAGCCAGTTGTTCTGCGGTGTTCCTGGCGTAAACGCTATCTTCAAGAAATCGTCGGCGGTTCTTGGCCAGAACTCGACGAACCACCAGTTTCGCGCCTTCCTCATTTCGGCTTCGCGGCGCAAATCGTAGAGTTGGAGGATTAGTTGAGCATCGGCAACAGTCGCTTTCTTGGACATCGCTTCTCCTTTGTCAAAAATAGAGACTGGCGGCCTTACAGCAGACGCCGCCAGATCCAGCTCCCTCACTATGCACTGGTCGCGGCCGCTTCCGGTGGCGGCGCTGGCCGCTCGTAGTCACATTCTTTATTTGGACAGGCGATGACCGGTCCCGCCTTCAAATTTTTCTCAACAAGATATTCGCTGCCGCAACTCGGGCACTTCTCCGGAATCGGTTTGTGCGCCGAAGTGAACTTGCACTTGGGATAATTTCCGCACCCGTAGAATGTGTTGCCCTTGCGGGCTCGCTTCTCGACCAGTTCGCCGTCTTTGCATTCGGGGCACTTTACACCGATGAAGTTCTGCTTCACATATTTGCATTCAGGATAGCCGCTGCATGCGGTGAACTCGCCAAAGCGCCCGTGGCGAATCATCATATTGCGTCCGCACTTCGGGCAGAGTTCATCCAGGGGAATGTCAGGAACTTTCTTGCCTTGGTCGAGACGGCGCGTGGTCTTGCAATCAGGATAGCCCGTGCAGGCCATGAACTGCCCGAAACGGCCACGCTTGAGCACCATCACCCGTCCGCAGTTCTCACAATATTCTTCCTGCGTGGTTTCCTGCACGTCGGCGGAATCGAGGTCGGGCAGGTTGATGGGATTCTCTTTGGTGAAGGTGCAGGTGTTCGGATCTTCCTTATCGTAAGTGCTGCACGCGTAGAACGAGCCGTGCTTGCCCCACTTGATCACCAGCGGCGCGCCACAGCGCTCGCACTTTTCGTCTGTGGGCTTCTCCATCCGCTTGATGTTCTCCATATGCTTTTCGGCATATTTGAGATCCTTCTGGAATTTCTTGTAGAAGTCGGCGAGCGTGTCGGTCCACTTCTCCTTGCCCTCCTCGATCTCGTCGAGTTCTTCTTCCAGTCGAGCGGTGTAGGCTACGTCAAAAATGTCGCGGAAATTTTCCACCAGCAGGTCGGTAACCACCAACCCAATCTCGGTCGGAGTAAATTTGCCGCCTAACTTCTGCACGTACTGCCGTTCCTGAATCGTCGAAAGAATCGCCGAGTAGGTGGAAGGCCGTCCAATGCCGCGTTCTTCAAGCTCTTTCACCAGCGAAGCTTCGTTGTAGCGCGGCGGGGGCTCGGTGAAGTGCTGCTCGGGCTTCAGTTCCTTCAACGTAAGTTTTTGCCCGGCTTCCAGTGCCGGAAGTTTGTGTTTCAGTTCTTCGTCTTCTTCGTCCTTGCCTTCCTTCGACTCTTCGTAGACCCGCAGGAAGCCATCAAACTTCAGCACCGATCCGGTTACACGAAACCAGAATGCGTCACCGTTTTTCCTCTTGGCATCGATATCGACCGTAGTCTGGTCGAAAACCGCGGGCATGATCTGAGATGCCACGAAGCGCTGCCAGATCAGCTTGTAAACCTTGAACTCATCTTCTTTGAGATACTGCTTCACCTGGTCGGGATGGCGCATCGCAGAAGTTGGCCGAATCGCTTCGTGCGCCGCCTGAGCTTCCTTCTTCTCCTTATATGTATTCGGAGTTTCGGGAAGATAAGCTGCACCATATTCCTTGCCGACATACTCGCGCACTTCCTGAATCGCCTCGGGCGCCACCCGAGTGGAGTCGGTGCGCATGTAAGTGATCAGGCCGATCAGGCCTTCTTCCCCCAGTTCAACGCCTTCGTATAAGCGTTGCGCGATCATCATGGTGCGTTTCACGCTGAAACGCAGTTTGCGGGAAGAGTCCTGCTGTAACCTGCTGGTGGTGAAGGGAGGAGCGGCGTTACGGCGACGTTCCTTCTTGTCGACCGAGCGCACAATCCAATCGGCCTTCTCGAGTGTGGCCCGAATCTTTTCAGCATCCTCGCCATTGGTGACCTCAATCTTTTCTTCGCCCTTGCCTAAAAAGCGCGCGTCGAAGGCCGGAGGCTTGTTGGCGGCAAGATGCGCATCGATCGTCCAATATTCTTTTTTCTCGAACGCCTTGATCTCGCGTTCTCGTTCCACAATTAATCGCAGCGCGACAGTTTGCACGCGTCCGGCAGAAAGGCCACGACGAACTTTGTCCCACAGCAGCGGCGACACTTGGTAGCCCACGAGCCGGTCGAGCACGCGCCGCGCCTGCTGCGCGTCTACCAGATTCTGGTCGATGGCACGCGGATGTTCGAAGGCCGCCTGCACCGCCCGCTTGGTAATTTCGTTGAACGTAACGCGCTGGATGCGAGGCGGCGCGTCCGTGTCATCCTTCTTCTTAGTCTTCTTTTTACTTTTCTTCGAATGGCCGTTGCCATCAAGTTCACCCGCAAGATGTGAAGCGATGGCTTCCCCCTCGCGGTCCGGGTCAGGGGCGAGGTAAATCGAGTCCATGGGGCCAGCCAGCTTTTTGAGCCTCGCCAGGACTTTTTCTTTCCCTGGGATTACTACATAGTCGGTCTCAAAGTTGTCGTCGGTATCCACACCCAGCGTGCTCTTCGGGAGATCTTTCACGTGGCCAAGCGAGGCCTCTACAGTGAATCCCTTGCCCAGATATTTCTGGATGGTCTTCGCTTTGGCTGGCGATTCGACGATGACTAAACTTTTTAACAATGGACCCTCAGTTGTAAGAATTCGTTTCGAAGCTAGCACGAATGGGATGAGGACAACAAGTTACTGCGAGAAAGCTTCTGGCTTCTAGCTATTGGCTGCTAGCCACGGATGCGACTTTCAAGCTCTGGACAAGCGACGCTAGCATGCGTTGGATTTCCAAGACTTTCGATTCCAGCTGTTTGTGCTCGTCAGGACTCAAGAACTCCAAATCCTTGGCGAGTAGCAAATGATATTCGACCTCATTCGCGGAGCCGCGGGCGATTTGAACAAACCGTCTCATCTCCGCATCTGATCTTCGGCCGCAGCCTTCAGCAATGTTGGCACCGACTGAGGCGGAGGCGCGGCGCAACTGGCTGGTGAGACCGTACAGCTCTTCCTTCGCAAAAGCGCGCGTCATCTGATGAACAACCAGCGTCAATTCGTGCGCCTTGGCCCAAACGCGTAAATCCTTAAAGTCCTCCACAGCGGCACCTCGTTGAGCTAGCAGCCAGCAGCTAGTAGCTGACTAAAAGCTTTTTACAAAATTCTTCCCGGGCATTTGCCTTATTTTGCCGGTTAGCTCCAACTCGAAGAGTGCGGCGAAGATCTCTGACGAAGACATTTCGTTTTCCAGACGTTCCACCAGTTCGTCGATGTGCGTCGCTTCGTCCGCCTTCAGCAAGCTCAGCAGCTTCTTCTCATGTGGCGGAAGGCCTTCATCCGGGAATAGAGATGCCGAACCTGGGTCGCCGGATTCAGACGCAGCCGGAGGAGTCAAGGCCAGCGTGACTTCCGCGGGCAGGTCTTCCCACACGTCCTCCCATGTAGCGACGAGCTTTGCCCCTTGCTTGATGAGAGTGTTTGGCCCCCAGGAGTTTTTGTTTGTGACATTGCCTGGGACGGCAAAAACATCGCGATTTTGCTCGAGCGCGCAACGCGCCGTGATGCGTGTTCCGGAGTATTCCGCCGCTTCTACTACGAGCACGCCAACCGACATGCCGCTCAAAATGCGATTGCGGATGGGAAAGTTCTGTGGAGCAGCGAAGGTTCCCATGGCAAACTCAGACGTCAGCGCTCCGCCGAGCGTGAGAATCTGTTCCGATAAGCGCGAGTTTTCTTTGGGATAAATTACGTCGACTCCCGTGCCAAATACCGCGATTGTCTTGCCTTTTGCAGCGATCGCTCCGCGGTGGCTGGCAGTATCGACGCCCCGGGCCATGCCGCTGATGATTACTAGTCCTTGCGCGGCCAGATCGCACGCCAACCGCTCAGCCATTCCCGACCCGTAGGGAGTGGGATGGCGAGTGCCCACCACGGCGATGCCGGGCCGCCTGAGCAGTTCAGGATCGCCGCGAACGTACAGAACCAACGGGGGATCGTAGATCTCCTTCAAGCGCGGGGGGTAGCACGCGTCTTCACTGGAGACAACCGTCACGCCTGCTGCCGCGACGCGTGCCATTTCTTCTCGAGCAAGTTCTGCTGATTTTCCCGTGGCAATCGATTGCGCCGAGACCGCTTGCATGCCGGTGCTTTCCAATTCGGTGAGGGACGCATGAAAGACAGCTTCCGCGCTGCCGAAATGTTCCACGAGTTTTCGCGCCCTGGTTGGCCCCAGCCCTTGCGTCAGAGAAATGGCGAGCCATTCCAGAATGTGGGTTGCAGGTGCTGTGACGGCATTTGGCAAGTTTCTACTCCGATTCTTCACCAGATGGCCGGACTGTAGTCATTCTCCGAAAGCAGAGTCAAGGTTAGCGATCACGGCAGGTGCGAAAACCGCTCTGCTAGAATCAAAAGAGGAATGAGACGTCTGCGTATCTCTGCGATTTCCTACCTCAATACTGCTCCTCTCATGTGGGATTTTGAACATGGGGAAAGCGGAAGCGACTTCGACATTTCCTATACGCTGCCGTCGGCCTGTGCTTGCGCACTGCATGCTGGAGCCGCAGATATCGGAATTATTCCCGCCGCCGCATATGCACAAATTCCTGGGTTGATGGTTTTGCCAGATGTCGCCATCGCCTCACGGCGGCCTGTGCGCTCTATTTTGCTGGTGAGCAAGATGCCTGTGGAAGAGATTCGCAGCGTAGCCTTGGATACCTCTTCATTGACTTCAGTGGCGCTAACGAAGGTTTTGTTTGAGAAATGGCTGGGCGGCGGACGGACATTCACCGCGATGCCGCCTGACTTGGACAGAATGCTGGGCGAACACGATGCTGGATTGATCATCGGAGATCCTGCTCTGCAGATCGATCACTCCCGCTATCTCACGCTTGATCTGGCGGAAGAATGGATTCGCTACACGGGCAAACCTTTTGTCTTTGCCTTCTGGGCGATCCGCCAGGCAGCGCTGCATGAAGCGGCCTCGTCACTAGACCTGTCTGCCGTGTTCCAGAAATCCCGTAACCACGGACTCGAACCCGCGAGTCTTGACCACATCATCCGCGAATGGGCTCCGCGCCTTGGCATTACAGAAGCGGATGTGCGTTCCTACCTGACGGAAAATATTTATTACCATCTCGACGCACTTTGCCTGGAAGGCCTGCGACTTTTCTATCGCTATGCGGCTGAGATTGGTGCGCTGCCGAATGCTCCGGAGATAACATTCCTGACCACCACGAAGGCCTGTATAGCGCAATCAAGAGTCTAACCTGTAGACTCCTACCACTTGAATGCTTCCTCACCTCCATCCTTTATTGGCGATGTCTGTTTGGCGACAGCTGCGCCGCATGGGAGGACCGGGCCTTGTCGTCCTGGGCGTGGCCGATAACTCCGTGATCCCGCTGACCGGGAGCATGGATGTTCTGGTGATATGGCTGGCGGCGCGGCACCGCGAACCGTGGCCCTACTATGCGTTTATGGCAACTCTGGGTGCGGTGATCGGCGGTTACATTACCTACGCGCTGGCGCGGAAGGGTGGCAAGGAAACCATGGAGCGCAAGCTCTCGAAAAGACGCGCGCGGAGGGTCTCGAAAGCGTTTGAGCGGTGGGGATTCGGCGCGATCGCGATTCCCGCGCTGCTGCCTCCGCCATTTCCTTTTGTGCCATTCTTAGTGGCAGCGGGCGCCATGCAATATTCGCCGGCAAAATTTCTCGGCGCCTTAACCTTGGGGCGCGCAGTCCGCTACTCGATCGGCGCTTTCCTGGGTTTTCACTACGGTGTTCACATTCTTCGTTTCTTTTCTCATTATTACAAACCGGCGATGGCCATCCTGATCGGGCTCGCAGTGATCGGCGGCGTGATGACTATCATCCAGTATTTGCGGATGAGGAAGACGTGACGACTTATGCGGCATTTGGAGTCAGCTGCCGCCGTCCTTTAGAATTAAGTTGCACATGTCTCTCACCAAGCAGCAAGCGCTGGAGATGTTCGAATCGGATGACCTGATCGGCATTGGCATGGAAGCCGACGCGGTCAGGCGCCAACTTCATCCGGAAGGCGTGGTTACGTACATCATCGACCGCAACATCAATTACACAAACTTTTGCACGGAATACTGTACCTTTTGCGCCTTCTATCGCCCGCTGAAAGGGCCAGCGGCGAAGGAAGGTTATATCCTCGAATTCGATACGATTTATGAAAAGATTCGTGAGACCGTTGAATTGGGCGGCACCGGCGTGTTGATGCAGGGTGGCCTGCATCCCGACCTTAAGATCGACTGGCACGAGAAGATGCTGCGGGGCATCAAAGAGCGTTTTCCGCAGATTCATCTGCACTGCTACTCGGCTTCGGAAATCATCGCCATCGCCGAATATAGCGGGCTCAGCATTCGTGACACGATTCTGCGCCTGCGCGATGCCGGCCTCGATTCCATTCCTGGCGGCGGCGCCGAAATACTCGACGACGAAGTCCGGTACAAAATTGCCCGCCTGAAATGTCTGACCGGCGACTGGATCAACGTCCACCGCACGGCGCACCAGATCGGCATGCGGACCACCGCGACGATGATGTTCGGGGTAGGAGAAAATTACGAGCATCGCATTAATCATTTGCAGGAACTCTATGATTTGCAGGAAGAAACTGGAGGGTTCACAGCATTCATCCCGTGGAGCTTTCAGCCGCAAAACACCGCCCTTGGCGGTCGTCACTGGGACGAAGCTACTGCGGTCGAATATCTGAAAGTGCTGGCCATCTCGCGTTTGTATCTCTCGAATTTCCTGAACGTGCAGTCGAGTTGGGTCACACAAGGGTTGAAGGTCTGCCAGATGGGATTGCGCTTTGGCGGCAACGACGTGGGTTCGGTGATGCTGGAAGAAAACGTCGTCCGCGCCGCCGGAGTTACGAACTGCACTACCGAAGAAGAGTTGCGCAGGATTATCCGCGATGCGGGATTCCGGCCTGCGCAGAGGGACACGCTGTACCGGCAGTACTTCCTGAACTGAGACCCGCGTGGCGCCGCCAGAAACTAGCACAGCATACAACGTGACCATGCCCGAAGGTACGTGTGGCGGCACTAATGAAAGTTGCGGCTAGTGTGGTGGAACTGGACACTCCCCGGCGAATACACTGGAGGTTCTTGTCTCGGACGAGTTACTTTTTCGGCTTGGCCGACCCCTGAGTGTTGGAGAACTGAGAATCGTAGGAGTAGATCACCTGATCGCGATAGATCACTTCCGTAGACCACCATCCTAGGAAGGCCGCGAGGGTGAGAAAGAAAGAAAGAGCAACTAGCCGTCCCCAGTGCTCGATCCTCAGGTACGGCGGGGCTGCGGCTTTTTCATTTCTGGCGTTCTCTGCCTTCTTTGCGCCGGTATTGGGGTCAAGGCACAACGAGGGCGGCAACGAATCCCACAGCAATGAAGGCAATAGCAACCACAGCCCGGCGCCAGCCAGGAGCAAGAGAGTGAACTCCATGTACGGCGGATCGGGAGGAAACCTTAGAGACTCCTCCATAAGATGGTGATACAAGGCGGTCACCGCCACGGCAGTTAAAAGAATTGTGAAAACATTGGCCGCTACCGCGAGGGTCCAGCGCAGCCAGGGGCGCGGTTTGTCGCTGGGTCCGGATTCGTTTTCGGAGCCGGGCTTGCGGGTGAGAATCGCCCCCCAGGCAAACAGGCAGAGCGAAAACGCGATCAGGCCACTGAACGCCGCGCCGCGCAACACCATGATCTGGTCATGTAACTGGCGAAGCCGCGCGGAGTAGTCTCCCTTATCCATCAAAGTGTTTTCCTGGATACCGAAAATGTGCGCCATAATTTTCACAAGCGTGGCTGGGTTGTCCTCTTTCCGCTCTGACGCGATCCACCCCTTCATGACTTGCTTGCAAACTGATTCGTACTTCTGCAAGTCCGTTTCGTTAGGATCGTTAGTCGGCAGATTATGAAAATCCCATATTTCTTTAGCCATCGCAGAATCTGCTTTTTCCTCGGGATTGTTAGGCAGCAGATATCGCCTGTCATAATGCTGCTCGTCTTCGTCGCAATAGGCGCGGGCGCGGATGCGGTCCTCGGTAACTGGCCAGCGGAGCACGTGCCCATGCCGGTGACCGCCGACCTGGAAGTGAATGTCGTCGTCGTTGAAAAAGTCGTAAGCAATGCGGGACACGGCTGAACCCAGCGTGTACGTCATGGCGAACAAAAGAATTCCTGCCGGCACCTGAGCCTGGTGCTTGTTCACCCAATCCAGAGCCTGCTTGATTCGATTCTCGCCATCGGAAAAGAAAAGGTGAACGACGAGGTAGACCCAGGGAAGCGCGAGCGCTCCCACTATGGTGATGTCGAACGCGATCGTGAGTGCGCCCATGAACTGCCTTCCCTCCGCGGCCCGAACTGAGAGCTATACGAATGCGAAAAAGTTCCGGCTGCTCCTGCCACAGCGAAAGGCAGGATCTGTTGAGGGGAAGAAGTCGCGCAGAATATTAGCACCCGAATGCAGGCGTCAGCAACCAACCCACGCAGATTTTACGAAAGCCGAACATACCGCTCAGGCGTTGAGAAGCGGCGAAATGCTACGCCCGCCAAGAGAGTGGGACCGAGCAGAACCGAAACTGCACCACTACCCCTTTCTGCACCGGGGTTGATCAAGAAAGGTCAAAGTCAAAAGCTAAGACAAAAAAACAGAGTCAAAGGCAGCGGACAGGAGTGTCCGCTCCACACTATTCTTACTTTTCTTTTCTCTACGATTCGGCGTGGTAGGATATCCGCCTGATTCGAAGTCCACATTGGAATCGCAAATGACGAGAGCATCTCGCGCAGTGGCATCACCCCGGGTTGTTTGCATCGAGGACTTCCGTCCGATCGCGCGACAAAGAGTGCCGAAATCTGTATTTGATTACCTCGATGGTGGCGCCGAAGGCGAAGTTACTCTTCGGGAAAATTGCAGAATATTTAACGACGTCACCTTTCGCCCAAGACACGCCGTGGCGCTCAAGGATTGTGGCTTGTGTACGCGAGTGCTTGGCTTCGATCTTTCTCTTCCTATTTTGCTGGCACCCGTAGGCTACAGCCGCCTCATGCATCCAGGCGGAGAAGTGGCAGCCGCGCGAGCCGCCGGCAAGGCAGGCATTGCTTACATTCTTTCAACCATTTCCGGACACAAGCTGGAAGACGTAAGGCGCGGTTCGTCGGGCCCGGTTTTTTATCAGCTCTACCTGATGGGGGGCCGGGGAGCGGCGGAAGGCGCCATCGAAAGAGCGCGCGTCGCGGGATTTAACGCGCTGGTGGTGACCATTGACACTCCAGTGTCGGGAATCCGCGAGCGCGATTTTCGCAACGGTATGAAGGAACTGGTGAGCGGCGGGCCGTTTGAAAAGATTCCGTATCTTCCGCAGATATTGTCGCGTCCGGGTTGGCTCATGAGTTATCTGCTGGATGGCGGACTGCCCGGCCTTCCGAATGTTGTGATCCCGGGTAAAGGATCGATGCGGCTGATCGATGTAGCCACGGCCTTGGCGGAGTCTGCCGTGACGTGGGCAGACCTCACTTGGATCCGCGAACTGTGGAAAGGGCCGATCGTAGTAAAAGGCGTGCTGACCGGCGACGATGCGCGCCGCGCCATCGATGAGGGCGCTGCCGCGATTTCAGTTTCCAATCACGGTGGGCGACAGCTCGACGGCGTTCCAGCCTCCTTGCGGGCTTTGCCTGAAGTGGTGGAGGCGGCCAACGGCCGTATCGAAGTGCTGATGGATGGCGGCATTCGCCGGGGCACGGATGTTGCAAAGGCTATCTGCCTCGGCGCGCGAGCCGTGTTATGCGGACGCGCTTATGCTTATGGCTTGGCTGCAGCGGGCGAGGCCGGCGTTGAGCGCGCGATCGAGATCCTGCGGACCGACTTGGACCGGACTCTTCGACTTCTGGGATGCCCGTCAGTCGCGGATCTGGACCGCTCTTATGTGAATGTTCCGCAGAGCTGGCAAATCGTCTGATAAAAAAAAAGAACTTCTGTGCATGCGGTAGCCGAGCGATTTCAGTTATGTAAGATGTTTCGCGGGAGTCTGTGATGCACTGGACGCAGATCTACGATCCCTTCGGCCATTGGTGGCTCTCCACGCTGGTTGCAGCTTTTCCTATCATGGTGCTGTTCGGGCTGTTGGCCGGACTCAAAGTAAAGCCACACTGGTGCGCCATTGCGGGGGCCTCGACCGCCGTGGCGGTTGCGATCATTTTCTTCAAGATGCCTCCCATACTGGCTGCACTCAGCTTTGGATATGGCGTTGCGTTCGGAGTGTTGAAGATAGCCTGGATCGTTCTGGCTGCCGTATACCTCTACGATATTTCGGTCGAGACCGGACAATTTGAAATCATGAAGGAGTCCATTGCCGGAATCACCGCTGATCGACGTCTACAGGTGTTGCTGGTTGCTTTTTGTTTCGGCGCGTTTATTGAAGGTGCGGCGGGCTTTGGCGCGCCGGTGGCGATTGCGGGAGCGTTCATGATTGGGTTGGGGTTCAAGCCTTTTCACGCTGCTGCTTTGAATCTGATTGCCAATACTGCTCCCGTGGCTTGGGGAGCAATCGGAACTCCGGTTCACACTCTTGCCGCGGTGAGCGCATTGCCGGAGTCCGATCTCAACGCCATGCTAGGCCGCATCCTTCCTTTCACAGCTATCCTTGTTCCATTCTGGCTGGTGAAAACCATGGTGAGCTGGAAGGACACGTTCGAGGTATTTCCCGCCATAATGGTCGTCGGCTTTTCGTTCGCTCTGACTCAGTTCTTCTGGTCGAATTACGTGGACAGCAATCTTGTCGACATCATGGGTGGCGTGGTTTCGATTGTTGCTGCCTTAATCTTCCTGCGATTTTGGAAACCCTGCAAGATTTGGCGTTTCGATTATGACGACAAGTCCGCAGGTCTTCATATGCCGACGAAGGCGATTATGGATGATGTTGGCGGCAAGTGGGATGCGGCAAAGTTCGATGGAATGCTGGAAGCCCGACAGTACACCGCTGGGCAGATTTTGAAGGCCTGGATGCCTTTCGCAATCCTGTCACTCTTTGTTCTGCTGTGGGGACTGCCGAAAATAAAGCTGGCTATGAATCGGGCAACCACGCCGGCTTTCGTCGTCTTGCTCCCGAATGGAAAAGTTCGTCCGGGACCGCCGGGGTGGGATGTCCCCTACCTGCACAACGCTGTGTTCCGCGCTGCACCTGTAGTCACAAAACCGACGCCAGAAGCGGCTCGCTACGATTTCAATTGGCTCTCCGCAACGGGCACGGGATGTTTCTTTGCAGCGATCGTCTCCGGGTTATTGCTGGGCCAGGGCTTCACGAAGCTGATGAGAATTTTCTGGAGAACGCTGGTGCGAATGCGCCTCGCCATGGTAGCGATTTCGTTCATGTTGGGATTGGGCTACGTGACACGCTATTCAGGACTAGATGCGGTGCTGGGTCTCGCGTTCACGCGCACCGGATGGCTTTACCCGTTCTTCGGAACTTTTCTGGGATGGCTGGGAGTTGCGTTGACCGGAAGCGATACTTCGGCGAATGCTCTCTTTGGCAGCCTCCAGCGGATTACGTCGCAGCAACTCGGCATCGACCCCATACTCATGTGCGCGGCCAATAGTGCGGGTGGAGTGATGGGAAAGATGGTAGATGCGCAGTCCATCACCATTGCTACCGCAGCCACGGAGCAGGTTGGCAACGAAGGAATCATTTTTCGCTTTGTAGCTTGGCACTCGGTTGCTCTTTGTTCGATTGTTGGAATCATCGTGTTGCTGTATGCCTACGTCTTCCGCGCTGCCGTGCCCCACGGGCTGATTTTCGTAAAATAGCAGGTAGCAGAGTCGATTGCGGCGGGGGCAACCAATCGTCAAGTTCGGTTCAAGGCGACACGCAGGGGCTGTGTGAAGTCATGCGAGGCGATTCAGTTATATGTCTTGTTTGTTTTCTGGCCAACTTGGCCTTGAGCCCGGCTGTTTCACAAGATGCTGCTAATCCCATATCGCATCCGACAATTATCTCCGTTTCGCTCGCTCAACACGCTGACAGTACCGATGTCGAAATCACACTAAGTAAAGTGGTCCAACCCGAGGTAAGCAGGCTGGAGCATTCCGACCGGCTGGTCTTTGATTTTCCGGGATGTGAGCTCACGCCGGCCGGTCAACGCCTGGCAGTGAATCGCGGCGATGTTATCGCTGTGAGGACAGCTTTGTTCAGTTCGTCGCCTCCGATCGCAAGAGTAGTCATCGATCTCAAGTCCCCAGTGGATCACACAGAGGCGTATGTCGGAAACAAACTCATCATCAAACTCCCTATCAAACTCTCTTCAGCGGGAACCGCCCAGAATCTTACTCAGGCAGCCAAGGGAAATACCTTGGCTGCCGAGAACCAGCCGACTTCTCAAGCAACGGATCGAACGCTGCCCAAACTTTCTGAGAGCGCGCTATACGAGCCTGCTCCGCAATTGTCGTTGAAGCCCGTGCACGCGATGGGACAGTTGTCGGCTTATGCCCTTATCGCTCGAGCCCGAGGGCTGACCGTCCCGGATCTGGAGTCGTTGGAAGCGAAGGCGCAAGCTGGTGACCCTGAGTCTGAAACGATTCTGGGTCTCGGCTACCATGCCGGCACCTTGTTGAAGTTGGACGATACAGAAGCGCTCCGTCTGTTGCGGCAAGCGGCGAATCGTGGCTTCGTCGGAGCCGAAGAGTCCATGGGAATTTTCTGTCAGATCGGCTTCGGGATTCCGCCGGATAAAGCACAAGCTGTTTTCTGGTACACGAAGGCGGCACAACACGGATCGATGGACGCAGCGACTAACCTCGCATTGATGTACTCCATGGGTGACGGAATTCAGAAAGACGCCGCAAAGGCGGCGATCTGGTTCCGGAGGGCAGCCGAGGCGGGCGATGCGACGGCACAGTTAAACGTCGCTTCTCTATACCACCGAGGTGAAGGAGTGACGCAGGACGATGCCCAGGCCGTGCTCTGGCTCACGAAAGCCGCCGACCAGGGCCTGGTTCCGGCGATGCTCGAACTGGCAAAGTGGGACCTGCAACCTGAGCATGGCCACAAGATCAATTCCGCTATCGTCTGGTATAAGAAAGCCGCCGATCTCGGGAACGCATCGGCACAGGCCGCACTGGGCGATATCTTCTCAGAGTCAAAACTCGGACGCGTGGATTATGGCCAGGCGGTCAATTGGTACAGAAAGGCTGCAGATCAAGGTCTGCGCGAGGGACAACTCGGCTTGGGAGAACGTTACCTGCTAGGGCAGGGGGTTCCGCAGGGCCTGGAGGAAGCGCGCCGTTGGCTGACCCCGGCGGCCAATCAAGGCAATTCACGAGCTGAATTTCTCCTGGCGAAAATGTTCGAGACGGGCGAAGGCGGAGCGGCGGATGCAGCTGCGGCTGCAAAATATTATGAGCTTGCTGCGAATCACGGCATCGCGGAGGCGCAATACCGCCTTGGACTGATGCTCGTCGCCGACCGTAACCATATGACTAGTCTTGTATCCGCCTATAAGTGGCTGGTTCTGGCGCAAGGGTCTGTAAAGGAGAGTGCCGCGGCCGCCCAAGACCTTCGAAAGACGTTAACACCCGCGCAGCTTGACCAGGCCGAACGTGAGATCGACGATTGGCGTGCGGCGCACACGGCGCGTCCCTCGACTCGCTAGCGCGCCTAATGAGCGCCGATGCCCCTAGAAACTCAGCCTTTTCGCAGAACGACGTGCAAGCCGCCCTTCACAAATTCCGATATCAGGAAACCTGCCAACAGCAACGTCACCCACAGGATTGGGAACCGGTAGCGCAGGTCAAACTGGATGACGTAATAGATCAGGGGAAACAACAACAGCCATAGCGCCAAAATCCCTGCCGCGGAGTGGCTCTTTTTCCACATCAGCGCAAGTCCGGGAATGCTCAGCAAAGTCATAAACCACACCGCCAGTACCCCCGGTGCCACGCGCGAGTCGGCCAGAGGATGCCCAGTCGGGGAGGGAAACCAGAACGCTATGCTCCGCAACCAAGTGACTTCGGCAAAGCGCCCTGGATTGGCGCGGATCCACTCAACTGCTTCATGCAATCGCATCTGGTTGTAGGCGTACTCCCCCAGCAGTCGCACTGCCTCTGCCTGATCCAGACCTTTGTTTGGATGGTTGATTTCAAAGCAGCGGCTGAACTCATTAGCCTTGAACGAGAACGCAGCACAGGAATTGTTCGATACCGCTAATTCCAGTCCGAGGTTGTCGCGCACGAAAATGAAATGATGAAAGACTGCAAAATTGCGGATCAGCCACGGGGCAAGCACCAGGAATGGCAGGAACCCGAGGCTGAGAATCTGTCTTCGCGAAAGCCGAGCTTTCGCAAAGACCCAGGCCAGCCAGGCGAGCATAATAAGGACTGGTACGGTCGCCATCCATAACATGATCCCCCAGAGAATACCGCTGAGAATTACTTTTCCGTTTGAGGCTCTTCCTTCAAGAATGTCGTACATCGGAAAGGCAAGGACGACCGCGAGCAGCCCCACGTAAAAAGACTCCCACATTTGGTAGAGCGGAACCTTGGCGAGAAGAAATACAGATGCGGCAACAATTCCCGGGCTTACTCCGAGACCGAAATGCCGGGATAGGAAAGGAAGCAGGGCCAGATGCAGTCCGATAATTGCGATCGCGCTCCATGCCAGGGCTACCGCATAGGTCTCCCTGCCGAAGAAACGGACCAATAGTGAAACGTACGCCGGAAAAAGCGGCGCGAGATGCGCCGAGGGCCCGGTCGCCAAAACCTCGAATGGGTCGGAGAACTTGTGCGTGTCGGCAAGGGAACAGGCGAGTTGCAGCGATTCATAACCGGTTCCACACACTTCGTGGGGCTGATAGGGCTCGCGATAGCGCCACAGTGTGGCACCAAAAATGGCGAAGGCGATCAGCAGCCGGAACCCGAGATGACTGAAGAATGTACGGGTTGGCGTCGAGATCAGCGTCTCTTTTACAGCTGCGTTTAGTTCATCGGGCAAGCTTTCCAGTGTCATCTACGAACTCCATTCGATGTGTGATGACAGTCACATTCCTGAGTGACATAGAGTGCTGTGAGCACTTGAGCCCGGGCCGATCAGCAAAAAGAGCAACGAGGGTCAGAGCACTCCGCCGATACTTCTCACAGCTACAGGGTTCAAGCATCAAAGTGGTTCTTACGGGGCCCGGCCGCTGGAGAGAGCTGCAGCTTTTTCGGCGGCATTTTGAGCATCCGTGATTCGTCCCTGAAGATCGTAGAAGTGCGCCAGTTGGTTCCAATAAGCCGGCGCTTGAGGCGCAAGCGCAATCGCCTTCTCTTCAAGCGAGACCGCCTTTCCCAAATCGCCGGACACGCTCCACGCGAGAGCCCGACCGTTGTCCGCATCGGCCAATGCCAGATTGCTCGACCCTGCGGGCAACACTTTCTCGGCCCGGTCAAATGCTTGCAGAGCATCCTTGGGACGCCCTGCTTCGACATAGGTATACCCAAGTGCCATCAAGGTGAGTGATGGACTCGGCGAAATCACAGCCAGTCGCTCCAGTGCAGCGATTGCGGCAGGAAAACGGCGCTGGCTGCGATATAGGTCGGCAAGCTCAGACCAAGTAGCCGCATTGAGCTCGAGCTCAGTGGATTGCAGCAGGGCCAGCTCCGCGTCGCGGGGATTGCCCGTCAACATCATGGCCTTTCCGCGAATGTACCAAAGCGCGGCGCTGTCGCTGAAGATCGACAAAGCCCGCGTGCTCGCGACTGCTGCCTCCTGATTGCGATGCAGAGCTAGGAACACGGCAGCGGCATTGGCCCAGCGGTTGAATTCCTCGTCCCGGTTGCGGGAATGCGGAGCCGCGGGAAGAGGTGCGGTTGAGCAATCGACCTGAAAGCGGTCGATCAGAGCTTGCGTCTCAGGCATTCGTCGCACGAAGACCGCCGATACTTCGTCAAGGTACACTGGCCGCCAATTCTCGCTGTTGCAGTAGTTGGGGAGCACGGATGCGACGTACTTCAAGCCGCTATAACGCGCCAGCGAAAACACAACCGTTTTGATGTCGTAGAGATGAGACTCGCGCTGCAGTTCGGGCGAATCGGGCGGTGATTCTAGTATCTCTTGCAGGTGGCTGAACAAATCCGGCCCGAAGGGGATGGCGCGTCCATCGATGTAGTCGCGATACCTCGGCCCCAGTCTCCAGACCAGAAAACCACCCTCCTCGTAGCCATTCAAGACTTGAGGAGGCAAGTCCTGGCTCTCGATAAAAGCCATCGCACGTTCAGGAAACCACCAGGAGAGACCCGGGCCGAAGGAGTTGATCTCATTCCGGCTGAAGTAATAACGATTGCTCACAACGTCAACCGAGCGAAGCCCGGCAAGCAATACGAGAGCTGCAGCTACAGCGCCCCCCAGTATGGCAAAGAGGCGCTTGTCTCGGATCCTCGACCGTGCGATATCTAAGGCCGAGGTCAAGACTGAGCCTCCAACCAGCACGACAACGCATGCTAGCAAGGCTATGAAGCGAACATGCCGCAGTGTCATCCAGAGGAGACCAGCGAGTAATAAGGCGGCGGGCCATTGCCGGCGAAATAGGGCCAAGATCGTAAGGACCAGGGCAACCAATAGCAACCACTCGGCCGAGCTTGCCGGATCGCGAAGCGAGAAAGCCTGATGCAGATTCGCAGAGGTGAGCGAAATGCCAGCCCACTCAGTGATGCGCTCGGAGTGGACCGACATTGCCGCTTCCTGCCGAAAGAGCGCCCGGTAGATACCCCAACCCCAAGGGTTGAATAGTGTTGCGAACCACACGGCCACCAGCCAGGGAAGTGCGGTGTTCAGACGTTCTTGTGCGCATTGCCTTTGTCGTCTGTCGAGCAGCCGGATTGCTTCCGACAACACATAGAGGCAAGCCAGCGCTAAACCAGAGATAAAGCCCAGATGCAGATTTACCCAGGCCACCATCAAGAGCGGAAAGAGCCACAGTTTGCCGGTGCCGTGTTCATATTGTTCCCAGAGAATGCTCAAGAAAGCAGCGAACAGCAGAACGGTAAACATGTCGGCTCGGGGAGCCGTTCGGGCCGCGATTGCCGGAACAGCTACAATCGCGAGCGCTGCTGTGACTGCTGAGGAGCGCCGAAGCAATAAGGCAATGGTGCTGAGGCATGCGACAGCTCCCAGCCAAGAAAGCAGGCTGTACCCTCCAAGGTGAAAGGCAGCATAGAAGAGCAGCCCTGATCCAACCGGGTAAATCCATGGCTGCCCCTGCGCGGTGTAAGAAAAAACGTCAGTCGAGAAGGTCGCATGATGGTGAGCTACCCAACGCCCAGTTGCCATCTGCCAGAATAGGTCGAAGTCGCTCACGGTCCGCAGGCCGGCAAGGAAAGCGTACGTCAAGGCCGTAGCGGCGAGAATCCAGAACCATGGTTTCTCGCGGAACCGGCTGGCAAAGCGCGATGGCCAGGCTCGATTTGCGCTCGCAATGACAATGACACTCACTCCGCGTAGACCTCAACCGGCTGAGGCAATATTTATTCTCACTTTGCCGGAAAGTAAGGGGCCGCTGAATCACACTGATCATAATCGCGAAGGGAATTTCCGTCTCGGCACTGCTTGTAAGTTGTTTCTCTGATCTTTTAAATGCCGGCTGATTTCGATGAGACGCTAAGCCTAGATGTCGCACCGCAACCGATGGACCACCTCGCTTTTACCGGCCGGACCTTTACGGGCACCCACTCGTCGCTTCTAGCGCCAGGGGCGGGACCTTTGGCAGTTTACGCTGTGTGATCTGCGTCACATTTGCCTGTGATGGTGCATGCTGTCCCCCAGGTAACTGCGCGGATAAGGTAATCAGTGTGGAAGACTTGTTAACCAGCACTGCACCGTGGAAAAACCCGCGATGCCTGAGCATAAAGACGCGCTCATCAATTTCACCGGAAACAATGCAGAAATGTTTCCTTGCAAACTATTAAGAACATGCGAACGGAAAATGAATCTCCCGATGCAAATGTGGCATTAAATGTGCCCTCACTGGAGTATCTTCGGGCTGTCTGATTGCGGAATGAGAGGATCGAAGGGGAAATCGGCCAATGCCAAATGAAACAGTCGTGCAAGAAACTGACGGATCCGTTTGGCAAATGAAACAGGTGTACGCCATGGCGGGGTTGTGCCTGATCGTAGGCTTGGCAATCGGTTATCTATTCCGAGGCTCGCAGTCCTCTTCTCTTCCTCTGCCCGCGCAGTCGGAAAGCAGCAGCCAAGCGGCGGCTATTCCCAATACGATGGGCGGGCACATGCCCACGATTGAGCAGATGAGGCAGATGGCCGACAAGAAGGCAGCACCCTTGCTCGAAAAACTGAAGAGCGATCCGTACAACAGCGATCTGCTCATCGAGGTCGGAAAAATCTACAACTCTACGCACCAGTTTAAGGAAGCGGCCGGCTACTACGGCAAGGCATTGCAGGTTACTCCCAACAACGTTGCGATTCGCACCGAAATGGCTTCTTGTTTGTATTACAGCGGCGATGTGGACGGGGCGATCAGCCAGCTTCAGCAGTCCTTGCGGTATGACCCGAAAGACGCCAACTCTCTGTTCAATCTTGGCATGGTGAAGTGGCAGGGAAAGAAGGACGGTAAGGGAGCGCTGGCGGCGTGGCAGCAGCTGCTGAAGTCGAATCCTCAATTGAGCGCCGACCGCAAAGCGACGGTGGAAAAGTTGATGGCGGATATCCAGATGGGGAATAAGAACTAGCGGGCGACAGGACACAAAGCAGCTTACAGGCTGCGCCGGAAATAAATGGAATTTCAAGGAGCACTGAAAATGACATCTGATACAAATACAGCCACAACTACAGAGCAATGGACAAGCGTGCAGGCTTATGTGTTGGCGATCATCTGTCTGCTCGTGGGAATCGCCGGCGGCTGGTTTATACGCGGGTCTCAAAGTCCTGTGCTCGCCACGACCGAAACCGCGAGTGCATCTCCCCAGGCTCCATCAGGCGCGGATGCGAACTCCGGAGCTCCAACTCCCGCGCAGATGCAAAAAATGGCCGAGACGCAAGCTGGACCATTGATCGAGAAACTAAAAACGGATCCTAAGAACTCGGAACTCTTGGCCAATATCGGTAACGTATATTACGACACGCACCTCTTTCCCACAGCCATCGATTACTATCAGCAGGCGCTGAAGCTCGAGCCCGCCAATACGGCTGTGCGTACCGATTTGGGGACCGCCTATTGGTTCAACGGCGACGCCGACTCCGCCATTGCCGAATTTCAAAAATCGCTGTCTTACGAGCCGAACAAGGCCAACACGTTGTTCAATCTTGGCATCGTCGAGTGGCAGGGCAAAATGGAGATCGACAAGGCTGTCTTCACCTGGCAAAAGTTGTTGGACACAAATCCGAACTATGAAGGCAAAGAGAAGGTCTTGGAATTGATGGCGCAGGCGAAGAAGCACTCGGGGCTGAAGCCGGGTACGCCCGCACAATCGCAGTAGCGAGGCAGCGTCACCACATTGACCGCGTGCCGAACCAAATTTTTCTGTGCGGCTGCATGCCCATGCTACAGCAGGATCGAACCATACCACTGGCCGCAAGCTCTGTGCGACCACGCGAAAGCGTGAAGACTACGCGGAGTCTATCTAGGATGCTGTTCGACCGCCGGTTTTTTGTGGTGCTCGGTCTTGCGGCTCTTGTGTACGCATTGTTGGCTGGTCTTCGGACGGTCAGCGACCCGGACCTCGGCTGGCAGTTGGCAACTGGCCGATGGGTTGCTCAACATCACCAGATTCCTTCGATCGAGGTGTTCTCCTACACTGCCCCGGGAAAGCCGTGGATTTATCCCGTCGGGTCGGGATTGCTACTCTACCTGGCGTATCTCCTGGGCGGGTATGGCTTGCTGTCATGGCTCGGTGCTGCCGCTTGCGCCGGAACAACAGCTTTACTGCTGCGGCGAGGCTCGGTGATTTCTGCCGCATTGGCTATTCTGGCGGTATCACGAGTCGCGTTGCGCACTGCTCCTCGTGCGGAAATGTTCACCGTGGTGCTGTTCGCCGTCTTCCTGACCCTGCTGTGGCAGCAACATGAGACCGGCCATGCGCCGCTGTGGCTTTTACCATTATTGATGGTTGCGTGGGTGAATCTTCACCTCGGTTTTGTTGCGGGCCTGGCGATTATTGCCGGCTACGTTGTGGTGGAAACCTTGGAGATGGTTTGGCCAGGTAATCGGCGGGCAACGGCACGGGAAAGGCTGCGACGTTTTTTCCCGTGGCTGATCGCAACCGGCGCTGCCACTCTGATCAATCCCTGGGGATGGGGGATTTATCGTGCACTGTTTCGCCAGGAAAGTGCGACCGCCGCCCACTCGCAGACCATCGTCGAATGGATGCCCGCCAAATTGGACTGGACAAGCCTTTCCGGGGCGTTCTCGCTGCGGGATCCGAGTGACGCTTTCATCTTATTATTGTTCGTGGCTGTCGTGGCTGTCGCCTTCGCAGCGGCACGGCGACAACTCGGCGCTGCGGCGCTCTTGACCGGTGTGTCTGTGTTGGCGGTAAGGCACATGCGCTTCCAGGCCTTGTTCAGCGTGACGGTTGTGATTATCGCCGGTGCTGTGCTCACTCCGGTGCTTACAGGTCTGCGCGATAGGATTGGGGATGCGCGTATTTGCTCCATGCTCTCAGTCTCAGCAGTTTCTCTCCTGGTATTGCTCGCGTGTGTGCGGTCAGCCGATCTGGTCACCAACCGAACTTATTTGGCCAGCACGGATCTTGTGTCGGTGGGGGCGTCGTTTGGGACAGGACTGAATTGGTGGTTCCCCGATAATGCGGCAGCATTTATCGAGCGCGAAAACTTACCAGGGCAGATATTTAACAGTTACAACGAAGGCGGTTTCATTACCTGGCGGTTAGGACCAAAGTACCCAGACTATATTGATGGGCGGGCGATCCCGTTCGGGCAGGAGTTGTTCTTACGAAATGTCGTCTTGATGGGTACGCCTCCAGAGTCGCCAGAATGGCAGCAAGAGGTTTACCGCTACAACATCAATACTATTATCGTGCCGCTTGGCTACTACGCGTTGGGGCAGTTTCCCGTATTACGACAATTCTGCAATGCTGAAAACTGGCGGCCAGTCTACCTGGACGAGAAATCGGCAGTCTTCTTACGACGTACGCCGGAAACCGAAAATATCATTCGGCGATTGCAGATCGATTGCTCCACAACACCGCTTCCGGCAACTCTTTCAGCAGGCAATGACAGCAAAGCCTTCAACCAGTGGGCCAACGCCGCGGCCGTTCTAAACGTCTTGGGACGGAAATCTGAGGCACTCACTGCCACTAGTAAAGCTCTGGCCATCTTTCCTGATAATGCTTACGTTCGCTACACGCGTGCCAATTTGCTTGCCGAGGCTGGAGATTTACGGGAAGCCGAGCAGGAGTATCTCGCCGCCGTCGCTCTCAAGCCCAATGCCTCCACTTGGACAACATTGGCCGGGATCTATGATCGCCAGGGCCGATTGAACGATGCCATCCACGCCTGGGAACACGCAACCGAGCTGGCAGATACTCCCTACTTAGATTTGCTTTCGCTGGGATACGATTATCTCGACGCAAATCGGCCCAAGGATGCCCTCCGTGCGTTTGATCGAGCGCTCGCTAACCTTCCCGCGCAACCGTTGATTGTGGTCGACAAGGCCTTCTACGCCAACTTGGCGCATGGGCGTGCGCTAGCATGGAAGGCACTCGGAGATGTGCCTCGCGCTGTAACATTTGAAGAAGAGACCGTAAGGCTCGCCCCCGATAGGTCAGACGATTGGACGCTGCTCGCCCAGTGGTATGAAAGCCAGAAGCGAATCGCGGATGCACAGCGTGCGCGAGAGCACGCAGCGTCTAGTGTGCGGAACCGAGAGACCATTCCTAACTGAATCGACAAGGCGGCCCCTAACTTTTCGGCGAACGCGGAAAGCGGCAACCTGTCACCGGCCCACTCCGTTCCGGGTTACGTCACTTTTACTTGGCCACATTCTTCGGGGACCCATGCTTCGTTGGGGCCGTTCCTGCCAATTTATGTGTGACCCCATGACAAACCAAGCTACATGAGTTCGAGGCCCGGCTGTAACTGATAGGAGTGGGACCGTTGGGAGCCACCACGTTGACATCGAAATTGACCATGCGCTCCCCTGAATCGTTACCCACGTGCGCCCCCATTCCATGCGCGGTGTGGCAGACTGAGCAGGAAAACCCGTCCTGCTTGACGTGGCGTGCGTGTTCGGTAAAGCTGGTGTTGCTGAGCACGCGAGTGAGGTCGTGGCACTTCGCGCACAAGGCGTAGGGTCCGCCGTTCGGTCCTCCGGCAGCGCTCGTATTGGGACTTTGAAAGAGGTTCGTTATGACCTGGCCCGGGACCGACGTTTGACTGAATTCATATCGGCGCTCCAGGATATGCGAAAAGGTTGATCCGTGCGGGCCGTTCGGTCCGCGCCCGCCGAATTCCCGGTTGTCATCGCTGTTGTGGCAGTCCGTGCACAAGAGGCGGACGCCCATGCTTCTTCCGGGGGTGCTGCCGTCGAGGTTCAGCATGTTGGATCGCAGGCTCGGCTGCGCGTACGGGCTGTTGCGATCATGCATCACGGGATGGCTCGAGGTCGCGACAACGCTAAACTGCGGAATAACATTCAGAGAATCCATTGCGGAAACTTCCCGTACGGGAGCGTACCCGAATGTTGAACTAGCAACCTTCCCCGTGCTCGTCCCATGGCAACGCAGACAGTTTTCATACTGATTGACCGCAGGATTGAGAGTCGAAACCCCGTCGCTAGCGCTGATGCCCACAACCCGGCCCTGCGAACCGCGCATCTCCGGCGGCTCGGCGAAATTCGCAATGCGGCTGGAGGAATGAGCATTATGACAGTCTACACAGGTGGCATGGCGATTCTGGTTCAACAGCGCGCTTTCACCGGCCTGATGCGGATGGGTCGCCTGCGGGAACGAATGCCCGATCCGAGGTAAGGACATTTCGGCGAGCACATTGGGCGCGGCCGGGGACACATTCGTACTGCCGCCGTGGCAAACGATGCAAGCTTGGTCGTTGGATTCACGCAACAATGAAGCCAGACTCTTGCCCTTGTGCGTCGTATGGCACGATAGACAGCCGTTCTGGGCTACTGAAGAATAGGGGCCGAGGGTAAGCTGCTTGCCATTTGTCTCCGCAGTTGCGGCATAGGGGCCCATTGATACCTGCCCGGCTACTCGGTTAGTTGCGACCGCGTGAATGCTCGCTTTCCAACCATCCAGTGGGTTCGCCTGATTGTTAGCCCGTCCGGAAACCTGGGTACCGAAGCTTACCCGAGCGGACTGGGCAGCGACGTCCATGCCCATTCCCGTCCCTGACGGCGTGGTGCTGTGGCAGGCCAGGCAGAGCGCGCTGCTGGAGTTGTTGATCACCAGGAAGCTTGAGTTGGGATCGATATTCTGTACATGCGGATTGTGACAACTCGTGCATTCCACGTTGCCATTGATGAGCTTTACAGCTCCGGTCGTGTCGGCGGTGGAGGGCGGGGTAGCAGTCAGCGACGAGACCAGATCTGCCGGATTAGCTTTTAGCGGAAGCACAAAGCTGAAAGGGTGGACCGCTTGCAGATTGGTCCCCAAGACGTCTGTGCTATTCATGCTGCCTATCATTGGCACCTGGCCCCAAGGTGTCAGCGTCCCCGGCGCCACCGTACCGTCGTGGCAACTTAGACAAAGAGTGCTGTCTGAACCGAGAGGTGGTGAAGGATTGGTTTGATTCACCATTGTGGTGCTGGTGTAAACCTGGTAGGAGGGAACGCTCGAAAGCTTCTGGCTCCACAAGGGAACTGGTACCGTTGTCCCTCCTATGCTCGAGTGTGGAGCATGGCAATACAAGCATGGCGCAGATATCGTTCCAGTGACGGGGGAAGTACTCCCAGGCGATAAATTATGCGAGCCGAGCACATCGGCGCTAATCTGCGCATGCGCCGCCAAGCCGGCGGTGAGCACGACTATTACGCAAATCGAAAACAGTTTCGACTTCACTGCTTTACTCCCTCGGCCTGTTTCGTCAGTCCGAAGTAATGAAAAACCTGAACGCGGCGATTGTAAGAATCCACGACAAAGACGCGGTCGTTGTGATCGATGAACAGCCCGGTGGGCAGCTGAAAATCTCCAAGACCGGTGCCTCGCTGTCCGAAGTAATACAAGAGGTTGCCGCTACGATCAAAGACCTGGACCAGACCACTCAACCCTTCCACAACGTAAAGATGGCCTTCCGAATCCACTCCTATTCCCTTGGCCCGAAACACTTGGCCCCGGCCTTCTCCAATCTCTCCAATCGCATAACGGAAGGTACCGGAACGATCGAGCACCTGGACGCGGAAGTTCATGGCATCGACGACGATCAGTTCGTCGCCGTGCAGACGCAATTCCGTTGGAAAGTTAAATTCCCCATTGCCGCTGCCATTCTGGCCGATCGTCTGCAGAACATTTCCCTGCATGTCGAGTACGAAAATCTTATTTCTCAGCGTATCGGTCACATAAATCCGCTGCGCTTCGGAATCCACCGCGATTCCCGTAGGCCGCTTGAAGTAGCCTTCACCGCCTGGCAGGCTGCCGATTACGCGCTGGAATTTCCCGCTGGAATCGAAAACGAAAATCTTGCCCGACTCCGAATCCGTAGCGTAAATATTGTCGGCGGCGTCCACAGCTACGCATTGCGGCGTTTCCAGGCCATCCTTCTCTTTCTTTCGCGAGATGAACTTGTACTTCTGTTGCGCGAAATCAAAGATATGAATGCCGCCGGCAGCAGGGTCGGTCACTATGATCCTGTCCTTTGAATCCGAGACCACGCCGTAAGGACCTTGCAGAGTGTGAAAGTCCGGCGCGCCCGCCACAAAGTCGAGTACGCGGTTCCAGAAGCCGCGCTTGGTTTTAACTTCGAGTTCGGAGCTGAAAGCGCGTTCGTAGATGAGTTTGCGTCCGCCCTCCAGTTCCAGCTGAGGCACGGTGATTCGGCTCTCCGATTTCGGTTTCGACCTTCCTGCCGCAGGCGGAATTAGAGCCAGCATGACCGCGCCAGCTATCAAAATGTTCTTGATCCGCTTGCGACCGAGAGTGGCCGTCAGAAGATATTGAACCATCGCTTTACGCCAAAGTAATACGAGCCTAACATGGTCGCCGGAGCTCCGGAGACGCTGAATGCCTGATTCAATTTAAGGTAGCCCGCGTTGAAATCCAGTTTGCGGAGGTGGTAAACGAGAATGACGTTATAGTATTCGTTGCTATTGTTGGAGGCAGTCTGGGTGCTCGTGGTATCGCTCAAGGCTTTCGAGAAAATGCCGGAAACTGTGAAGCCACGAACCGGGTGTGACCCGATTCCCACCGAGTACGATTTGCCGTTATAGAACACAACTGCCGCCGGATTGACCACAGGCAAGGGCACCGGCGTAGGCACCAGACCCGTCGCGGTCAAGAGCGAGTTCCCGGTGGACTTCGAGTATGAGCCGCTGAGGCTCAATACGGGAAAGCTGAAGGATGTCGAGTAAGCCTGGCTGGTTGTGGCAGAGCCGGGCTGGTCGCTCAAAGAAGTCCTCGCACTGCTTGCTGTCGCGCTGAAGTACGAACTACGCCCGATCTTGCGGCCCAAGGTGCCCGAATAACTTTCGTTGGAGCCCGTGTACTCGGCCAGCGCGGTCTGCGTGTCTTGCGCATAACTAAAGGCCGCAGCTAACGTCCAGCGCTGGATCCGATGGCTGTAGGCGGCGGCACCGCTCAGGCCCCGCAGGCTTTGATTGGTAGTATTGATCGTGGTTTGCGTGAGCCCCACCGTGCCGGTGAACTGACCGCCCAGCAGTTCGTGGAAATAGGTAACCCCTCCATAGTATGAATCGGAAACAAATGATTCTCCGAGGAAGCTTTGTTGCTGGCGACTTGCAGTACCGTGAAGATGGAGATCCAGCGATGGTATGTCATAGCTGGCATACGTATTCAAGGAAAGACTGTTCGAAGACGACTGTTGCGTTAAGTCTTGCGGCGGGATTCCCGCAGCAAGCAGCGAACTCAATAACGATCCCTCCAGGTTGTCTGTGTAATAAACGTTCTCGCCTACATTGAGATTCTTCCTGGGAGAGAAGTTTATGCTACTCGTCGCCGTGTCGATGGTTGTCGTATAAGTATTGCCTTCCGAATCTGAGCTGATAGTGCTTCTGCCAAGCCCTCCCGTGACTGCGCCGTTCCATGGCAGTTTATGGGAGACGCTGAATGAGAGTGAATTATCGCCGGTATTTGTCTGTTCCGCTGGTTCGCCGGTAAGGAACTGTGGAGTTAATGCCCTCGATCCTGTGTACTGATAGCCACCATTCAGGTAGAACCCCGCAATCTGGTAGGCGGCCATGGCGGAGAACGCGTCGTGGTGCTCGTTCCCTTGCGAGTTCGCCCCGTATACCGAATAATCGCTGCTTCCATCGGCGAAGCTGAAATGAATGCTCGGTAAACCCGGCAAGATAACGCCCCACGTCATGGCCAGGTTGTCGGTATTCCCATGGGTGGTGTAATTGGCCAGTCCGGGGACGGCAAAGTTCCCGCTACTGTTGTAAACCTTGGAATACGTTATCGAACCGGGGAAATGGCTCCCGCTGAAGATCCCAGCGCTCGCGTTGACGCCGCCGGCCGCCGTAATCGACTGATAATCGGAGTTGACTCGCGATTGATCGTAAAACGGCTCTACCAGGAATGACACGAAATTCGGGTTGTAGTAATAACCGGACAGGTCAGCTATGCCAGAAGGAGTGAAGGCATGGTCGGAGCCGGCCTGGTTGGAATAGTCGCCAGTGTACCCTACCGAAACCGTGCTGTTGAGCTTCATGCTGGTCTCGCCGAGAGAGATCTGCGCCGACGCGCGCAATGCAAGCGCCACTAACACTACGGCCGAAATTATCGCACCTCTTCTCACGGCTTCAAAACTCTTTCCGCCACTTAAAACCTTCCCGGCGCGGAATCGAACTCGCATGTGGAGCAACGAAGGAGCGACTTTCAATTAAGAAGTGGCAATCCCGATGCCACTCGGGCATCCATCTAAGCCTTGAATTCACAGGAAGTTGGGCCGTACCGCCCGTGCCAAACGGAGGGATTTAGCGGGAAAGTGCGCCCCAAAGTGAGGAGAAAGACCCGGTTCGGAACCGCCTCTTATTGGCAACCGCTTGGGCCGTTCTCAGCGTTGAAAACAAGGTCTTTGAAATCGATTTTTTCTAAGATTTTTCTGCGGGGGATACAATGGCTACAATTTTTCGATCTTCGCGTTCTTGCTCAACCTGGTGGCCAGAGCGGAACGAAGTTGCTCAGTCTTATCTTTCGTCAATTGCTGGATGATCGCCTTCTTTTCCGCGTCAAACGTCTGCATCCCGTCCGGGATGTGAGCGTTCAGCCGCAGGATCGTAAAAGCGTTGGGGGCAAACTCGATGATATCGCTCACCTGGCCGGGTTTCATGGCCGCGATGGCGGTCACGATGGTTGGGGGCAGCTTTGAGCGGTCGGCGGCCTGATGGTCCCCCATCATGACGCGGAAATCATCCTCGGAAAGTTTTTCGGCTAGCATTCCGAATTGCTCATAATTTTTGGTCGACTTGGCCTGGCGGAGCGCATCTTCAGCGCGCTTGTGAGCCTCCTTCAATTGCGCCGTGGTTGGGTTCGCCGGAGGAAGAAGGGAAATGCTCTGAAACGCGAAAGACTCCGGGATGCGAAACCGTTCAGGATGCTTATCAAAGTAAGCCTTGGCTTCGGCCACGGAGACGACCGCCTTGTTCGTGACCTCCAGTTTAAGAAGTTCGTCGATCAGCAAAGAGCGCTCAATCTTGGCCCGCAGCAACTTCCGATCCCCGTGGAACTCATCCTGTAGGAATTGGTCATACTCTTCCTGCGAACTGAACTGCTTTTGAAACTCCTCGATACCGGCCTGCATACGCTCGGCCGACACCGTCATGTTGCGCCGTTTCGCCTCCTGGTACACCAGTTCCTCAAAGACCATCATCTTCGCTGCGCCCTGGCGGATGTCTCCTCCCATCGACTGTGGAACGCCGCCGTTATGCTGGCGGGCGTAAGGGAAAATTGCGGCGATCTCACGCGCCAGATCGCCTTCGGTCAGCACCGCACCGTTCACTCGAAGAAGCGGTTTTCCCACGGGCTGCGATGATGTGCTGGCAGCTTCTGGCTTCGCCGCCACGGTAGGAGCGTGAGACGCGACCTGGGCCGAGACCGTGGAGAACGCGACGATCAGCACTGCGCACATTGGCAATTGGGGTTTCATGACTTCCTCGCTTTAGAATGGGGGAGGAAAATTCCTCCCCCCGATAAGACAAACAAACATACATACTAGACGGTCGGCACGCCCTTCACACCAGCCATTTCGTTCGACTCGCCACCGTGGCAGTTGCGGCAGAACTGAGCTACCGCGTTGCCGCCAGCAGTTGGAGTGTACTGGCCCTTGAGGAAGAACATGGTTGCGTAGTTGCCGTTGTTGTTGGAGTAGACGGTCATGCTGTGCTGATTATGGCAGGAGGTGCAAGTGACCGCGGTTACGGTTGTCCCGAAGGTAGCTAAAGACTGATTGCTTCCAGAAACCTTACCGGTGTTCCAGAAGGAACTGGGGTTGTTGATGATGAACTGGCTTGAATTGGCGCCAGTCATCGAGATCGCAGTAGTGTTGCCGCCAGCGCAATCCCAATTGTAACCTCCGCCGCAAGAGACGATAGCCGAGCCACCCACCGGGTGGTCGTTGCTATATTCGCCGCCCGCGGACGGCTTTGCCTTGCCGAGCAGTGTGGGAGCATTGCCGCCAACGATCGGCAGGGTTTCAACCGTCGTGCCCTTCATCATGCCAACATTGGTCAACACACCATCGTGGCAGCTTAGGCAGAAAAGGATGACGGTGTTGGCGTCATGGGCGCTGGTGATGGTGCCAGCAGCAGGCAGGGTTACCTGATAGGTATTCGCGCCGTCGCCACTGAAGTTAAAAACTTGGCCGAACAGAGGAGAAAGGTCCTGGCCCCACAGAGCATACATACCATTCTGTGGATCCTTTGCCGCCTGTGTGGCGGAAATGCCGTTGCCTTGCGAACCGCTGTGCGGTGCGTGGCACATGACGCAGCCACGGCCGTACCCGTTGTGCGCGCCGAGTACGTCCTGTGCCGTCGCCACGCCGAAGGAAGCAACGACTACGAGAACTGCTAACGCTAGTTTCTTCATTTGAAGCCTCCGTATAAAGTTATTACTCCGTCTATACTCGGACGCGGATTTTGTCCGAATCCGTCTTGGCCACCGAGGCGGCCAAACTCTGTCGCAGCGCTAATGCGCCGCAGAATCTTTCTTCGCCGATGCATCCGCCGTCGCCTGAGACTGCTGGGCTGCCGGCGATTTTTGCTCCGGCGCAGTTGCGCTTGCAGTCTTCTGCTCGCCTGCTTCCCGGCGCGCCTTTTCAGCAGCGGCTTCCGCGTCTGTTATGTAGCGGAAGACCTGCACACGCCCGGGATATGTCTCGGAGACGATGACCCGGTTCAGCTTGTCGATGGCTATCCCCCAGGCGCCCATGAACTGGCCGGGGTAGAATCCGTGGTCGCCCATGTAAATGAGCAGGCGCCCCTGGTTATTGAAGACCTTGATTTTGTCCTGCGCATCATCGACCACCCAGATGTGGCCATCGCCGTCAACGGCGATACCCTTGGGCCGCTCCAGATCCGCCGGCCCGTCGCCGTTCTTGCCGAATGTGCTGATAAAGCCGCCGTCGGCGTCGAAGATCTCTACCCGGTTATTAAAGGTGTCGGAGACGTAAAGGTTGCCGTCGTTATCCACGGC
>JBAVZU010000318.1:0-29402 GCA_049588915.1 Candidatus Sulfotelmatobacter sp.
CCGCGGCGATTACCCGGTTGATCGAGACTTCTCTCTTCAACATGGCCGCAAACTGCTCTTCCGCGGTTGGAAACGGCCCCCACTCCACCAGGTCGGCGGCGGCGCTCGGCGGCATGCGTCCTGCGAGTTCAGCAGCTGACCGGTAGGGGATAGGCTGGCGGCTGGCAAGGTAATGGATTCCCCGGCTATCGAACGCGGCAAATCCGCGGACGTAAGGAAACGACTCCTTCAAGGCGCTCGCAATGGAGGACATCGTCTCAAAATCTCCACCGGGATACCATTGCTGCAGGATGCCGTCTGGCTTCAGGCGCTTCTTGGCTGCGGTATAAAACTCGCGAGAGTACAGCAGACTCGATCCGGCCGCTCCGATGGGCGGCGGTGGATCGATCACGATCACGTCGTACTGCCCGGCAGTGCGCTCAAGAAAACGCCGGCCATCGTCGACCACCAGGTGCGAATGCGGTGATTTCAGCAGCTGCGTGCCGTCCGCATGGTAATACCAGAAAAGTGCAGGAACGCTCGGGACAAGGTCCACCGCCGTGGAATCGATTCCCCAGGACAACATGGAACGATGGGTCGTGCCCATGCCGAAGCAAATCACCAAGGCATTTTGCGGAGGTCGGTCGAGGAACGCCAACGGCAATGCGGACATCAGTTTGGTCATGGGCGTCAGGAAAGTCATGCTTACGCCATTGACATAGAGTCCCTTCGCCATTCCTTGGCCAGCAGCGATGACGGTTGCCGTGCTGTCCCGCCGTATCTGTGCTCCCGGAACCTGCTGCAGGTAGCTCTGCGTCTTGAAAATCAAACCGATGGACGCCAGTAGAACCACGGTACACGCTACCGTTCGCCAAGCCGTAAAGCGTTTCGTCGGCCCGCCCTCACAGAACGCGAAATAGAGCGCGATCAACAGCCAGGGAAGAGCGAGCGTTACCAGCGCGTAGCGCTCGTCGAGGTACGGCAGCAAGACAAAACCTGCCACCAGCGGACCGAGGATACAGCCAGCGACATTCACTGCATACCCGAGTCCGGCCCGGTCGGGGTCGCCCTTCGAGAAACGGTCGACCAGCCTCGGAGTCACGAAGCCCAAAAGGCCGCTAAACGCCGCAATACCCAAAGGCACACGCATCCAACGAACAATTCCCACGCGGGTGTCTGCTGTGAGCAGAGGGAGTAACGCCGCAAGCCAAACAAATAGCCAGATCAGAACGCCTTCACCATTGCGATGGCGGCTCCATACCCGATACACGCTGGAACCGATAAACGTCGCGGCCAGGTAAACGCCCAGAATGGTTGCGAAGGAATAGACGAAGTTACCGACGTACAACGCGAACTGTCTGGTCCAGACCACTTCCATCCCCATGCTGGTAAGGCCTGTAGCAAACAATAGCCAGAGCGTGCGATTCCCAAGCATTTCTCGCCAGGCCGGAGAGGCGCTGCTGGAGGAATCAAGCTCAGTTTCGATTTCGTGATCGTCGCTTGCTTGTTGAGTTTGATTTTTCGCGATCCCGAGAGCAGCACAACACACCATCAGATTCAGCAACATCCCAAGCCGTAGAGTACCGGTAAAACCGAAGACCTCGATCAGCAGCAAAGGAATCACTGCTCCCGCTACGGCGCCGAGCACATTCGCGAGATAAAGAAAGCTGAACGAGCGTCGTGACTCAAGCCCCTTGTCGCTACGGATGGCAAACATGCCCAGCGGAATGGTCGCGCCCATGCACGCACACCACGGAATCAGAGTGCATGCCAGCCAGATACCGGCAGTAACGTAGTAGCCCGATGACGATAGGGAAATGCTGTTCCCTACGTGCCCCAGCACGAAGCGCCCAGCCAGAAATTCCAGCGGCACCACTACCGCGGAGCAGCCAATCCACAACTCCGCGATGGCGTAAAGACGTAACGGCGGAGAAGTGAGACGTCGCCCGTACTTGCGCACCAGGTGGCCGGATGCCCACGAACCGATGCCTAATCCCGCCATGAAGCTTGAGAGCACGATCGACACCATCGCCGTCGTGACCCCAAATTGCGCCATAGCCAGGCGAAGCCAGATCAATTCGTAGAGAATGCTGCAGAATCCGGAGGCAAAGAAAAAAGCGAAATACCAATTCCGGCCAGTCGTCGCAACGGCCGCCTCTGCGGGTCGCTTCGCCACAGGTTCGCGGGGAAAAAACTCGATTCCGGTCGGAATCGTCTCAGTGCTCACAATTCACTCCTCAGCTCCGTGATTCCGAATTATTCGCGGTACTTTATGCCAACCCCGAAGAAATCCTACTAAATCTCTTAGTCAGTTATAGAGTGCATGCACAAACGAGTTCCCGTCACGGTAACCAAAGTCACTGGTTGTGCCGAGCAGAGTCTCTCCGAAGTGCGGCTATTTGGACAAGTGGCTGGCAGGGTGTCGTTGTAATCGAAATGTTGCACGCAACTCCGCTAACAGCCCTACTTTAGGACGTTCGCGACAGCATTCGATCGAGGCTCGCTGCCCCGGGGCCGGCAATTAGCAATGTGAGCAACGCTCCAAAGTACAGCACGATGACTTCGCCATGCTCCGCCTGGGGACTCTTGCCCAGGAAGGCGAAATGGTGCAGGAAAGCCCACGCGACAAAGATGTTCGCAAGACAATAGAGCGCAGCCCATCGCGTGCCCAACCCAATGATGAGCAGAATGGCGCAAACGAAATCCGAAACAAACGCGATCAGGAACGAGGGATGCGATCCGATTCCGATGGGATTGGGAAAATGTGTCATGAAGTGCGCCCAATGTGCCGGCTGCTTCTCCCAGCCGTGCCGCAGAAAAAGCGTGGCACCCGTCCACACTCGCAAGATTGCAAGGCCAGCCGCTGTTCGTTCGGGAACAAACCGCATCGTGAGAATGTCCTTTATGCCAGCCATCAAATTTCTCCATGCAAAGACGATATTTCTCGCAACCTGAATGAGAAAAAGCTTCGTGAGGATTTGGAAGCCTCGGCAAGAGAGATGGTTGGAATCCAAATTCGTGCCTACGAGAAGAGCTATTCGTTTCGAATGGCCGATGTCTGTACCGTGGCACTCACAACTCTGTGCGGCGCAGCGTATTCCAGAGAGTCTTTCGAACTGGTCAGTTTGAAAAGGCAACGCTGCCCGAAAATCTTAGCTTTGCAATCCCCCACGAAAGTGCCATTCCCAAGATCTTGCCCATACGCTACTCTCTCACTTGAGTAGACTTCGGGGGAGGGCTGCTCGACTGACGTCCCATGACTCTTTGAGTCTGGGGCGTTTTGTTTTGTGGTGATCAGCGCACAACCCACCCCTGAGCTTCCAACCGATCGGCATGACAGCAGATCACCCGCCTTTCGAGCAATATCGCGCACCGGCCCCTCAGCTATAATGTCTCGTGACGGTTGACTTTTCACGCTTCGCTCCGCTGCGACGCCAGAAAAAGTATTCAGCCTCGCTACATTGCAGAGATCGCAGCACAGAGATCGCAGCTGAAGGAGTTCGCATGGCAATCCAGAAAACCGAAAATATTTGGCACAATGGCAAGCTGATTCCCTGGGATGACGCAACCATTCACGTGATGTCTCACGTGATCCACTACGGCTCCTCGGTGTTCGAGGGGATTCGTTGCTACAATCCTCAGTCACGTCCAGCGATTTTCCGCGCCAACGATCACATCCAGCGCCTGCTCGATTCCGCAAAAGTCTACCGCATCGAGGTTGACTACTCCCGCGATGAGCTGGTGAAGGCCATGCTTGAAACCGTTGGCAGCAACGGTGCGTGGCCGTGCTATGTCCGCCCCATCGTCCTGCGCGGCTATGGCGAAGCGGGAGTGAACCCGTTCAACTCGCCCACCGAGGTCTACATCATCAATTATCCATGGGGAAAGTACCTGGGTGGCGAGAGTGAAGGTTGCGACGTTTGCATTTCTTCCTGGACGCGCCTCGCTCCAAACACTCTCCCCGCAATGGCCAAGGCGGGCGCTAACTACATGAACTCTCAGCTCATCAAGATGGAAGCCATCGTCAACGGCTATTCCGAAGGAATTGCGCTCGATGTGAACGGCTTCGTCAGCGAAGGCTCCGGCGAAAATGTATTCCTCGTCCACCGCGACAAGCTCATCACCGCGCCGCTAGGCAATTCCGTACTGCCCGGCATCACCCGCGACTCCGTCCTGCAAATCGCGCGCGATTTGAATATCACCATTTCCGAGCACATGATTCCCCGCGAAATGCTCTACATCGCCGACGAAGCCTTCTTCACCGGCACCGCTGCGGAAGTCACGCCCATCCGCTCGGTCGACAAAATCAAAGTCGGCAAAGGCGGGATGGGACCCATTACCAGGGCAATTCAGAAAGAGTTCTACGCCATCGTCCGCGGGGAAAAGGAAGACCGTCATGGGTGGCTGACCGCCGTGCCGGTCGGCAGTAAACAACCTGTCGGCGTATAATCGGCTCGTTCGAATTCGAGAAGGGCGCGCGATGCGCCCTTTTTCTTCCGTCTTGTCCGGAAACAAACGCAAATCTCATCCCATGGAGGCAACTATGTCCAAGGAACACTCTCCGACTCCTGAATTTGTCCTCGCCTATCGAGACATCATGATCGATGGATTCAAACGTGAAGTGGAAGTCACGAAGAAAGTGATCGCAGCCGTTCCTGACGCCAACTCAAGCTACAAGCCCGATCCCCACGCCCGCACAGCGAAGGAACTGGCGTGGCACCTCGCCAACTCTGACGTCCATTTTATCGACAGCATCGCCAACCTGATGTTTGACATGGCAGGCCGCCCACCCGATAAGCCCGAAAGTATCGGGGACGTGGTCGCGTGGTACGACCGTCACATACAACAGGGCATCTCCTGCATTGAGGCCATGTCAGCCGAGCAGCTGCTCACCCCGATCAACTTCGCCGGCATCTTCAACCTGCCCGCGGCCTTCTATCTTGGATTTCTTAACAACCACAGCATCCATCACCGCGGAGAGCTGGCGACGTACTTGCGGCCCATGGGATCCAAAGTTCCATCGATCTACGGCGGAAGCTTCGACGAACCCTTCCGGATGCCCGAACCGGCAACCACCGCCGCCTAGTCGTTGCAGCAAAAAATGAAAAGCCGCCTGCAGAAACGGGCGGCTTTTGTATTTGCAGGCCACGCGTCTAACGTCCGAGACGAACTCAACCCGACTTTTCCGGCGATTATGAAACTATTCCGCGCTTCCTGGCACTGCGGCAGCGGCCGCCTCGAACCCAACTTTGCTGTGGGTCCCGTCGCAGAACGGCTTGTTGGTGGAAGCGCCACAACGGCAGAGCGCGAATTTCTCACCAGCCTCAATTTTGTTGCCAGAGGCATCGAGTAAGTTAATCTTTCCCTCTACCAGATAAGGGCCTTTGGGCAAAACCTTCACGGTTGGATCCGACATGATTTCTCCTTGGTAAGTTGTAACTGCAGAACTTTTAAGCCTGTGATTATTTCCCTCGCGCATCCAAACTCCACGGTCCAGATCCAAACTGCGAAATAATTAATGCCCCGCCAAGCATCGAAAGATTCTTCATGAACATGATCATCTGCATTTGGTGCATCATGGGATCGGCCACAGCCCAGAAGTTGTGCATCATTGGCGTAACGCCGATAAGAAACAGCACAATCAGCCAAGCTCCCAATTTTGCCCGATATCCCAGCAGGACGGAAAGTCCTCCCGCAATCGCCAGCAATCCTGAGATAGGCACCGCGATGGATGCCATCGGCACACCTTGCGAAGCCGCATAGCCGATGGTCTGGCTCAAGAAGTGTCGAGGCCCGGACATGAGGAAGATCAACACAAAGAGAAGACGCCCCAGTAGGACGATGGAGCCCGCTACGGGTAGCGTAACCGTGGATGCTTGCGATTGGTGCGAGTAATTTACAGTGCTGACTGCCATTCTGTTCCTCCTAAATTTAGCCAATTGAGATCGGCGCAAATCGCACAAATGGTTCTAACCACGTGCGGTTGCGGATTCACTAACCCTTAGATCACTTCCCCCGTTTGTTGGTTACAATAAATAACTAGACTCTCTTTACATAGTAGGAACTTTATAGTAACTTGGTAACAAATGTCCGCTAAACGAACTTACTCCCCCTCCCCGTGCGCCATTGGTGGATTGCTGGAATTGCTCACCAGGCCTTGGACGCTGCATATCCTATGGGCCCTCAGCAATCAGGGACCGATGCGCTTTGGCGTCCTGCGGCGACAGGTGGAAGGCATCTCGGCCCGCGTTCTCACCGAACGGCTACGCACCTTGGAAGAGGCTCGATTCATTTATCGACACTACGAGCCCACCATTCCACCCGCTGTGACCTACGGAATCACCGACCGTATGAAGGACATACAGAAGGTGCTGCATCAACTCGAAGGGCTGTCCCGGAAATGGCAGGACGAAAGTACAAAGGTTCCAACCGGACACCTTGCGGGCTCGAAACATCCGCAAGTCGCTACGCAGCCCTAAGCATCCCCGCCACACCACGTTTAAGGCATTGTCCTGGCGCAGATCGCGCATCGTTACCTAGGTCATCTTGGGGAAGGTGACGGTTCGGTTCATCATAGGCAGAGTTTTTGAGGCGACGCTGTTCGCCTCCCGGGACTTTCTTAATGAATATTGATGATCTGCTGCGGATTGCCACGGAACGCAAATCCTCCGACTTGCATTTGAAGGTGGGAAACTATCCCCACCTGCGCATAGACGGCGACTTGGTACCCTTGATCGATCAGCCGCGCGTAACCGCAGAGGACATGCTGACGATGGCGTTTAGCATGATGTCGGCACGACAAAAACAAAAATTCAAAGAGACCACGGAAATCGACATGGCCTACGGCGTAGCCGGCTTGGGACGCTTCCGTGTGAACATCTTCCAGCAACGCGGCAACGTCGGACTTGTGCTGCGCGTCATTCCCACCAAGATTCGCGCGCTCGATGAGTTATTTCTTCCCAAGGTGGTGGAACAGATCTGCGAAATGCCCCGCGGGCTGGTGCTGGTCACGGGCGTGACCGGATCCGGTAAATCGACCACACTGGCCGCGATGGTCGATCGAGTCAACTCCAGCCGCGCCGAGCACATCATCACCATTGAAGATCCAATCGAGTTCTTGCATCGCGATAAAAAAGGCTACGTCAACCAGCGCGAGATCGGAGTGGATACTCCCTCGTTCAGTGCGGCCCTGCGCGCATCTCTCCGCCAGGATCCCGACGTGATTCTGGTTGGCGAAATGCGAGATCTGGAAACCATATCCACCGCTCTTCATGCCGCCGAAACCGGCCACATGGTCTTCTCCACGCTGCACACGCTGGACGCTGTCGAAACCGTGAACCGTATCATTTCCATTTTCCCTCCGCCCGAGCAAAAACAGATTCGTCTCCAACTGGCGGCGGTGTTGCGCGCCATCGTGAGTCAGCGCTTAGTCCGGCGATGCGATACGGATGGCCGAGTGCCCGCGGTCGAGGTCATGATCAATACGGCCTTCATCCGTGAGTGCGTTCTCGTACCCGAAAAAACGCGTTCGATTCGCGAAGCCATCGCCGCCGGTACGTCGCAATACGGCATGCAAACTTTCGATCAGTCGTTGTGGGACTTGTTCCAGGCGGGGCTGGTGAATTACGAAACCGCTCTGGAGAATGCCTCGAACGCCGACGACTTCAAGCTCCGCATGCAGGGCATCGCATCCACTGCGGATATTTCAAGGCAGTCCATGCAGTCGGCTGGCTTCGGCGGCCGGTAGAAATCGGCTCCCACTTTTTGGCTTCCGGGGGAAGCCGGCGGGAAGCCGCTCCTCTCTTTACCCTCCCGTGTTCATTGCGCTATCGTTAGCCATGCCGTTTTCGCGGCCGAAGAAGCGGTCGTACTCCGAAGAGGAACTCTACGAATATGCCGTGGGCGCCCTGGCGCGGCGCATGCGCACGGTGGCAGAACTGAAGCGACTGTTCCGCGCGCGTGTCGAGGATGCCGAATCTGAATACGGCCAAACCTTGATTGAACTGGTGATCCGCCGGCTTAAAGATCGCGGATATTTGAATGACTCCCAATACGCTTCCTACTTCTCCTCACTCAGGCGCGACAATCAGAAATTCGGCCGCATGCGCGTGGTCACCGAGCTGAAAGTGAAAGGCGTGCACGGCGACGTGATCGACAAGGCCGTGAATGCGGCTTTCGAGGGCATAAGCGAGGAACAGCAGGCCCGCGAATATTTGCGAAAGAAACGCATGGCAAAGCCGAAGGATCAAAAAGCGACCGCGCGGATCTTCCGTCAGCTGGCTCGCGCCGGCTTCGGCACGAAGACGATCTTCACTATTCTGAAGAGCTGGGATGTCGACGAAGAGACTTTGACCTCCTTGGACGGCGAAATTGCTTAAAAGGCATGCTTGGCAAATGCCACCTCGATGTTGCATACTCCTGCCGTTCCCAATCTCCGCTCCTGAAGAGGCACTATGAAAATTAGCTTGAAAGCAATTCTGGCTGCCCTGTTGCTCAGCGCCGTGCCGTTCGCGCTGGCTCAGGATGTTGGCTCAGACGTCAAGAAAACCGCCAAGGATACTGGCACCGACACCAAGAAGGCCGCCACGAAAACCGGCCATGCAACCGAAGAAGCAGCTGACAAAACGGGCCACGAAACGAAAGTAGTAGCCAAGGACACCGCGAAAGGCACTGACAAAGCGGCGAAGACCACTGGACACGCGACGAAGACAGCCGTTGACAAGACTGGGCACGAAACGAAAGTAGTTGCCAAGGACACTGCGAAAGATACTGGCAAGGCCGCCAGGAAGACAGGCAGCGCAGTGAAGAAGGGCACCGAGGACACCGGCCATGAAATGAAAAAGGTCGGCGACGATATGAAATAGAGCACCGCGAAATTTGCATTCAGGCCACGCGGCAAGCGCTGCGTGGCCTTTTTTTCGGTGGTGAGGCAATGGTATTAGGGCCCTCCTCGGCTGTTCTGGTTTAATTTTTCATTTAGAATTGGCTGTCGCGCTCACCCAAATGCTGACTGGCTCTCAAATCCGCCGCAAATTTCTCGACTTCTTCATCCAGAAGGGTCACAGAGAGGTGCATTCGTCGTCCCTAGTGCCGGCGAATGATCCCACGCTGCTGTTCACCAACGCCGGCATGAACCAGTTCAAAGACGTTTTTCTAGGACTGGAAAAGCGCGACTACTCGCGCGCGACCAGCTCACAAAAGTGCGTGCGCGCCGGCGGCAAGCACAACGATCTGGAAAATGTAGGCTTCACCAACCGCCATCACACCTTCTTCGAGATGCTGGGCAATTTTTCTTTCGGCGATTACTTCAAGAAAGACGCCATCGCCTATGCCTGGGAGCTGATTACCTCGAAAGATTGGTTCGGGATCGACCAAGACAAGCTGTATGTGACGATTTTCGAAGGCTCGGGCGAGCCCATGCCGGTTTCGCGCGACACTGAAGCCTACGATCTGTGGGTCGCGCAAGGAGTGGCGAAAGAGCGGATTTTCGACGGTGGCTTGAAAGATAACTTCTGGCAGATGGGCGATACCGGCCCGTGCGGCCCCTGCAGCGAGATTCATTACGACATGGGCCCGGCTGCCTCCGAGCTTGGTCATGTGGACTGCCGGTTCCCCTGCGATTGCGGTCGGTATGTCGAGATCTGGAATCTGGTGTTCATGCAGTTCGACCGCGATTCCAGCGGCAAACTGAATCCGCTGCCCAAGCCGTCGATCGATACGGGGATGGGTCTGGAGCGTGTGGCAGCGGTGCTGCAAGGCGTGATTTCGAATTACGATACTGACTTATTCATTCCGCTGATCGAGCGGGCGGCAGAATTAACATTAGGAAAGGGTGCCGGCACTGCGGAGCTTCGCTCCGCCAGACAGCCGAGGGCGGCTGTCCCCACACGAGTGGAGGAGGGCAAAGTCCATGTGGGCATGGCCGCCCCCGGCCGTGCGGCCGAGCAAAGCTCGGCAGGCTCTCCCGGCCACAAGTCAGCTGCTTCCCTCAGAGTGATCGCCGACCACTCGCGCGCGGCGACGTTTCTGATTTCGGACGGAGTGCTGCCCTCGAATGAGGGGCGTGGGTACGTTCTCCGCAAAATCATTCGCCGCGCCATCCGGCATGGACGCCTACTAGGACAGATGAGGCCGTTCTTGCACGAGATGGTCTTCGCTGTTCGCAATCTTATGCAGGACGCGTATCCGGAGTTACGTGAAAGGTCAAAACACGTCGCAGATGTTGTATCTGCAGAAGAACAGCGATTCAGCCATACAATCGACGAGGGCCTGAAGCTCCTGAACACCGATTTGAGCCAAGCGGCTTTCGAGGCGTTGCGAAATCTACTGGACCAAGAACTTCTGCAGGTTAAGCAATACCTGAAAATGCACGGCGAGCCTACTGACGCAATTGATGCATTGCTCGCCAATGCTCCCTCAGCCTTCGTTCCTCCATCAACAGCAGCGAGTCTCAGCGCCCTCAGAGAACTCGGCAAAAGCGCGACATACAATGGAACGCTAGCTTTCAGGCTATACGATACGTTCGGATTACCCAAGGATTTCATTGAGGATGCGTGCCGGGACGCAGGCATAATTTTTGACTCGGCCGGCTTTGATCTTGCGATGGAAGAGCAACGTACCCGCGCCCGCGCCTCCTGGAAAGGAGCGGCGAAGCAAACCGCGAATCCCGCATATCAGGATCTGAAGACCAGAGTCGATCCTTCTGTGCTGGGGACTATAGTTCCCAACTACCAAAAGCAGTCAGTGTTCATTGGGTACGAGTCGACTAGATTCTGGCCTGCGATGATCTTTGCACTCATTCGCAATGGAATCGAGACTAAGGAGCTCGTTCCTGGTGAATCAGGCGAGGTTATTCTCGACCACACGCCGTTCTATGCCGACTCCGGCGGCCAAGTAGGCGATAAAGGATGGTTCTGTAGCGATGATCACAACACGATCGTCGCCGAAGTAACCGGATGCTATTCGCCGATTCAGGGAGTACGGGCGCATCAGGTCGTTGCCAAGCAGCCAATCCGCGTCGGTGAAAGAGTCGATGCAGTCGTGAATGCCGACGTTCGCCGCTCCACCATGCGCAATCACACCGCCACGCATCTGCTCCACGCTGGACTGCGGGAGGTTTTGGGCAAGCATGTGAAGCAGGCGGGCTCGCTAGTGGCGCCGAATCATCTGCGCTTTGACTTTTCACATTTCACCGCCGTCGACGACGAAGAACTTCAGGATATCGAAGACATCATCAACAAGGAAGTGCTGCGCAACCAGATCGTCGAGACCATCACCGACGTGCCCATCGACGAAGCGATAAACCAGTATCATGCCATGGCGCTATTCGGAGAAAAATACGGCGACAAGGTGCGCGTGGTGCGCATCGGGGATTTCTCGACCGAGCTTTGCGGCGGCACGCACACGGGAGCGACCGGCGAGATTGGCCTGATCAAGATTCTGAAGGAAGGCAGCGTGTCGTCGGGCGTGCGGCGCATTGAAGCGGTTTCAGGCGAGGGATCGCTGGCGCATTTCCGCAAGGATCATCAGCTTGAAAACTTTGTCGCCAGCGTTGCTGCACATTCAGACGTTGCGTCTCTCGTCGATGCATTGCGGCTGGAAATGGAAAAGAAAGACGCCGAGAACAAGCGATTGGCGCGGGAACTCGATCAGGCTCGTATGAAGTCGGCCTCGTCGAGCACGGCAAACATTGGCGACAAAGTGAGAGAAGTGAAGGGTGTGAATGTTCTCGCGCATCGCGTCGACAATCTGGAGCGTGCACAGATGCGCACTCTGATTGATCAACTGCGCGATAAGATCGGCTCCGGCGTGGTGGTACTCGGCTCGGCGTCGAATGGAAATGTTTCGCTCATCGTGGGCGTCACCAAAGACCTTACAAGCCGCGTACAGGCTGGCAAAGTGATCGGGCCAGTCGCACAGAAAGTTGGCGGCAAAGGCGGAGGCCGGCCCGACCTGGCGGAAGCTGGCGGAAAAGATCCTGCGGCCCTGGATACGGCGCTGGCCGGGGCTTACGAGGTGGTGGAGTCGCTGCTGGCATGACCATCGACGCAAAATCCGCGGAAGAACGCCTGCGATTTATCAAGCACAAGGGCCACGCTATCTTCCTCATCGACCTCACGCACTGCGCGGCGAAAGAGTTGCTCGTATTGCTCGACCTGATCCGCGCCGACATCTCGCGCCACGCCCCGGGATCGGTGCTCACGCTGGTGGACATTAATGGCGCGGAAATTGACAAAGCGGTCGCGACACGCATCAAGGAGGTTCTGGTGCTCGATCGTCCCTATGTAAAGCGCTCGGCGTGGGTGGGAACGGAGAGTTTGCCGCACGTTTACTATGAACACTTCAAGACGTTCTCACAACGGGAGCTGCCAACCTTCAAAACCCGGGAAGACGCCATGGAGTGGTTGGCCAGTCCGCCAGAGAATGAATAGTCTGTTGCAGTAGAGTTGGTCCGGCGGAAGAATCCTTCGCTGTTTCTAGTTCCAAAGGGCCCCGTTTCAATTCACTCATTCGCGCAGCTCTTGCCGCGAATTTCGAGGAGGATCTCATGGGCCAGATACTCGATCCGAAAGCAGCGTTTTTCTATGGCCAGTTCGTGCAGGCCGCATATTCCATGTTCTTAGATCCACAAGGCGCTGATCCGCTGCGGCCTGAGCCCGCGGGCATTCCCGACGGTTGGGAATTGGGCGCGTGGATCCACATGTCGGATTTTATCCTCAACATCGTTGAACCGAAGTTCTATGGAATCGTGGTGCGCGAGAATGCTAATCCGGACTCGCGGATAATCGCGATTCGCGGCACCGAGCATGCGATCGAATGGTTCGATGACGCGTTTGCTATTCCGGTTTCGTTTCGGCAGGTGCCGAAAGCTGGGTACGTGGCATGCGGCTTCGACAAGATTTACAGCACGCTCAAGGTGATCAGGCGCAAGCTGCCCGGCGAGCCCTCGCCGAAGGCGGCTGCGCAAGCAGCTTCGGAAACGTTCAGCGGATCGTTCGCCGACCAACTGGAGCAACTGGCAATCACCCGGGAAGTCGAGCGCGGCGCGGCTCCGAGAGCTGGCGAAGGGCGGAGAACCCGGCCGACAGTCGTGACCGGGCATAGTCTTGGTGGCGCCCTTACGACGCTCTTTGTCATGGAAAATGCCAGCAAGAAAAAGTTTGACATCAGCACGTTGTGCACCTTTGCTTCGCCGCGCGTGGGCACAAAAGAGTTTGTTCGGCTCTTCGATTCTCTCCCGATCAATTCGTGGCGCATTGCGAACCAGCACGATCTCGTGCCGAAGCTGCCGCCGCACGTTCCGGTGGTGCTCGATTACGTTCACGTGGATGCGGAATCTCTTTTTGATTCGGACCCGTTCACGAAAAAGAGCCTGGTGTGCTGGCATGCGATGGAGAGCTACCTTCACTGGCTGGATTCGAACTCTGCGGTGAGGCCGGAGTGCAAACTGGCGCAGACTGTCGATTGACATAGCTATCTTAGATAGCTATCATGATTTTATATATGAAAGTCAGCGTAGCCGATGCTAAGAACAAGTTGCCGGAGTTGATCAAGGCGGTGGAAAACGGCGAACCGGTGACCATTTGCCGCCGGGGCGCTCCGGTGGTGGATATTGTGCGCACTGCCAAGTCCCAGCGGAAGAAGCCGATGTTTGGGACCTTGAAGGGGAAGATCGAAGTCCTCGATCAGGACTGGTGGAAGCCGATGACCGATGAAGAAGTAGAAGACCTCCTGCGAGAATCCGAATAGGTGCGCGTGCTCCTGGACACGATGGCTTTGATCTTCTCCGTTGAAGCTCCGGATCGCCTTGGCAAGCGCGCATTCGCCGTCTTGAAGCAACCGGACAACGTTCGCGAGTTGAGTTCAGTTTCACTTAGCGAGATCGCCATAAAAGCAGCTTTGGGAAAGTTAAACTTCTCAGCGGAGAGCGCACGCCAGGCGCTATACGACATGGACGTGCGTATTTTGCCGTTCACTGCAGAGCACGCTTTTCAATTATTCGAATTGCCGCCTCACCACAGCGATCCCTTCGATCGGCAAATTATTGCTCAGGCGTTTTCCGAAGGTATACCCGTAGTCACCTCGGACGAAAAGTTTAGGGCATACGACGGGCTCAAGATCATCTGGTAAGAACGGAGTTGGCCAGATTTAAGTGATCGGGGGGAGCAAGAGCACCGCGCCACAGGTCTCTCCTTCTCCGCGCGTCCTAACTTCTCCACTTGAGCGTGATGGGCCCAGTCATCGGATGCTTCATCTCGCCGCCGGTTCGCTTGGCCTCCAAATATGCGGCTTTTAGCTGGAAGTACCATTTGGCGGGACGGTCTGCGTCATCAATCAGCATGAGATGCGGATTGTGCTTCAATCCTTCAGCCTGCAGTTCCATGGTGCGGCGGTCCTGCTCCACGAATTTGGCAAAGACGAATTTCAGCAACTCCGGCCCGAAAGGCAGCCAGCGAAACAGGTTCCAGGCTGCAACCACGTCGATGCGGCATTGATTGCGAGTGATCGGCGTTACCGTGGTGAGCGACGAAAACCAATACTTCCCTGCCCGGATGGTTTCGCTACGCAGGTTGGGCAGAGAGAAATCGATCGTCGTGGTGATGGTGTCGGCGTCGGCATAGAGGCGCAACAGCTTATAGGGTGCTGAGTTTGAGCTGGGAGTATGCGCGCTCATACGGAAGCCGTTGGGAATCGGCTCAAAGTTTTTCTTTTTTTCGTGGATGCTGTGGCGGCTGCGCCACCACCAAGCCTGATGGACGAACGGTCCGTGGGTCGGATCCATCAGTCCGATGATGCCGTGATCAATGCTCACCGGCATGACGGCAGTGAGGTAAGCAAGCTTATACTTTTCGCTGAATTTTTGGATCTGCGGGGCGGCCTCCGGAGCTTCGTCCCGTTTACTGAATCCGGCGCCTGGAGGGCCGGGGTCGGGGATGTAGGTCCAGATAAAACCATCCTGCTCTTCGCAGGGATAGCTGCCGGCGTAGATGCGGTCCACTCTCAAGTGCTGATCGGAAGTGAGCGAAGGAATCAGCTGGCATTGTCCGTTATGCGCATCAAACGTCCAGCCGTGGTAAGGGCACTCGATATTCTCTCCATCGAACTGCCCGCCATTGAGCGGCATGCCGCGATGCGGACAGGCATCGCGCAGCGCGAAGGCATGTCCAGCGCGATCGCGTCCAATCACAAGCGGAATCTCAAGCAGCGTCGCCTTATGCAGTTGATTACGGTGGACGCGGTCCGCCGGCACAGCGCGATACCAGAACCCGGTCAGCATCAGCGAGTCGGTTGCCTGGCGTTGGGGAGCATCAAGTTCGGGCATGGGTGAGAATTGTTGATTGATGATTTCCGGTTGTTGGTTGAAAAACAATGTTAGCACTCTCCGGATTTTGAGCCCGCCATCTTGAGACGTTACTCGGTCGTTGCTTCGGCGAAAGCAATCCCCGCAGACCCGGTTTCGCCGGGCGAAAACCATTTTGCGACTTGCGCCACACGGACTTGTGATCTACAACTCACTGTTGCCGTTTCGCAAGAAAAGGGACGATTCGCGAGCTGGCACTCGTGCAAATGCGGAGGATAGATGGAGTTTCTCGGCCATTTTCGCAGGCTTACACCGGTGCAACGAAACACCTTCATCGCGTGTTTTCTGGGTTGGTCTCTGGATGCTTTCGATTTCTTCATTCTGACCTTCTGCCTCAGCGCCATCGCCACGCAATTCCAGACTAGAATTTCAGCGGTGGCAGAAGCAATCTTTATCACTCTGGCGTTTCGTCCGTTGGGCGCATTTCTCTTCGGACTGATGGCCGACCGCTATGGCCGGCGGGTCACGCTGATGGTCGATATCGTTGCCTATTCGGTATTCGAACTTGCCTCGGCATTCGCTCCCTCCATGAAGGTTTTCCTGATCACGCGCGCGCTATTTGGAATCGCCATGGGGGGAGAATGGGGCGTAGGCGCGGCCCTGGCATTCGAAACGCTGCCGGTTGAAGGACGTGGATTTTTCTCCGGGTTATTGCAGGAAGGCTATGCGGTTGGCTATCTGATGGCGGCCCTGGTCTTTGGAACTGCATTCCGCTTTGTGGGCTGGCGCGGGATGTTTGTGATCGGCGCCCTGCCCGCCTTTCTGGTGATCTACATTCGCACCCAGGTGGATGAGTCCCCGGCATGGCTGGAGGGCCGGGTTTCGCGGACAGCGGAGAGAGGCCTAAAGAAGGATATTCTGAGTTATTTCAGCACTTTTCTTTTGCTGGTAGTACTGATGTTTGCCTTTAATTCTTTCAGCCACGGGACACAGGATCTTTATCCGACATTCTTAACCAAAGGCCATCAGTTCGATCCTAAGACGGTCATGTTCATCTCCGTCGTTGCTAATATTGGAGCCTTGCTGGGCGGGATTCTGTTTGGCACATGGTCCGAAAAGATCGGCCGACGCCGTGCCATTGTAATCGCCGCTCTCCTCGCCATTCCCCTCATCCCTCTGTGGGCGTACTCGCATACCGTTCCCATGCTCGCGCTAGGCGGTTTTCTGATGCAATTCATGGTGCAAGGTGCCTGGGGAGTGATTCCAGCCCATCTGAATGAACTTTCTCCCTCCGCCGTGCGAGGAACCTTTCCTGGGTTTGCTTATCAGCTCGGAAATCTGCTTTCCTCGCGTAACGTCGTGATTCAGGCAAAATTGGTGGAAAACCGTTATCACGGCCAGTATCCCCCGGTCCTCGCATGGACCGTAGTCATTGTGGCTACGTTGGTCGCGGCGGTCACCTGGGCTGGCCGGGAACGCAGAGGCATGGATATGAGGAGCACGCATTAAATTATGCTCACAAAGGCATCAATTTTCCGCGGCCCGTGTGACTAAACTACCCCGTACTGGCACGACAGTATCATTGTCACGGAAGAACTCCTGTGGTACGTTTAATGAAATTTCACGCCTTTGTAAATACTTTCCAAGGCCTCTGCGACGATGCAGTTTGCGCTAATGAGTGTGCAGGAGCAGCGCCACTATGAAAGACACGATGGATCCAATCCCCGCCAAGCCGGTCGACGACCGCGACAATTTTGCCAACCGCAAGCTGATCCGGCCTGCACTGTCGCGCGCCGACCACAACCACGGCAACCACAATTCAAATCACAGCTCCAGCCACATGCAGATGGCGGAACGCCGGGACCGGCATGAGCGTCCGGAACGCGGCCCCGATCGCGGGCAAGATCGAGGATTCGATCGCGGCGACCGCAACGACCGGTCCGCCAGTTCCGCTGGCGGAAGAAAGTCGGCTCCGCCGGAGCAGACCAATGCCGAGAATTTTTATTATCAGAAGCAGATGCAGTCCCGCACCCCGATGGTCATCGTGCTGCGCGATGGCGAGGAAGTTCACGGCATCATTGAGTGGTACGACAAAAGCTGCATCAAGGTGGTCCGCGAGGACGGCGGCCCGAATCTGATGATCTACAAGCCCGCCATCAAATACATGTTCAAGGAAGAGGAGAATCGGCGCTAGGCGGCTTTCCTGCTCGTAGCCTTTTAGCCTCACGTTTTCTTTCTCTTACAATTTCGGCAGCACAATGCCCTGCTGGGACTGGTACTTTCCCTTGCGATCCGCGTAGCTGGTCTCGCAGACCTCATCCGACTGGAAAAACAGAATCTGGCACAGCCCTTCGTTGGCGTAAATGCGCGCCGGCAGCGGGGTGGTGTTCGATATCTCGAGCGTAACAAAGCCCTCCCACTCTGGCTCGAACGGAGTCACATTTACGATGATGCCGCAGCGCGCATAAGTGCTCTTGCCCACGCAAATAGTAAGAATGTCTCGAGGGATCTTGAAATATTCCACGGAACGGGCCAGCGCGAACGAGTTCGGTGGCACGATGCATATATCCGTCCGCACCGTGACAAAGGATTTCTCGTCAAAATTCTTAGGGTCGACGATGGTGCAATTAACATTCGTGAAAATCTTGAACTCATCCGCCACCCGCAAGTCGTATCCGTAAGATGATAGGCCGTAAGAGATTACGCCTTCGCGTACTTGCTTCTCGGAAAAAGGGTTGATCATGTCATGTTCGCGGGCGGTCTTGCGAATCCAGCGGTCACTCTTCAGCATGGAGCTCCTTGAAGTAGAGAATTAAGAGGCACGGAATTGAGAAATACAGAATTAATCGTTAAATTCAGCAGTAGTGTCCGGCTGCCCGAGGAGAGATTGTCGTCCTGGTGGGGATCCTTCGCCTCCGCATGACCGCCCTCCTGGCGATCAACTCCGCTCGGGATGACAAAACACTGTTGCTTGAAAGTGCCTGTCAGTTTACGGTACAGATGCTCCGGTTGACAATCTCCCTTATCTCCCATAGCATCAATAACTTGAAGCATGAACCTTAGATCGCACTCGGGAGCCGTTCGTGATTAAGCTCGACATCATCAACGAAGTGGTGGCCAGAACTGGCATCACCAAGACTAAAGCTGAGCTGGCTGTGGAAACCGTCTTCGACAGCATGAAGCAATCGCTGGCCCGCGGCAATCGCATTGAACTGCGAGGATTCGGCGTGTTCAACGTGCGCCCCCGCAAGACTGGCATCGGACGCAACCCACGCACCGGTGCCGAAGTGTCGATTCCTCCGGGCAAGGCGGTGCGCTTCAAACCCGGCAAAGAGCTGCAGTCCATCGACTGAGGAATGGCTGGCTCGCCGCCTCCGCCCTCAGTTCCGGAGGCTCTGCGGAATTTCCTCTGGCGTTACCGTGCGCGAATAGTCTCCGCCTGTGGTCGCGCCAATCGTAGTAGCATCTAAGGAAGCCTCGAAAAGATCGCCAGGCCGATAATCGCATGTCGGAAACTACGCCTCCCCCAGCATCCCCTACCCTCGAATACTTTCGGTCCATGCCGCAATGGGTGCCATCTCCGCCGAAGCCACGCTACTGGCTCCACATCTTGCTGCTCCTGGCGACCTGCTTCACCACCTTGGTAATGGGCGCGCGCATGGAATACCGGTTTCAGCATGGCCTGCCGACGCTCTCCGCCAACGACGACTCGGTTTCTTTTTTTCCCGTCGGCTGGGCATTCTCACATCCTCAGAGACTCCTGGGCGGCGTGCCTTTCATGGCCACGTTGATGCTGTTTTTCATGGCTCACGAAATGGGCCACTACCTGTATTGCCGCCGATACGGGGTCTACGCGACGCTGCCCTTTTTTATTCCCGTGCCCACTCCCATCGGAACCATGGGGGCGGTCATTCTCATTAAGTCGCGGATTCGTTCCCGTACCGCCCTGTTCGATATTGGAATCGCCGGTCCCATCGCCGGCTTTGTAGTCGCTTTCGGCGTGCTCATCGCATCCCTTGCATGGTCAAAGCCCATGCACTTCGTTCCGGGCGGCCTTGACTATGAACTTGGATATCCATTGATTTTTCACGTGGTGCACCACCTGCTGGCCTCCACCGGTCTGATCCACGGTGCCGCTGCGCTTCCACTCGAACGCGTACTGCTGCATCCCACTGCGATTGCAGCCTGGGTTGGAATGCTCGCCACTTCGCTCAATTTGCTGCCCGGCGGTCAACTCGATGGCGGACACATCATCTTCTCCATAGCCCCTCGCGCGCACAAGGTCATCTCGCGCCTGACCATTCTTATTCTTCTTCCGATGGCGTACTTTCTGTGGACAGGATGGTTGATCTGGGCCATTCTTCTCCAGCTAAGCAGCTTGCGGCATCCGCAAGTGGCGGAGCGGCCGCAGGTCTCAGGAGCGCGAACATGGTTGGCGGTCGTCGCGCTACTGATGCTGCTGCTCACCATCATTCCGGCGCCCATGGCGCATGCTTCCCTGCGAGAAATTCTTCCGCCCCCGCAGGCGATGCGGCACATGTTTCATATCCGCTAGAGTTTTAACTTGCGTGTCGTTGCAGAAAATCGACTCCAATATCCACTTCAAACCATTAGCCCGAGACCCTTTTTTCTCGTATACTCCTTCATTCAATCGATTTAATTGAAGAACGGAGGTCTCTGGTTTTGAAAAAGACAACCACTTTCCTCGCCGTATTGCCCATATTGCTTTTCCTCCGCACATATGCAGCAACTCAAACCATCGAGGTCGACACCTCCCATCCCACAAATCATTTTGTCCCCAAGGAAACGCTTGGCGCGGGCGTGGATCGCATCTCAGTAGAAGCCATCGACAAAGATTTGTTGCAGCCGACGCTGGAAAAAACTCTGACTTCCGGCTGGCAACCGGTCAGCTATCGCCAGAACACGGAACTCGCAGTCGAGGCCTGGCACTGGAATCCGCAAGGCACATGGAGCGACGTTCGCGACGCCAACGGCAAAGGATACTTCACCGGATCGGCGACTCCCACAGAAACCATTCGCTATTCCTATGGCTATCCATTGCCGCGCCGCGGATTCACCCGCAATGACGGCACCGATAACGTCGGCTTCTCGCGCCTCACCGATGGCGACCTGAACACCTTCTGGAAAAGCAATCCGTATCTCACACAACGCTTCACCGGAGAAGGCGATGCGCTCCATCCACAGTGGGTAATCATGGACATGGCGCAGATGCAGCAAGTCGACACGATCCGCATCGCATGGGGAGAGCCCTATGCCCGGCGCTACGTCGTGCAGTACTGGACGGGCAACGATCCCATCAAAGCAGTCACACGTGGAGTGTGGCAGACGTTTCCGCAAGGCGCGATTAGAGATTCGAAAGGCGGCACGGCAACCATTCGCTTGAGCGGGAGTCCAATGCCCGTAAGGTTCGTGCGGATTTGGATGACCGAGTCATCGAACACTTGCGATGCCGACGGGCCCTCCGATCCACGAAATTGCGTAGGCTATGCGATTCGCGAACTCTACCTCGGCACCCAAACGGAAGACGGTGCATTTCATGACATCCTGCGCCACACCCCTGACCAGGAGCAGACCGCGACGTATTGCTCGTCGGTTGACCCTTGGCATCATGCATCGGACTTGGGATCAACCAAGCAGGCGCAGGTAGGATTCGATCTTTTCTTTACCAGCGGCGTTACGCGCGGGCTTCCAGCGATGGTGCCGATCGCATTGCTCTATGACACTCCCGATAACGCAGCCGCCGAGATTGCGTATTTAAAAAGGCGGGGCTACCCGATTTCCTATGTGGAGATGGGCGAAGAAGCCGACGGTCAGGACATGCTTCCGGAAGATTACGCCGCGCTCTACCTGCAGTGGGCTACTGCCATTCATCGCGTGGATCCGACAGTGAAGCTCGGTGGCCCCTCATTCCAGGGAGTGAATACAGACATCGAAGTCTGGCCGGACGACAATGGAAAAGTTTCGTGGACGGCACGCTTCGTCGATTACCTGAAGCAGCATGGCCGCATGAGCGATCTCGCCTTTTTTTCGTTTGAACATTATCCCTACGATCCCTGCCGCTCTCCCTGGGGCGTGCTTTACGACGAGCCCGAACTGGTGAGCCACATCATGCAGATTTGGCATGACGACGGAATCCCCAGGGATATGCCCATGTTCATCACCGAAGGAAATCTTTCTTCCGGCGCAAGTGAAACTTTCCAGGATATCTTCGCCGGCATTTGGCTGGCCGATTACATTGGGTCATTCCTGAATTCGGGCGGCAATGCGGTTTATTTCTTCCACTATCTGCCGCTCCACATGGAGCCGGGTTGCAATGGTTCGCCGGGAACATTCGGCATGTTTACCATCGACGCCAACTATCAGATACAGCAACCGCTGGCGCAGTTCTTCGTGGCGCAGTTGATCAATCTGGAGTGGGTCCAGCCCGATGGCAGCGATCACCAGGTGTTTGCCGCGAAAAGCGACGTGCAGGACGGCGCTGGTCACGCATTGGTCACGGCTTATGCGGTAAAGCGTCCCGATGGAACCTGGGCGGTGATGGCGGTCAATCGCGACCAGCAGAATGCGCACAAAGTTCGAATTCGATTCGACGGACTCGCGAATAGAGCGAGCACATTTTCAGGGCAGGTCGAAATCTCAACTTTCGGCAGCGGACAGTATCAATGGCATCCGGGGCAAACCCGCTTCATGGCGCATGCGGAATCTGCAGCACAACCCACGATCGTGACCAATATCAAGGGGTGGGCCGATCCCGACGGACCAATTCTTCATGCCACGCAGAATGCAACCAATGATGCAATGTATGATCTGCCCGCAGCGTCCGTGGTTGTAATTCGAGGACACGTCGCTGCCGTGAAATAGGCCTTACATCAGCCAAAGCGCGTCCACGTCCACAATCACCTGCGTACGCGGAATTTTCTGCTGCGCGGCATAGGCCAGCATAGCGCGCAGCGTTGCGTTCAATTTTTCGCGGCTGGGTGACCTCAGCACGAAGTGGTAACGGTAGTCTCGCTTCAGGCGCATGATAGGAGCCGAGGCTGGGCCAAGCACGCATACACCTTCGTGGCGAGTCTGCTCGAACCATTTTCCTAGCGTTCCTGACCACCGCAGCGCGTCGTCAAGTTTGTCGCTGCGCACGAGCACGTTTGCCAGCGCGGAGTAAGGCGGATAATGCATCCAACTGCGGAAGCGCAATTCTTTTTCATAAAATCCGCTGAAGTCGTGGCGGGCCGCATATTGCACCGCATAGTGGTCCTGAAAATAAGTTTGCAGAACAACTTTGCCCGGAGTCTGCCCACGCCCCGCTCTTCCCGCAACTTGCGTAAGCAATTGAAACGTGCGCTCGGCAGCGCGAAAGTCGGGCAATCCCAGCGCACTGTCCGCTCCCACCACACCTACCAATGTGACGCCGTGAATGTCGTGGCCCTTCGCGATCATTTGCGTGCCCACGAGCAAATCGAGTTCGCCTTCGTTCAGCGCGTTCAGAGTGCGCTCGAAATCTTCGTGTCCCCGAACCGTATCGCGATCGAGCCGCGCGATACGCGCCTGCGGAAACATGCCGTGCAGCAACTCTTCCAGCTTCTCTGAACCCGTGCCGAGAAAATACACATACTCGCTGCCACAATGCACGCAGGCTTTGGGCACGGGCGCCGTGTAACCGCAGTAGTGGCAAACCATCTTATGCTCGCGCTTGTGATGGGTAAGGGCGATGGCACAGTTCTGGCATTCGAGCGTCTTGCCGCAAGTCCGACACAATACTAAAGGCGAATACCCGCGCCGATTGAGCAGCACCATCACTTGCTCTTTGCGCTCGAACCGCTCCTTGATTTCCGCCGCTAGCTTCCGCGAAATGACCTGCTCCTGGCCGGTCTCCTGAAATTCCTGACGCATATCAATGATCTCGACTTCCGGCAGGGCGCGCTCCTGCACGCGATCGGGCAGTTCGATCAACGCATACTTATTTTTCTTCGCATTGAAATACGACTCGAGCGATGGCGTTGCCGAACCAAGCACAACGGCGGCGTCCGCCATCTTGGCGCGCACCACGGCAATATCGCGGGCGTGATAGCGCGGCGTCTCCTCTTGCTTGTAGGACGAGTCATGTTCCTCGTCAACAATGATCAGCGCTAAGTCGGCAACAGGCGCAAACACCGCCGAGCGTGTTCCGACCACCATCCTCGCCTCACCATTCTTGATACGATGCCACTGTTGCGCGCGCTCTTTATCAGAGAGCGCGGAGTGCAGAATGGCGACCTCGTCGCCGAAAATCTGGTGCAAATCAGCCGCAACCGCAGGCGTAAGGCCGATCTCCGGCACCAGCAGAATCGCGGAGCGGCCCGCCTCGAGGACTGCACGCATGCCCGCCAGATAAACGGCGGTTTTGCCCGACCCGGTGACGCCATGCAGAAGAACGCCAGAAAACTTTCGCGCTTCCACCGCTTCACGAATGCGATTCAGAGCGGATTGCTGCGCCGGGTTGAAATCGAATTCAGGACGCCGCGGCCGTGGCTTGCTGCTAGAAATAGAAAATGCCGCAGGTTCTTCAATAATTGCAACCTGGCCGCGTTTCACTAGCGTGCTCAAGGTCGTTCGTGGCACTTCCAGCGCTTGCAGTGCATCGAGAGAAACGCGTCCACCCGACGCAACGAGCGTCTCAACCAGCTTCCGCTGATTATCGTTTAACTTTCCTTCAGCGGATTTCAGCAGCGCAATCTTGATGGTCCGCGTGGCGTCGCGGACGGCGGAAACGTCTTGGCGCACCAGCCACTTTTTCCGCACCATCCCGCCCAATGTTTTTTTGGAGATACGCGCAGAAGAGCGTAGCGCCTCTTCGCGGACCTGAATTACTTGCCCCGGCGCGGATTCCTGCGACGCAAGATAATCCAGCACTCGGAACTCGGCCGCTTGCTCCTCTGGCGTCCGTCGCGAGCGTGCCGGCGATCCCGTCATCCCCGCCAGATGAAGCGCCATCCTGCCCTCCGCAGTAATACGATAGGCGGCGTCGCGCTTGAACTCCGCGTTCAGCGGCAACATGGTGCGGAACACTTCGCCGAGCGGCGCGAGATAGTAATCGGCAATCCAGCGGCCGAGACGCAGCAGCTGTTCATCGAGAACGGGAGCAACATCGAGTACGCTATAAATCGATTTGATGGTGACCGAGGGCTCGCGATCGTGAACTTCAACCACGATGCCCGTCAGCCGCTGCTGGCGAAAGGGCACCAGCACGCGCCCGCCAACAACAGGCACGGCGTCAGCAGGAACACGGTAGGTAAAGACCATGTCGAGCGGTACGGGCAAGGCAACGTCGCAAAATTCTGGCATTGATTGGAAGCATAACCTACAGTGGAAGGGACGAGACTCGCGGCGTCATCAGGAACGAAGATTCTCGCTTTGCGCGTTACAACAACTCCTGCCGCCCGTCGGTTGGCGCTGAAATATCGTACTTGCCGCAAATCCTATTCGTCGGCTTTTTTCGGTGGCTCAATTCCCAGATACTTCATCACCATCTGCAGATCCTTCCACGCCTCGCCCTTTTGCCGCGGATCGCGCAACAGGAATGCCGGGTGATACGTGACCGCGAGGCGAGCGCCCGGCCATGCAGGGTCACTACCGGCTGGCTTGAAGTCATACCAGCGGCCGCGCAGCTCAGACATGGGGGCATTCATCGCCAGCAGATTTTTCGCTGCAGTCGCGCCCAGCGCAACAATCGCTTTCGGCTGTATCGTCGCAATTTGCCGCATGAGAAACGGCGAGCAGGTTTCGCATTCGTCCCGTTCCGGCTGGCGATTACCCGGCGGACGGCACTTTACGATATTCGCGATGTATACATCTTCTCGCCGAAGGCCCATTGCCTTGATCATATTGTTCAGCAACTGGCCGGCGCGTCCCACGAAAGGCTCGCCTTGTGCGTCTTCATCGGCTCCCGGCCCTTCGCCCACGAACATCAACTCTGCACGCGGATTGCCCACTCCAAAAACGATCTGTTTGCGCCCTTGCCTGTGCAGTTTGCACCGAGTGCAGTCGCCCAGGTCTTCACGAATCAGTTTGAGCCCAGCCGCGGGATCCCCCACTCGTGACTCCGGCTTAGGGGAAACGATTTCGACAATGTTTTCCTCAACGATCGGGACGACAGCGGATTTTCTTGCGGCCGTTTCCTCTCGTAGTCCTAACTCGGATCGAGACAAAGATGCTGCAAACATTTCGGCGGCAGGGGATTTAGTTTCTGTGGACTCGGAGAATTGCCCGCCCTCCTTGAAATCGCGCCGGTAGAAATCGTAAATCCCCATCTCATGGTAATACCGAACGCGCTCCGCGAGAGCACGTCTCAATTGAGGGTCAAGTGTTTGAGCCATTGAATTCAAGAGATCGAAGCCAGAGTTCGAAAGCAAGGTTCGAAGCCGGCAATTGAAGCCGGCCATTGAAGAAAGACCGGCTCAGTGCTCCACATCAAAGTAAATTTTCGTCGTCGCCCGGTAGAGCACCACTTTCGCTCCATCCAGTTGCATGTCGAGCGAGTCTACATGCGCCCACTTAATTCCACGCACCGTCTTTGCCGCCTCGGCCACCGCTGCCTTCGCCGCCTTGGCAAAGCTTTCTTCCGACGTTCCAATCACTTCAATAATCTTCTGCGTCATCACACTCTCCTTAAGATGTTCGACGGGATTGTACGCTAGTTCGAGAGGGAGCCGGGATCAGGCTCGCACCGGCAACTTGCGGCGCGCGCGAATCCGCACGATTTGATCAAGCACGCGCTGCGCAACTTCCCACTTCGTAGTCTCGGGAACCTCCATTACATCGTCCTGTGTAATGATGGTCACTTCATTGCGATCGGAGTCAAAGCCGACACCTTCGCGGGAGACGTCATTGACCACGATGGCGTCGAGTTTCTTTGCGGCGAGCTTCTGCCGGGCGTTCTCGAGCACATTCTCGGTTTCTGCCGCAAAGCCCACCACAATCTGCGTCTGCTTGCGCAGCGAAACTTCCTTCAGAATGTCCGCCGTCGGTTCGAGTTCCAGAGTGATCGGCCCTTTGCGTTTCAACTTCTGTGGCGCGGCCGACTTTGCACGATAGTCCGATACGGCCGCAGTTTTGATAACGATTGTCGCGCGCGGCAAAAGTTTCAGCACTTCGTCTTTCATCTCTTCGGCCGATTCCACTCGAGTAACTTCAGCAGCGCCCGGTGGCGTAAGCGCCGTTGGTCCTGTGACCAGAAGCACGCGAGCACCACGACGCAGAGCGGCTTCAGCCATCGCGAATCCCATGCGTCCGCTGGAACGGTTCGTGAGGTAGCGGGCCGGATCAATCCTCTCGCGCGTGGGTCCAGCCGTGATCAGCACAGTTTCGCCGCAAAGATCCTGCGACGCGCCTAGCGCCTCCAGCAGTGCCGCAACAATCGCTTCATTCTCCGCGAGTCGCCCGGAGCCTGTCATGCCACAGGCCAGATATCCAGCGCCCGGTTCGACGATCCTTACCCCGCGCTGCCGCAGAGTCTCCAGGTTCGCCTGCGTCGCCGCGTGGTTCCACATATTGACGTTCATTGCCGGGGCAACCACAACCGGAGCCGTGGTTGCCAAATAAAGCGTGGTCAGAAAGTCGCTCGCAATGCCTTGTGCGAAATGCGCCAGAACATCGGCAGTCGCCGGCGCGACCAGTAGACCGTCAATCGACTGCGCAACGGCGATGTGCTCGATGGCAGAATCAAGGTTGGCAGAATCAAGGTTGGCGGAATCAAGCCTGGCGGAGTCGGGACTGGAAGCTTCCTCACCTCTGGAAGGGAACATTCCCGTAATCACTTTTTCACCGGAGAGAGCTGCAAAGGTGAGCGGGCGAATAAATTCCTGAGCCGCGCGCGTCATAATGACCTGCACGCGAATCCCGCGGTCCTGCAGCAGTCGCACAATCTCGGCCGCCTTGTAAGCCGCGATTCCGCCCGTCACTCCAAGAGCAACCTTCATCGTTCGCCGAAAAACCGCTCTCTACGGCAACGCGTTAAGCATCGTGCCCGAAGGCCTGATCCAGCACTTCGGCCGCCTGCTCGGCGGCGCTGCGAGTTTCAGGAATTTCCCACTTCACTTTTCCCGCACGTATTTCGTCCTGCGCGATGCGGCATGGTTTGCGGGAATTAGTCTGGACCACCGGCGGTGCTCCCGATTGCAGTTGGCGGGCGCGCCGCGCCGCCACCAGAATGTAACGGTAGTTGCTGTCGAAGCCTTCGATCAATTTCATGGATTCTCTCCCTTTGTGCCGGGACTCAGGATTTCGATTGCCGAAAGTTTATGCGCTTGTGTTCTCCGCCAGCGAAGCCAAGAACTACGCTCCTATTTTCCCACGAATTTCAATGTTGTGGGGGCCACCGGCCCTCAACTGCGTTACCGAAGACTAAGCCGGCCCGGAATCGCGCGGCGGCTTGAACGATTCTAAAATCCGCTTCAGGCGGTCGCCAACCTTGGCCAGCCGGCAGCAATCTCCAAGCGCCACAATCTTTGCTTCGTCCTCCGATAGCGGACGCCCCGCGCGCAGCAAGCGTTCACCACGTACGACCGCACGCAACAACTTGATGGAGTCTTCCAGTTGATCGTTTACAAGAATGTAGTTGTAGCGCGGGTAATTCTCAATTTCACGAGTCGCTGTCTCCAGTCGTCGCTCGATCACTTCGGCACTGTCTTCACTGCGCTTTCGCAAGCGCTCTTCGAGAGTTTTGCGATCCGGAGGGAGAATAAAAATGCTCACCGCGTCCGGCAGCTTGTCCTGGATTTGTTTGGCCCCCTGCACGTCAATATCGAGCAAAAGGTCACGGCCCTGTCGTTCGGCCTGCTGCAGGAAACAGCGTGCCGTCCCGTAGTAATCTTCCCCAAACACTTGCGCATACTCGAGGAACGCATCTTCCGCAATCATTTTTTCGAACTCTTCGCGCGATACAAAATAATACTGTCTTCCATTGATCTCGCTGCCTCGTGGAGCGCGCGTGGTATAGGAAATTGAAAATTCAAGATCCGTAACCTTCTTCAACAGTTCATTGACCAGCGTCGATTTGCCGGAGCCGGAAGGCGCCGAGATGATATACACAAGTGGCTTGTGAGGAGTACTCATTCCAGGTTCTGCACCTGCTCGCGCGATTTCTCGATCTCCGCTTTCATGCTAAGTCCGGCCTCGGTGATCTTCAGCGCCTCGCCCGCCAGGCCTGACGTTTTGGAAAGCAGGGTATTGGCTTCACGATTCATTTCCTGCAGCAGAAAGTCCAGCTTCTTTCCTACTTCCCCATGTTGGTCCAGAAAACCAAGGAAATGCTGGATGTGATTTTCGAGGCGCACGACCTCTTCCTGCACATCGCTGCGGTCCACCAGAAGAGCCGCTTCCTGCAGCACTCTTTCGCGGTCGGGATTGGCGGCCAGCAACTCCTGGAGCCGCCCCTGCAGCCGTTCAAGATAGCTGTGCAGCATGGTGCGCCGGTGTTCCTGCACGACGTTGACCGCCTGACGAAGATGTGCCATGCGCTCACGAAGTTCGCGCTCGATGCTGCGCCCTTCCTGTTCGCGCATCTGATTCAATCGATCCAGCACCTCCGCCACCGTTGCCATGACCGCTGTCTCCAACGCACCGTCGACTCCGTTGCCGGCGGAATCGAGAGCGCCAGGAATGCGCAGGATCGCATTGAGATCAGGTTCGGCGGGCACGGAGAACTCCGCGGCCGCCGCGCGAAACGCCGCGATGTAAGCGCTCACCAGCGGACGATTCAGCGCCAGAGGTTCGCCCCCGCCGCGCTCGAGGCTCAGCGCCACTTCTACGTGCCCGCGCCCTATCTTCTCCTTGAGCAGGCGGCGAAGGTGCATCTCGATCGAATCGGAGCCTGACGGCAAACGAAAATGCAGATCGAGAAAACGATGATTCACCGATTTCAAAGAAAGCGAAAAGGACAGCCGGCCATTCCCTTCCGCCTGGCTCACCAGTTCGCCCTTGACCTGCGCAAAACCTGTCATCGAACGGAGAGGCATAAGTTTTCCAAAGTCTGATCGCACCATTAATTCGGCCGCGCTGGCTCCAGTTTCTGCTCGACGTCGGCAAACTGCAATTCGTACAGGCGCCGGTAAGTGCCCAGCTTCGT
>JBAVZU010000319.1:0-2322 GCA_049588915.1 Candidatus Sulfotelmatobacter sp.
ATGGTGGCTTGGTGCACGTCCATGCCGATATACTTTTCCTGATTCATAAAGGCGCTCCCTTTCGCTAGGTTGGTGATCCGAACAATCTCAACCTACCGCAAAAGTGGGCGCCTTTTTATATTGCGTGAAATGATTCCATAACAATGTCGGCTCCCAGGCCCGAGTAAACTTTGGAGGCGCAAACCAACCAAAGGGCTCGGAGGAAAGGAGCCGAACATGCTGATTATAGGTTGTGACTATCATCCGGGCTTCCAGCAAATTGCGTTTTTGGACACAGAGACCGGGGAGTGCGGCGAACGGCGGCTGACTCACCGCGAAGAAGCTGAGCAGTTCTACCAGGACCTGAAGCAGCAAAATGCAGCCGTGCGGGTGGGGATGGAATCGAGCGGGCACGCACGATGGTTTGAGCGTTTGTTGCGTGACTTGCAGTTTGAGTTGTGGATCGGGGACGCGGCTGAGATTCGTACCAAGCGGGTACGCAAGCAGAAGACGGATCGTCAGGATGCACAGCTGTTGTTGCGGCTGATGATGGAAGACCGCTTTCCCCGGATCTGGGTGCCCGACGCAGCCAACCGGGACCTGCGGCAACTGCTGTGGCATCGGCATCGCCTGGTGCAGATGCGCACGCGGGTGATGAATCAGTTGCATGTGGTGGCACTCAACGAAGGCCTACGGCGCAAGAAAGCATTATGGCGGCCGGCGGGGCGCAAGGAACTGGAGTCGTTGAAACTGGCACCCTGGGCCAGTCGACGACGCCAAGACTTACTCGATTTACTGGATCAACTGACGCCGAAGATACAGGATCTGACGCGCCAACTGGAACAGGAAGTGGAGAGGCGTCCGGTGACGCGGCGGCTGATGACGCATCCCGGAGTAGGCCCGCTGACGGCACTGGCCTACGAATTGGTGATCGGGACGCCTGAACGTTTTCACTGCGGCAAACAGATTGCCAGCTATGTGGGACTGGTGCCCGAGGAAAAGTCCAGTGGCGATCGACGCCGGCTGGGGCACATCAGCAAGCAGGGCAACGTGCTGCTCCGGTTTCTGCTAGTGGAAGCGGCGCAGGTCACGGTGCGCAGTCATCCCGAGTGGCGCAGCACATTCTTCCACCTCGCCATGCGACGAGGGCGGAAGATCGCGAAGGTAGCCATGGCTCGCAAGCTGGCGGTGCATCTGTACTGGATGTGGCGTCAGGGGCTGGACTACGGCCAGTTGCACAAGCTCGGTTCGCACGCGGGAGAGCCCGGAAATCCCCATGGTGTGAAGTAAATCACCGACGTAATGATTGGGCATCCCGCTCCCTTCGAAAAGGGAGTTCGAAGAAGTAATCATGATCGCAGTTTGGGATCGAAGAGATGGCTGGGTCGGACTGAGTTCCTGACCCCAACGATTAGAAGCGAGCCCTAGGTTGGAAAGCGCAAACCACCCACTAGAGCGAAATGGCGCTCTTCCACGAGTGCATACAGAGGTGCGCGCGAAAATTGCTTGACACCGCCGACATTGTTAGAGATGGGGATTTTTCGCCAATTGACAGCAGATGTAATACCTTGCGAGCGGCGTGCCCTTCTACGAAAGGTGCAACGAAATGGAATCGTCCCTCGCCCAAGACGACCGCCAGCGTAGGCTTTCAATGACAAAGATCAAACCCCACACGATAAATCCGGCATCCATCACCATTGCCCACAGCGCGTAGTGACCCTGTGCCGCATTGAAAAGGCCATATCCAAGCGTCAATGCCCCCGCTGTCATCGCTATTGCAAATACCAATTTTTTGAGCAGTAGGGCGTGGCCTTGTCCACGAACTGGCAGCGTTCTCCGCCGTATGTCAAAGTGGCGGCCGATCAGAAACCACTGCACGACTGCCGCTAGGCCCCAAGCAGTCCGAAGAACTAGTTCGGATTCAATCCAATAGGTCAGAGGCATCAAGGGAAGCAGACAGAGGAGGGCTGGCAAGTTAAAGGTGAGGAGCAAGACATCGGCTGGTGTCCCAATATCATCAGGCTCTTCCCACCCGCTATGCGTCCAGCCTGCGACATCGAGAATATGGTTCTCGCGACTCGCAACAAAGCATAGGATAGCGAACAACAAGCCCGCCACTATCGGAAAGAAGACGCGCAGCGGCAGCTTTTTCAAAAGCGCACCTCACTTCCATCAGACTCCACTCGCCTTTCTCTAGTTTCAGGCTGTTTCACGGGAAGGTCCACATTACGCCCGTCACAATCTGGAAGGTTTACGAAACCAGGCCATTGCACTCAAAACCGCCCGGCTGGGCATGATGAGTGAAATGATTCCATAACAATGTCGGCTCCCAGGCCCGAGTAA
>JBAVZU010000320.1:0-28602 GCA_049588915.1 Candidatus Sulfotelmatobacter sp.
GGCCTGTGGTCTTTGCAAAACGTAGGAGCCCGCGGCCGTCATGCCTTCCCCCGTGATGGTACGGTCCGGGCTCCATCGTTTTTGCGTTTGCTATCGCTCTCGATTTCCATTGACGATTTCGATTGACGACGATGGCGATGGCGCTATTCCTAGCCGAACAATCCCCGTAGCAACAGAACCCGGATCGGCTAGGCGATACCTGCGGCTTTGCTGCGTACCCGACGTCGAGGCGCGGAGGCGGTTTCAATTCTGTTTCGTCCCGCTGCTTTGGCGCGGTAGAGCGCTTTGTCGGCGGCTTTGATCACTTCTTCCGCAGACGAAGGTTCCTGGCTGGCCGAAGCAACTCCAATGCTGGCGGTAACCGAGAGTTCGGTAGGCAGAGTTGTGGCCGGGAGCTGCCGAATGCCGCCTCGCGTTCGAGCTGGCGCGGGCGCGTTGCGGCGGTCGGGGCCGCGAGCCTCCTGTCTGCGATCTTTGGCTCGCAGGCGAAAGCTGCTGGATTCGATCGCAGCGCGCAACTGTTCGAGATGATCCATCACCTCGCGCGTGGACTTCCCCGGGAAGACGATCGCAAATTCCTCTCCGCCGCAGCGGTAAGCCTGCCCTCCGCCGCCCACGCGCGCAAGCCGTGACGCGACCAGACGAAGCACCTGATCTCCCGCGTCATGGCCGTAGGTGTCGTTGCAGCGCTTGAAGTGATCGATGTCGACCATCGCGATGGAATAGGGCGCCTGCAGACGAAGCAGGGACTCGCGAAAAGCGCGGCGCGAGGGCAACGCGGTAAGTTCGTCGTGATAGGCGAGCAGATAGGAAGTCTCGATCATGGAAACCGCAAGGATCGACGCTGCAGTGGCGAAGTAGCCATCCGGGATACGTCCGGCGCCGCCAAAGCGCAGTGATAGGAACGAAGCCGCCAGAGCCCAGAGCAGTCCGCTTTCTGCGGGTTTGCGAAAAAGCAGGAATCGAATGAGAAGCACAAGCGCCGCGAGTGCGAATGCCATCACGGTGGCGAAAGGTAAAGCTTGAGGATCTGCAGGATGGTGCAAAGCGCTGTGTGCTGCCGGCGCCACATAACCCGGCCGGCAGAGAATGGCGACCACAACCGACTCGACGAACAAAATCAAGGCTGGCGGCGCGATGGCAGGGAAAGTAAATCCCTTTTCCTGCGCCACTGAGAGCAAAACAAAGTTCAGCGGTAGGAGCAATCCGATGGCGGCAAGTGCGGTTTTTCCTGGCGCGCCGCTGGCCGCATCCACGGAGGAAAAATAAGTAAGCGCGCGCTCAGAGAGAAATATAACGAGTAGCGCAAAAAAGATGCGGCTGGAGTGGAATCGCCAGGCGATCAGAAGCCCCGCGATCAAAGCGGCGTTCAGAGCAAAGTTAATGAGCGCAAGGTTGGGGGTGAGCAGTCCCGTATGCAGAAGGACCGCAACAGCCACAAGCCAGATGGCCGGAGTCAGGAGAGCCTTCATTCGCGTTTGCCCCTGACGATCATGAGGAATGTTTTAGGGTGCAGCCAGATCCTCTTCAGATAAGCCTACAGGTTAACTCTGCAGTTGGGGTCAGATAATTGACCGAACGGGTTCGGAGGCAATTTCATCTGTGCGTGCCCGGTCCTTGTCTTTTGCACTTTTGCAGAGAGAAGGCAGGGATTTTGTCCCGACGCACGATTTGTCCATTTCATCCTATTCGGACAGAACACTTCCGTTACATAGGGTCGGAGGCTGGGACTGCTATTGTCCTTGTGGAGGCTGTTTCAAATGAAGATCGCCACACTTGGCTTGGTTCTTGCTTCTTGTCTGCTATCGGGATGCAACAGCACGACCCCTCCGGCTACGCCGGCACAACCTGCGGTGCGCGCCTATAACGGCACGGCGTCGGTGGGAGACTTCTTGACCATCTCGATCAACTCAACAGCGCGAACCATCACCTACAAGAACTACACCAACGGCGAGACTGGCACGGTGCCGTATACGGTGAATGCGAATGGGACGTACACGATCACTGATCCGAGCGGCAACCTGCTGGCGGCGTATGAAGTACCGGGATTTGTGATGATGATCCAGACGGCGAAGTCTGGTCCGAATGAAAACACGCCAGCGCTGATTACAGCAATCGAGAGCGTGCCGGCTACGATCAATACCTTCGCTGGACAGGGCTTCAATTATCTGCAGTTCCGTACGGCGAACGGCGGAACGGAAATCGGCACGATCACCATTGACGCACAGGGCAACATTACACATGACGGTTACTCGCCATTCGAGGTGTTCAGCGGCAACCCATTCAGTGGCGCCAGCATTCCGGCGACCGGCGTGCAGGAAGATGCGTCGGGGAACTTCTTCACGGTTACCGACAGTGGCGGATCGAACAACTATGCATTCGGGACGCCCAGCGGGTTCTTCGCCGTGGACACGGGCAATGGAACGATTCTCGGCCTGCCGAAGGCAGCGGCGAAGGGCTTCGATGCGAGCGTCGCTGGAAGCTACACGGCGATCTATTACGAGAAAGCCAACGCCCAGGTTGGTCCGGGCAACGTGGAGACTGGGACGGCGACAGAAGGCGTGGGAAGCATTACAGTTTCGGCGAGCGGAGCTGTGACGATCACCGACAATGGGGGCAACACCCTGGCGGCGGGAACGCTCTCCGCTGTCGCTGACACTTCGTATTTGTATGACGGGAATTCGAGCGAACTGTCGGATCCGTTGTACGGCATGTTCACATTCCGCACGACGACGGGCAGTTCGCAGCAGGATGTGTTTGTGCAATTCGAGGGCAACGCGATGATCTTCTCGAGCTTTCAGACGGGGCTCCCGATTGCGGGGTACGCGCCATACACCTACTTTTATGGGGTGGGGCTGAAGTAAGGGCTTCGGCTCTCGGCTTCGAGCTTTTGGGATCGGCCTTAGATGCCATGGGTACGGTTGCTGACGTTGTAATCGCCATAGGATTCACGATGAAAAAAGGCTCGGCGTCCAACCCGAGCCTTCGCTATTTATCGTTCATAGTGATTGCGAAGCGATCCGTCGTAGCGGCCTGTTCGCATGCAGCAGTTTTTGAAATCTGCGCCCAGACCCGCACGGACACGGGTCTTTCCGCCCTAGCTTTTCGAATAGCTCCTTGTCAGAGTGAACCACTCGGAAAGCCGCGCTTAACGCTCGTCTCCGACGGGAATCCCTTGCGACGTTTGCTACTGGTCTCGAAGAGGAATTCGGTATCCATGGCAGTGCCTCCTTTGGATGGATTTGCCCGTCACATCCCGCAAGAGAAACTGCAGTTGTAATCTTAGCTTATACCGGGCCAAGTGGAAATCGGCGCAAGAACAAGCCTCAGATTCCGCGTGAGCACGTGACCATTCTTTTGTCGCGTGGAAAGTACCTTCAACTCACACCCGCTGTGCGTAGAGAAAAGGCCGCTCTGCCATGCTTCGCCAGAAGTAGACGAGGATGATCACGCTTGCGACCGCGGCGTAAGCACACCACAGGGAGGTGAACGCGTAACGCTTGTACTCCATCACAATCAGCAGAATCGCCAGGTTTGCCGCCCCGAAAATTACCATCATCCTGATCTTCGAGACAAACAGCGATCCGCAAGTTGCAATCACGTACAGCACGGCGACCGCCGTATTGTTGGTCGCTTGATTGATATACACGATGCTGTTTCCCTTGATGTAGACCTGGGTTGGGTAAGCGGTCAACGCCCAGAGTATGTAGAGAGCTGTTGCCGTGCCGAGGCCGAGAAATGGCAGCATGCGCCTGCGGCTGTTCACGTCAGGCTCGAACAGCAGCACGCTTAGCGGCAGCAGAAACGGGAGCAGCCCTTGCGCATACAGCATGAAGGCCGCACCCATGTTATGCGCCACCTTGGCAGAAAGAATCCCGTCCAGTCCCAGCCAGACGAACCCCTCGATGAACTGATGAATGGCAAACAGCGTAGGCAAGGCCGCGAAAAGCAGTTCACGGCGGTGCTTTACCTTGGTTACTGTAACGACGCCAATCGCGCCGAGAACTCCGCTGCCAACAAAGTTGGCTGTGGCTGAGAAACACATGACTCGTTGTCCAGTTGGGAGGATTACATTTGTCGTGGCGCAAGGCAAAACATTTCTGAGGATATTTTGTCATCCAGAGGGCCGCCTTTCTTTGCGGGCCGTAAGGAACCCCCTCGGTTCTACGCTTGGGTGTTCGTGTGAAGGTGGCGATGGACGTGGGTTGGGTGGTTCAATACAGCGCGCCGAGGGTCCTTCCCTTTTTGAATTCCATTTCCGTTTCTGCAGGCCCTCCCCTTGGTGCGCCAGGGTTTCCGCTGCATTTCAGCCCTCTCTAATTAGAATCGCTCTGTAATTAAGGACTCCTTATGAGAATTCTGATTGCGGAAGATGATGCGGCTCTAGCCAATTTTGTGCGGCACGGGTTGCAGGGGGAGCACTACACGGTGGATGTGGCCGAGGACGGCGAGCAAGCGCGCAACATGGGAAGCGAGGTCGAGTACGATCTGGTCATTCTGGATCTCAACCTGCCGCGTCTCGATGGAGTGGCGGTGTTGCGCCACTTGCGGCTGCGGCGGCCGAGTCTGCCGGTCCTGGTGCTGACCTTGCGGAGCCGCGTGGAAGACCGGGTGCAGTGTCTCGACATCGGCGCCGATGATTATCTGCCGAAGCCATTTTCCTTCAGCGAATTATCCGCGCGCATTCGGGCGCTGCTGCGGCGGAGCCACCTTCCGTCGGAATCCGTGCTGGTGGTCGAAGACCTCAAACTGGATCGCGTGGAACACCGCGTGGAGCGCGCCGGCCGCCGCATCGAGCTTACCTCGAAGGAATTTACCCTCCTTGAATATCTGATGCGGAACGCCGGCAGACAGGTCTCTCGCACCATGATCATCGAACACGTCTGGAACCTCACTTTCGATAGCAGCACCAATGTGGTGGATGTCTACATCAACTATGCATCTTCCCAAGTCGACAAGAGAAAAGTCGGGAAACTTGCCTTGGCCATTCAGGTCGCATTTCAGGAGCTTGGCGTTTTTCCCGCATCCACCACGCAGGTTCCACTCGACATCAACGATCCCATGCCCTTCAGCACGGTGCAGGCAATTCAGAATGTAGAGCGAACTGCTGAAATTGGGCGTATCTCTTCCTCCCCGACGGACGCTCTGGCGGGTTCCTCCGATGAAACTGATCTAACAACTCTACGAAGCGAGTTGGAGCAGGCGCTGCACGGCGAAATCGCTCTGCATCAGGTATCGCTGTACCGCGAGACGGACGGACTGGTGGTGAGTTTGCAGGAGTTCGGTTTTTTCGAAAGCGGTTCGGCTAGTATCAAGCCTCAGTCTGTGCCGGCGCTCGACCGAATTGCTTCGATTCTTGCCATCCGCACCTGCAGGTTGCGGATCGAGGGACATACCGACAACATCCCCATCCATACGGCGCAGATGGCTTCGAACTGGGAGCTGTCGACCGCCCGGGCCACCGAACTGATACGCGTCCTGATCGTCGGGCACCGCTTCGCGCCGGAAAGACTCTCAGCCGCAGGCTACGCGGAATATCACCCCATCGCCAGTAATCTGACGGCCCAGGGGCGGGCGCAGAATCGGAGAGTAGATATCGTCATCCTAAGCGAACAGAGTATGCGCGGCTCCGCCACCCGCGCCACAGTGAATGTGAGAAAACCGACGCCCAGCTTGCCATAAGCCTGCATTCCTAATCCACGTCGTTCTACTCGCGAACGGGCCCGCTAGTTAAAGTCCGGATTCCGCCTGCCGATGAGATTTGAAGAGCCATCACCATGTTCCCCTGCGTCTTCCCGGTGGCGGCAATATCAGCAAATCATGCGGCAAGGCGAGGATCACGAGGCTGACTCACGATGGAAGTGAACGCGAACAAGTTGGAGAAAAACTCGCTTGCCCGCAAACCCGAACAGACCCATCAGGAATTGCTGCAGTTGGTGGGATTTCATGTGGGCGGCGAGGAATTCGGGATCAACATTTTGCGAGTGCAGGAGATCATTCGATCGCAGCAGCTGACTCGCGTTCCGAATTCACCGGACTGCATGGAAGGAGTGATGAATCTGCGGGGAAAAATTATCCCGGTCATCGCTCTTCGAAAACGGTTTGGCCTGGAGCAGGTCCCTCCCGACAAGCAAAACCGCATCGTCGTTGTGGAAATACAAGGAAACGTTCTGGGCTTTGTGGTGGACGCCGTTTCAGAAGTTCTCCGCATCCCTGCCGATACCGTGGAAGCCCCGCCACGTCTGGGCGCGGTCGAGCGTGAATACGTCGCCGGAGTGGGGAAAATTGGCGACCGACTACTGATCCTGCTGGACGCTGACCGGTTGATGAGCAGCTCGGAAGAAGCCGATATCGCCGCGACCAGCGCATAAGCACGTCCGCTACAGAGGAGCAAACTTCGGTGAGTGACGATCTTCTACAAGATCCTTCGTTGATTCAAGAGTTCCTCGCGGAATCGGAAGAGTTTCTACAGCGCATGGACCAGGACATGGTGGCCCTGGAAGAGGCGCCTGATGATGCGGAGTTGTTGAATCGCATCTTCCGGGCTCTGCACACGATCAAAGGAACCTCTGGCTTTCTCGGCTTCGAGCCGATCGTGAGACTGAGTCATCGTGCGGAGGATGTTCTAAACGCGTTGCGCAAGGGCGAAGCGCAACTCACGCGGCCGATGATCGATGCTCTTCTTGCCGCACGGGACTATTTGGGCAAGATGCTTCAAGATGTCCGCCAGGGCGGGCTGCAGCAGTATGAGATGGGATCTCTGCTGAAGGAACTGGAAGCTGCTCAAAGCTCCCGGCAAGATCCTCCGGCCCTGGGCGAGCTGCTGGTCAAGCAGGATGTCATCTCCTCGGCTACGCTCGAGGCGGTTCTCGAAGAGCAATCGTCCGCAACGCAGCCTCGCAAGTTGGGCGAGATGCTGGTGCAGAAAGGTCTGGCGTCCCCTTCCCAAGTGGGGGAGGTGCTCGTCCGTCAAAAACAGATTGGACAGCCCCCAGCTCCTTCGGCCGTTCCCACGATGCGCGTGGAAGCCTCCAAGCTCGATGACCTGATTAACCTCATCGGAGAACTTGTGCTGGAGCGTAACCGTTTGCTGCAGCTTAGCCGCGACGTGTCATCCAGCAAGATAGCCATGAATGAACTGAGTTCGTCTCTTGCGCAGTTCTCCGCACGCCTGAGTTTCATCACGGAGGAACTGCAGTCGGCAGGTCTGAAAACGCGGATGGTCCCGATCGAGACGGTTTTTCGCAGATTTCCGCGCCTGGTCCGTGACGTGGCCGGCACATTGAAAAAAGAAGTGGAGCTGATGCTCCTGGGAGAAGATACCGAGCTCGATAAGACGATGGCGGAACTTATCGGAGACCCGTTGGTTCACTTGGTCCGAAATTCTTTGGATCACGGAGTCGAAGCACCCGCCGTTCGAGAGCGCGCCGGCAAGCCACGCCGCGGCACCATTCGGCTGGAGGCTCGCCAGGAAGGCGACCAGATCGTGATCTCCATTTCCGACGACGGGGCGGGAATGGATCCCGAGAGGATCGGGCGTAAAGCCGTCGAGAAGGGATTAATAACTACGGAGCGTCTGCGTGGGTTGAGTGCTCGCGAAATACTGGATTTCATTTTTCTTCCTGGGTTCAGCACTGCCGAGCAGACAACCGATCTCTCGGGGCGCGGCGTGGGCATGGATGTGGTGCGCACGAATCTGAAGAAGTTAAATGGCTCGGTCGAAATCGACAGTCATCTTCTGGAAGGAACCACAGTGAAGCTTCGCTTACCTCTGACCCTTGCCATTCTTCCCGTGCTCCTGGTTCAGGTGGAGAAAGAAATTTATGCACTGCCGTTGCGCTCGGTGGCGGAGACGGCACAGATCAATCCCAAGCATGTGCATCGTGTGGAGGGGAACGAAGTGCTCTGTTTACGCGGGGAAACGCTGCCGCTTCTGCGTCTGGCTCAACTGTTTCCTGAACAGCATGGCTGTAACTCTCCCAGTGCCGGCACGCCCCTCGCTTTGAGGGAAGGCGAGGGTCAGAAAGTTGTCATTCTGGGAGTGGCAGAAAAAAGATTTGCGCTTCTGGTGGATGAACTGCTCGGGCAAGAGTCGACCGTGATCAAGCCCTTGGGAGCTTACCTTCACGGTTGTTCGAGTTTGGCGGGCGCCACAATCAGCGGCGACGGGCAAGTGCGGCTGGTTCTCGATCCAGCGGGAGTCCTGGCCAACTTACAGGTTGCGCCGCCAGCGATGCGAAAGGTTTCCGCGTGACCAGTGCTCCCTCCATACGCCCAAGCGCAGCCGACGACTTTCATGAACCGGAACTCGCACGCATTCGTGATGTGATCTACCGGGCAGCCGGGATTTTTCATCCGGATAACAAGCTCCGTCTTTTGCTGGATCGTTGCGGCCGGCGCATGAAAGAGCTGAAAGTACAAACCCTTCGCGAGTACTCGGAATGCCTTACCACTCACCCCAACCGACAAGCAGAACTGGTCGCTCTGCTGAACGAGATCACGATTGGGGAGACCTGCTTTTTCCGTAATCAACCGCAATTGGACGCATGGCGGCGGGTGGTTATCCCGAACATACTCCAGGCCAAGTCCAAGCTTCCATTGCGCCGTTTACGCATATGGAGTGCAGGGTGCTCCACCGGGGAAGAGCCCTACACTCTACGGATGCTTTTACTGGAGGATGCCGCTACCCAGCTGAAAGATTGGTCGAGCGAAATTCTGGCCACGGATCTGAACGAGCGCTCACTGGCGCAGGCCCAGGAAGGAATCTACGGCAGCTACAGCACCCGCCACGTCTCCCCAGCCCACCGGAATAAATATTTCATTGCGCAGGAAGACAAACTCGAGGTGAACACGAGCGCGCGAGCCAATATCAGCTTCAGCCGGCTGAACCTTTCGGATGACTCGCGCATGACTTTCATGAAGAGCATGGATGCCATCTTTTGCTGCAATGTGCTCATCTATTTCGATCTGGCTTCCAAGCGGCGCGTCATTCAACATTTTTTCAATAATCTACTGCCGCACGGATATCTGTTTCTCGGCCACTCCGAGTCGCTTTATGGGGTGAATGACGACTTCCGTCTGATCCATTTGCCCGGAGCCACCGCCTACGTCAAGGGTGAGCGAGCACTCCCCGGAGGTAAACTCACATGACCCTCACCACCGTGACGACCCAACAGGCGCTACGACAGCGGTTAGAGGGATTACGCCAAATCCCAACGATTCCTGCCGCCCTCGCGCCCCTGCTTCGCTACCTGCAGCAGCCCGTGGAGCAACTGGACGTCCAGAAAGTTACGGATCTACTCTCTCAGGACAAATCGTTAGCCGCGCAGTGCCTGCAAATGGCGAACTCGCCGCTGTTTGGACGGTGGCAGAAAGTGCAGTCCCTGCGAGGGGCGGTGGTGAGTCTGGGACTCCATCACGTGAGCGACATCGCCATGTCCTGTGGTTTGTTGAGTCTCCTTCCCGGCGATAAAGATGGTCTGGATCCAGTTGTCTTTTGGGAGCATTCCCTGGGATGCGCCCTGGTTTGCCGCCGGCTGGCGCGGGAAATAAAATTTGGCGACCCTGGCAAAGCGTACCTTGCAGGTCTGCTGCACGATTTGGGAATTATCGTCCATCTCTGGATTTTGCCTGCGGAATTCCGTGCAGCATGGGAAATCGCGAAGGCGAATGGGATTCCGCTGCACCAGGCCGAGCAGAGCTCGATGGGATTCAGCCATTGTGACAGTGGCCGTCTGCTCGCCGAACGTTGGCAACTCGCGCCGGAACTGATCGAGGTGATAAGTCATCACCACGCCCCTGAAAAAGCAGCGGAACACGCGGGATTAGTCGCCTTGGTGCAGTTGGCAGATTTGCTTTGCCGCATGAGTGGTCTGAATTACGGCTACGTGGAAGAGCGGCAAGTGGATCTTCTCGCGGAGTCCGGCTTCGCGCTGTTGGCCCAGCAATCCACGACCCTCATGGATTTTGACTGGGCTCGTCTCACCTTCGAAATTGATTCCTACCTGGAAGAGGTCCATAGCCTGGTCCGAGCTATTTACCGAACGTGAGCAATGAGCCAAAGGATTCGCGGGTCCGGATTCTCATCGTAGACGACAGCGCCTTCATGCGAGCGGCTCTTTCCCGCCTCATCGCTTCCGACCCAGATTTATCAGTTGTGGGTTCGGCTTGCAGTGGCATGGAGGCCTTGCAACAGCTACCGTCTCTAGATCCAGATGTAATTACGCTCGATATGCGGATGCCGGGGCTGGATGGTTTAGAGACGTTAAGACGCATCATGGCCGAGTTTCCGCGGCCCGTGATCCTGGTAAGTTCCCTCACTCTAAAAGATGCGGAGATTACCCTGAACGCGCTGGAAGCCGGCGCCTTCGACTATGTCCCGAAACAACTTTCCTCCACATCGCTCGACATTCATCATCTGCGGGACGATCTGATTACGAAGATTAAAGCGGCGGGCGAATCACGACACTCCCGCCGGCAGCCATCTGGACTGTCTCAAAAGCCTCTACAGTCGGGGCCCATGCTGGGGCGCGAGATAGTCGATTCTGCTACATCCATTGTTGCGATCGGCACATCGACCGGAGGTCCAAAAGCTTTGCAGGAAATTCTTCCGGCGCTCCCCGCTGATCTGCCGGTACCCATTCTGATCGTGCAGCATATGCCATTGGGATTTACCGCGCCGTTCGCCGAGAGACTAAACAGCTTGTGCAAGGTCTCCGTTTGCGAAGCAAAACACGGAGAGTCTGTGCAAGCAGGAGTCGTCTACGTTGCGCCCGCCGGATCTCACATGACGGTGGAGCGCGGGGTTTCGCGAACCGCGATTTGTCTTTCGAGCCAGCCAGAGAATCAGTTACATACTCCGTCCGTCGATGTCATGATGCAATCCGTGGCCACCGCCTTTCGCAGTACGGCTATGGGTATCATTATGACGGGGATGGGATCCGATGGGGCTGAGGGAATAAAAGCGATTCATCGGGATGGCGGATTTACGTTAGGGCAGGATGAGCAAACCTGCGCGGTTTATGGAATGCCCCGAGCCTGTGCGGGAATGGGGATTCTCGATCGTATCGTGCCTCTGTCGGAAATCCCCCATGAAATTGTGCTCGCTACGCGGCAACGCACGAGCGCCGGTTAAGCAGTCTTGCGAATCTGCTCGAAGTGAATCTTGACAGGGGTTACGCAACCATTAGTTTGGGGCCGTCAGGATCGTTCCGTTGGGATCAAGCAGCAAGCGTCGTGTTCCTGCGGGCGCAGACAAATGAAAGGAAGTTTCCGCGCCATCGGCAAACACTCGGCCGAGCAAAGCGGTAGCTTTGCCGGCCAGCTCTGCGTATATCGGGACCGAGGTCACGAAGTTATCACCCGCATCCTTCTGACGAATGATTCCGGTCACGGAAACGCTGTTCGGTTTCGCGGCGAACTTGACGCTCTGTAACTCCAGCCGAGGCAGGGAAGTACCGTTCACCCAACTCTCCATGAACCAATCGAGCGATGCTTTTCCCTCATATCGTAGCGACGGCGGCAAGTCTTCGGCAAAAACATTAAGCAATTCTTCGGTGGTGATGGTCTTCCCTTGATAGCGCTGGCAAAGCTTGCGAAGCGACCTCACGAAAGGTTCCTCCTCATCAGATCGTCCCAAGTTGTTTCGCCCAGAAGTTACCGCGGCGTCCTGCAACATCGAACGCAGCATGTGGAACAGCCAAGTCCCTCGACCATATGTGATGGCCTCATAGCCTTGCGGAAAGCGTGATGACAGTAGACGGCTTCCTAAAGTTACGGGTCCGGCATCTCTTCGAATGCTGCCGTCTTTGTTCTTTTCCATCAAGCCTCGCCGGTACTTTTCCATGACCTGCCGGAAGGCCGCGGGATTCTTTTCCTGCAGAATCATCATCGCAGAATAATTCGCCAGCCCCTCTGAAAACCACTGATCCCGATAGGTCTTCCATGTGACGAGATCGCCCCACCACTGGTGAGCAGCCTCGTGTGCAGGAATCTGCTGGTCGATTAACTCGCGGGAAGGATCCATGTGAAGTCTTCCGCGTTCCTCTGGGGTGAGGAAGGCATACGAAGAAAGGAAGACCAGTCCCGGCCACCCTTGGCTTTCCCGACCCGGCAACTGGGTCAAGGCAAGCTTGCTGTAAGGATAGGGACCGAAATGTTCCGAGTAGTATCGGATGGCCTGAGCTGTAGATTCAGCTACGGCCATGGCGTTGTGCGCGGGAGAGGGCGGGGAGACCGCAATCGCTGGCAGTGACTGGATTTTGCGCCGGGACAGTTCCGGCTCGGAGTCAAGGGAAGGCCGAGGCGTGGCAAAGTCCCGTTCCACGCCGACAGTGGCATAAGCTTCTACATTGATGTTGCCGGCTTGAGCGGACGCTCGAACATATTTGCCAAGGTCGAATCCAGCGACAGGAATGGGCCGTTCCGAAACCCAGCTGGATACCTGATCTTCCGGGTTCGGCGAAGCAGAGGTCGGCGAGCCATTCCGCGCCGAGGATGGCGCATTGGTCAGCGCCTCCGATCGGCCCGTCGCAACCAGAGTCCATCCCGGAGGATAGTGGAAGGTAAGATCGAAATCGGACATCGCCAAACCACGGTTGGGATACCATGTGCCTCGCGCACCCACATAAAGCAGCCCTTTACCAGCTTCGGCCAAGACTTCCCCACGATAGACGAAGCGCAGCGTGGTCTTTTGTCCCTTCCTGGCCGGTTCGGACAGAATTACGGCCACCATATCATTCCCACTGCGAGCCAGCCTTGTACCCTCGACCGCTGGATTTTGAATGAACTCGACCGCGCGTCCTTCCTGCTCTACGGTTTGGATCTGCAGAAAGCGCGACAATTCAAACACAATGAAACGCGATCCGTCGCGCAACATTTGAAGATCCAGCTTAACCTCTGCGGCAAGTTCCTTGGGTGGAATGACCTGGGCATCAATCGCGTAATTGGAAACCAGGAAAGGATCTTCATGGGTAGCTGTTTCTGCGGGCTCAGCCTTCTGCGTTTGTCCTCCCGCCGCTCGTTCCGGCATATTTCGTTGGATTGAGAACGAGGTCCAGACGTCGTAATAAACGGTTCCGTCAGCCGCAGTTTTGGATTGTCCCGCCTCCACTTGTTCTGCGGCGGTTGAATCGAAGAGTACATCGAAGACGCCCAGGGTGTTTCCTTGAATCCGCGCATGTAGCATGCGGTCCCCTGGAATCAGAGCATTCATGGATGGAGAATCCTGAGGAGCATTGTGGTCCGCGATGGGAAGCATCTCACTGAAATAGGCCAGCAATCGCATGGCATCGATTGCTGCCAGATTGCCTGCGGTTTGGTCCCATCGATTAGCGAACTCCTCTGAATCTTTCGGCTCCCGGAGCGACGGCTGTAACTCCGCCGCAATATTGTCATTGAAGCGAAAATAGGCAGTGGAAAAACGCTCCTCAAGGATTGCCATCCCGGTGAACAGGCTCATGGACTTCCGTTCCATTTCATTGGGAGGGATCAGCAACACTTCTCCGTCTCCTTCAAAGAATGCTCCCGTGATTCTGCCCATCACGTCTTTCGTGAAGGCGATGGTTCCATCTTCCAAAGTGATGTGGATTGCGGAACGATCGAGAGAGCCGTCACGTACCCGAAAAACTCGTGTCGGATCGAGTCCAACACTGCTCAGCTGCAAATAGAGCGATTCAGCGGGGCCTGGCTGATGAACTTGTACTGATGGGGACTGAACAATATTGGCGTGCGCACCAGGTGAAACTGTTGCGCAAGCTACCAGCATGATCACTATCTGGCACAGCGAAGAAGGTACCTTGGTTACGTAGGGAAGGGTGCCCACAGTTGCTAGAATGCGCTTCAATGAGGCTCATTGTCACTACTTTCGCGACGTTAGGGATGATGCTGCTAACTGCTGCGTTCGCTTCCGCCGACACGATCTATTTGAAGAACGGCAGGACCATCCTTGCGGATCATGTTCGGGAAAACGGCAGTCGTTACGAGTACGAAATCGGCGACGACACTTACGGTATTCCTAAAAGCTCAGTTCAACGAGTCGAGGCGGGCGGGATGCCCGCTAGTGTGCGTTCCGGCAACAATAAATCCGACGCGCTTCCGGCATTCACCCCGGTCGATAGTCTTGCGATGGAGGGTGACCTGCAGAAAATTGTCGTTCAGGATGGCAAGGTCAACGCCGAGGCGCTTGCAAAACTGGAAGGCAAAGGAAATGCCGAATTAAGCGCTACCGCTGATTTTATTGCGGGCAAGTTCGAATTCGACCACGGCAATATCGAGCAGGCGGGCCGCTATTTCGAGAGCGCTCTGCGCTTCCAACCCGAGAATTCTACAGTTCTTATTTACTATGCAGCCTTGCTGGTGCGTACAGGGAATCCGACGAGGGCTTTAACCTACGCTCAGCGCGCCGTCAACTCCGCGCCTGATTCGGCGGATGCATACACGGTGCTGGGCTACGCGCAGCAGGCCTCCGATCGCACCAGGGAGGCGGTCGCTTCCTGGAAGCGCTCGCTGGAACTTCGTCCCGACCCCAATGTTCAGCAATTTCTGGCAAAGGCGCAGCGCGAACAGAATGTTGAGGGTGACTTCGCACAGCGGGAAAGTAGTCACTTCGTGCTGCACTACGAGGGAAAACAGACCTCGGAAACCTTCCGTGGCCAAATTCTGGCCGCGCTCGAATCGGACTACAACGATCTCTCGCGGGATCTAGGCACGCCCCCGCGCGACAATATTTTAGTGACCTTGTATACCGAGCAAGCGTTCTTCGACGTGACGCGGGCGCCTTCATGGACTGGAGCGCTCAACGATGGCAAACTGCGCATTCCGATCAGCGGCCTTAGTTCGATGAGCCCTGAGTTAGCCCGGGTTCTGAAGCATGAACTGGCGCACTCATTCATCAATCAGCTTTCAGCCGGCCGGTGTCCTTTATGGTTGCACGAAGGCATCGCCCAACTTCTCGAACCCAAATCCTTGGGAAGCGATGGACGCCAACTGGCTCAACTTTACAAATCGCAAAACAACATACCGCTGAACGCGCTGGAAGGAAGCTTCATGCGCTTCTCCGGTGTTCAGGCCTACGTGGCTTACGCGGAATCGCTGGCTGCCGTCTCCTACATCAATGATTCTTACGGGATCGGCGATGTCCAGCGGATTCTGCAACGCATTAGTGAAGGAACTTCCGCCGAAGCCGCCCTGCGAGCTACCATCCACTCCGATTATGGCCAACTGGAGTCCGATCTGGCCAAGTATCTCAGCGACAAGTACGGCGAATAGTCCGAGGAACTCTGAATGCGGTCAGGCCTCGATTGCCCGCCATCCGCGCCTGTGCTACCTTCATTTTCAATCCTGCATGTGCGCCCTATTGCAGCCCGGTGAATACGAACCTTTGTCCTCGCCTGACCCGGCCGTAGGTGAGTTTCCCGGGATTGAGGGCGCCGAAATGGCCGCGACTACTTACGGCAAACGTACTGCAGGAGATTTCTACGACTGCGTGCGAGTCGGTCCCGAACGCATTTTGTTTGGGCTGCTCGATGTTGCCGGCCGTCGCGAGAGCAACGCTAATATCCTCGCGGCAGCCAAAGATATGTTTCGCACGCTCGGAGCCGAACTTTTCTCACCCCCTGACTTCAATGAATCGGAAGCCATGAGTGGACTCTGCCTTCGCCTCAACCGCGGAGTGATGGAAACGGCCGGCGGCGTCTGCGCGTGTCCTGCGTTCATCGGCTGCTATCACGAAAAATTCGGTACCCTCTGCTACACCAACGCGGGACACACATCGGGGTTGCTGCGCGATAGCACTGGGATCGCTGAATTGGCGTCCACAGGATTACCGCTCGGTCTGTTTTCCCATGCTACTTGTGACGCTCCCACGGTTGGCATGGAGAAAGGCGCGATTCTTCTGCTGGTTTCGCGTGGAGTGGTTGAGGGCAAATGCAAAGAGGAGAGTGCGGATGACCAGGAGTTCGGCTTGGAACGCGTGAAAGAACTTCTGCTCGCCAATACTTTTCATAATACACAAACTGTTGGCGGGTCTATTTTATCTGCGGTCGGCGAGTTCACATGCGAACCACTGATTCGCGACGATATGACTGCTCTCGTACTGGCGCGGAGCGCTAACGGCGACTGAGAGCAACCTGAAAAAATCGCCGGCGCATCAAAACCGTCAAGCTGGCGTTGTCTAGCCGTGCTGAAGTTCAGTAGAATACCGAAAAGGCCGTGACCACTTTCAGCCGCAAGCCCAGGAAGCATGGCGGCCCATCAAAATCTTATTACAAAAATCTTATGACGGAAATCTTATGAAAAGACTACTTCTGATCGTAACCAGCATGACGTGTTTAACAGCCTTCGCTGCGGGCCAAGTGGTGGAAGAGATCGTCGCTCGCGTGAACAGCCAGGTCATTACTCTTTCCGAGTTCCAGCGCAGTAAGGACCAGCTTAGGGATGATGTGAAGCAGCAGGATGCGGCAAATGCGGATAAGCTTTTCAGCGAGCGTGAAAAGGACATCCTGCGAGACCTGATCGACCAGCAGCTTTTGCTCGAAAAGGGCAAAGACCTCGGAATTACCGGCGACACCGACCTGATCAAGCGTCTGGACCAGATGCGCAAAGACATGAAACTGGAAACCATGGAGGACCTGGAGAAGGCCGCAACGGCGCAGGGGATTTCCTACGAGGATTTTAAGCAAAACATGCGTAACCAGATTATTACGCAGAAAGTGATCGGAGAAGAGGTGGGCTCCCACCTTAGCATCACCACCGACGAGCAACAGAAGTTTTATGAAGAGCACAAGAGTCAGTTGGAGCAACCTGAATCGATCAAACTAAGTGAGATATTGATTGCTCCGGGGAAGCCGGCGGACAAACCGACCCCCGCTAAGGCCGCAGACGATAAGAGTGCTGATCCTAACGCTGCAATCGGAGACAATCAAAGCCAAGCCGCAAATGAGGCCGCGAAACAAGCTGACGAGACTGCGGCCCTGGTTGGGGCGGAAACCAAGGCGAACGATCTGCTCAAACAAATTCGCGCCGGGGCGAATTTCGAAGATCTCGCAAAAAAGTATTCTTCGGGTCCTTCCGCAGCACAAGGCGGAGACCTGGGCGTTTTCAAACGCGGGACACTGGCCAAGGAAATTGAGGACAAAACCTTTGCCATGAAAACCGGTGAAGTCAGCGATGTGACCCGCACGAAACAGGGCTACATTATCTTGAAAGTCACCGATCACCAAATGGCGGGCATTCCACCGATGAAGGATGTGTCAGCCAAAATTCAGGACGCCTTGTACTACGAAAAGCTGCAGCCCGCTTTGCGCGCCTATCTCACCAAGCTGCGCGAAGAGGCCTACATCAAATACAGAGATGGCTACGTTGATTCCGGCCAGAGCCCAAACCAGACTGTGCCGATTGAAACGGCGGCCGCCAAGGAAAGCGACGCGAAGAATTTGAAGAAGAAGAAAAAGAAGTTTCTGGGCGTTCTTTAGATATAGCACAGAAGGTCCTTTACCCGGCTTCGCCGTTCGCTGCTTCTGATTTAAACTCTTTCTGGTTTACACTTCATGGACAGAATGAAGGATTTCTACATCTGCGAGTGCACCCGGCACGAAAACAAAGTCATTACGTCCAATTTTGTTGTGGTCGCCAAGCAAATCAAGCCTAAAAAGACGGGCGAGCCATACCTCGCTTTAACGCTGGGCGACCGCAGCGGCCAACTGGATGCGAAGATGTGGGACAACGTGGAAGAGGTGCTCAATATCTTTGAGCAAGATGACTTCCTCAAGGTCAAAGGCTTAGTCAATAAGTACAAGAACCGTTTTCAGCTCACCATCCATAAGTTGCGAAAACTTGGCGACTCGGAAATCGAATTCGCCGACTACCTACCAAAGACAACCCGCGATATCGACGAACTCTGGCAGATGTTGACTGATTTTGTCAGGTCGTTCCAGAACCCACATCTTCGGGCGCTAGTCGAGGCCTTCATGTCTGACCCGGAGATCGCGGCGGCTTACCGCAATGCTCCTGCCGCCAAGACGTTGCACCATGCTTATATCGGCGGACTGCTCGACCACGTGTTGTCTCTCTTCCGGTCATGTGACCTGGTGAGCAGAAATTATCCTCAAGTCAACCGCGACCTGTTGCTGACCGGCGCTTTTCTGCATGATATCGGGAAGATCCACGAACTGACATACAACCGCTCGTTTTCCTACACAACTCGTGGCCAATTGCTCGGGCACATGGTGATAGAGCTGGAAATGATGCAAGCCAAGATTGCGCTGGTACCGGGGTTTCCTGACGAGCTCAAGACTTTACTCGAGCATCTCATCATCAGCCATCACGGCGAATACGAATTCGGCTCGCCCAAATTGCCGATGTTTCCCGAGGCGCTTCTGCTGCACTATATGGATGACCTGGACTCGAAGATGGAGGCTATGCGCGCGCACTTTGAGCGCGAGGCGGACATGGAGAGCCCCTGGACGAGCTACAACGCTTCCCTTGGCCGCTCGCTGCTGAACAGCGCGAAATTTCTGGCGCCGAAACCCGCCGCACCTGTCGCGGCTGTCGATAATCCTTCCGCCTCTGAGGCGGGGCCGGATGCAATTGGTGAATCGCAGGAAAAGACTCCCACGCTGCCCGGAATTGAATCGTAGTTGTGCGGCAAAAGATCGCGATCGACTATGCTCGACTTCAGCCGATTCGAAGTTCTAACGTTCGACTGCTATGGAACTCTTATCGATTGGGAAGCAGGCATTCTTCGCTGCTTACACCATATTCTCGCAGCTCACGGCAGGGATGTTGACGATGCTACGATCCTGCAGCTCTATGGGGAATTCGAGGCCAGCGCGGAGCAGGGCGAGTATCGCTGCTATCGGGAGATCCTTCAGTCAGTAGTCCGGCAATTCGGAGAGCAACTTGGATTCACGCCGACGATCCAGGAATCCAAATCATTGGCGGATTCACTCGCGGACTGGAAGCCCTGGCCCAATACGGCCGACGCGTTGCTTGAACTGCGGAAACACTTCCAGTTGTCCATCATTTCTAATGTGGACGACGATCTTTTCGCCACTACTCGGCCGCAACTCGGAGTGGAATTTAGCCAGATCATCACTGCCCAGCAAGCGAGAGCTTACAAACCATCTCTGAAGATTTTCGAGTTAGCGCTAGGACGTCTTCGCATCTCGTTACACCGAATCCTGCACGTGGGGCAGAGCGTCTACCATGATGTAATTCCGGCGCAATCGTTGGGTCTGGCCACGGTTTGGGTGGACCGGCCATCGGCGAGAAAGGGCGTCGGGGCGGTAAGACTAGCCGAAGCGCATCCAGATTTGCAGGTGCATAGCCTCGCGGAACTGGCGGAGGCTTGCGCACGCCATATTAAAGCCTAGAGCTAGGCCGGAATTTTCACCACTCTCTTCTGAATTGCCCACATGACCAGTTCGGCCTTGTTGTGAATGCCGAGCTTCCGCATCAGATTGAACTTGTGCGCGTCCACGGTCTTGCTGCTCAATCCCAAATCTGTTGCCGCTGCCCGCACGGTTTTACCTTCTGCCAGCAATTTAAGGACCTCGCGTTCGCGGACTGTCAAAGGGTCGTTCTCCGAGGATGGCGGCTCAACCGAGCGTTCCAGCTTTTCTGTCGAGCTTAACGTCGAATCTGTCCCGGCCCGGAGGTGGGCCTCCCGAACCATCTTAACCAGGTCTTCCACGGAGGTATGGCGGGCCACGGAATATTCCGTGACAGTATGCGGCTCCTCGAGGGTGGCGGGCCGCTCCTGCGTGCTTAGGAGTACGAGTCTTGTAGAGGCAGACTCACGAGCAATCAGCAGTTCCACTTCAGATGCAGCCAGACCAAAGGCGTCGGCATCCGCGATCACCACGTCCGGACGGAACTCGAAAACCTTGCGCAGGCACTCGGCTGCATTACCGGCTTCGCTGACTACCTCGAGATCAGGCTTGTCTTCCAATAAGCGCCGCAGGCCTTGTCGCAAGAGCACATGGTCATGCACAAGCACACAGCGAATTCTCGCATTGAACATTTCTTTTCGCATCTGTGCGTAGAGGGACACAATTCCTCCTTCCCGTTTGGCCAAAGAATCAACGAAGTGAGTTGAATGCAGCGCGGTGAATACAGATACAGACGATACTCGTAACAATCTATTAGCGTCGATTTATTGTAGCAATCATTTCGGGAGCTGTGGCCGAAAAATCATGGAAACAGTCAAACTCTTTGTCGGCGGCCCGCCGTGGGAAGACGGCATCAGGTAGAATCAAGCGTTTATGCTGCGCTATTTTACAGCTGGAGAGTCCCACGGCGAAGCTCTGGTCGCATTCCTTTCAGGGCTGCCCGCCGGGCTCAAAGTAGACCAGTCGTTCCTCGACCGCGAACTCTGGCGGCGGCAGCAGGGCTACGGCCGCGGCGGCCGCATGAAGATTGAGCGGGACAGCGCGCACATTCTTTCCGGTGTCCGTCACGGAATGACGATTGGTTCGCCGATTTCGGTGCAACTGGAAAACAAAGACTGGAAAAACTGGCAGGGATCACTGCCTATTGCTGAAGGTGATCCCGCCCGTCACAAGCGCGTAGCGTCACCCCGGCCCGGCCACGCGGACCTGGCGGGGGCACTGAAATACAATTTTCCTGAGGCTCGGTACGTTTTGGAGCGAGCATCGGCCCGTGAATCGGCGGCCCGAGTTGCGATCGGAGCAATCGTCAAGTGTTTCCTTCGCGAGCTTGGGATTGACGTTCTAAGCCACGTTGTTTCCGTGGGCAATGTGATCATTGAAAAAACTGTTCCGTGGGAGCAGATTTACGCTCTTTACAGCAAAGAAGAAATCCTGCTGAATTGTGCTGAACCGGAAGTTGAGCAGCGCATGAAAGATGAAGTCGACAAGATACTGAAAACGGGGGACTCGCTGGGAGGAGTGTTTGAAGTGGTCGCACACGGTGTTCCTCCCGGACTCGGCACTTACGCGCAATGGGACGAACGCCTGGATGCTCTGTTGGCCGCTGCGGTTATGTCGCTGCAAGCGGTAAAGGCGGTTGAAATTGGCTCCGGTATCTCTGCTGCAGCTTCTCCTGGTTCCGCGGTTCATGACGAAATCGGCTACGGCAAGGCAGGGAGTTTTACGGGGTTCACTCGCACGCGCAACAACGCCGGGGGAATTGAAGGCGGCGTTTCCAATGGCGAAGAGATCCGGATCAGCGGGTACTTGAAGCCGATTTCGACGTTACGACGGCCGCTGCAATCGGTGGATTTTTCTACTCGCGAGCCGGTAAAAGCCGCTTACGAGCGCTCTGATGTTTGCGTAGTACCCGCTGCGGGAGTTGCGGCGGAAGCGATGGTCGCACTCACCCTGGCTCGATGCGCGCTGGACAAATTTGGAGGTGATTCCATGGGAGAAACCTTGCGCAACTTCCATGGTTACCGCCAGCAACTGGAAAGCTATTGATGATTTATCCCATCGTAAAGCTCGGAAACCCCGTCCTCGAAAAGCCCGCCGAAAAAGTTACTGTTTTCGATGAGGAACTCAAGAAGCTGGTCGATGACATGTTCGAGTCGATGTATGCTGCCCGTGGGGTGGGCTTGGCCGCGCCTCAGATCGGGATTCCCCGCCGCATCGCCGTGGTTGACGTTACTTTCAAGGAGGATCCAGACGCTAAGCTCGTACTGATCAACCCGGAAATTATCCATAAGGAAGGCCGCCACTCTCAGAGCGAAGGCTGCCTGAGCATTCCAGACTTTCGGGAGAATGTGAGCCGCGCTCAGGTGGCCACCATTCGGGCCCAGGATTTGTCCGGCAAAATTTTCGAAAAGACCGGCGACGATTTGCTGGCTCGCGCGTTCCAGCATGAAACCGATCATCTAAATGGCAAGCTCTACATCAGCCGCATCAGCGCGCTCAAACGTGACTTGATCAGGCGTAAGATTCGCAAGCTGATCAAAGCCGGAGAATGGTAGCGATTGAATCAATCTCTAAACCTTGTCTTCTGTGGAACGCCTTCTTTCGCCGTTGCCACACTAATCAAACTAGTCGAGGCAGGATTCCACGTGAGCCTCGTTGTTACGCAGCCTGATCGGCCGAAAGGACGCGGTCTGGAACTTGTTGCGTCTCCCGTAAAGCAACTAGCGTTGCAGTTGGCATTACCGATCACGCAACCGGAAAGCATTAAGAACAACAGCGAATTTCGCACGCGACTCACCGATCTTAAGCCCGATGCCATCATCGTGGTTGGTTATGGCCGGATCATTCCGCGGTGGATGCTTGATCTTCCGCAATTCGGCAATATCAACCTCCACGCCTCGCTTCTGCCGAAATATCGCGGCGCGGCGCCTATTCAGTGGGCGATCGCGCGGAGCGAAACCGTGACCGGAGTTACCACGATGAGAATCGATGCGGGCCTGGACACCGGCGACATTTTGCTGCAGCAGAAGGTTCCCATCGCTCCCAGCGACACGGCAGAAACTTTAGCGCCGAAGTTGGCGCTCGTGGGAGCGGATCTTACAATCGCGACGCTGCGGGGTTTGCAGGCCGGTACGATTCATCCCCGCCAACAAAATGACTCTCAGGCCACGCTTGCGCCAATTCTTAAGAAGGAAGACGGCCTTATCGATTTCTCCCGCTCAGCCATTGAGATTCTGAACCGCCTGCGGGGTTTTCAACCGTGGCCCGGCGCGCACACGAAGTTTCGGGGAAAGAATTTGCAGATTTGGCATGCAAACGAATTCGATCGTGCGCTTCCCTCTGCGGAACTGAAAGCAGACGGCGATCATCTTTTCGTTGGATGCGGCGCGGGCAGCGCAATCGAAATTGTTGATTTGCAACTGGAAGGCAAGAAGCGAACCAGTGCTGCTAACTTTATTCGCGGTCACCATCCTGTGCCCGGCGAGAGGCTTGGCTCTTAGGCTGAAGCGAATTTCTCCTCTAAGGGATCCGCTTCCTGCATACTGTCCAGAGTGAAGCCAAGAATGCGAGACTCGCGCGAGGCAGTTTCTCCGGCGCGCGCCGCTGCCTTTGACATCCTGCTCCGCATCGAAACTGAATCTTCTTATGCATCGGAGTTGCTTCACTCGCGCATGTGCGCCTCGCTTACCTCCGCGGATCATTCGCTAACAACAGAACTGGTAATGGGCGTCCTGCGATGGAGATCATTGCTAGATCGGCAAATTTCCGAGAACTCCACGCAACCCTTGTCTCGGCTTGATCTCGAAATTCTCATCTCACTGCGACTTGCCGTGTACCAACTTCGCTGGCTCAGCCGCATTCCCGCCCGCGCCGCGATCAACGAGAGCGTGGAACTCGTGAAGCGCGCTCGCAAGCGATCTGCCGCCCCTTTCGTGAATGCTGTGTTGCGTAAACTCGCTGCCGGGCTACCGCCTGGCATTGACGCCGCTCCGCCCGAGATCGATGATGTGTCGGCTGGAACGCTTGCAGCCAGCAGCGCACATCCGTTGTGGATGGTCGAACGATGGGCGCATGCCTATGGCCTCGCGACTGTGCGTCAAATCTGCCGACACAATCAGTCCATACCGGCAACCACAATCCGTCTCCGCCATCCAGAGGCGGAAGAGCGACTCCGATCCGCGGGCATTGACTTGGCTCGCGGTGCTTTGCTCGCTTCGGCTCGACGAGTGCTGCATGGAGACGTCACCAGAACGTCCACTTTCCGAAACGGCTGGTGTGTGATTCAGGACGAAGCCTCGCAGCTTGTCGCCGCTCTCGTGGGAAAGGGCACGCACGTGCTCGATTGCTGCGCCGCGCCCGGCGGAAAGACTCTTGCTGTCGCCGATCGTAATCCGACTGCCGAAATTGCAGCGGTTGATTTACATCCTCATCGCGCGCGCCTGCTGCGGAGACTAGTGTCTGCTCGCAGTGCAGTCACCGCGATTGGAGTCGGCAACATCACGGTAATCGCAGCCGATGCGCGCGACCTGCCTTTCGCGGCAAGCTTCGATCGTGTGCTTGCTGACGTGCCTTGCTCGGGTACCGGTACTCTTTCCCGCAATCCCGAAATCAAGTGGCGACTAACGCCTGATGATTTCATTGACTTGCAAGCTCGCCAAATCGCGATTCTGCGCTCTGCCCTGGCTCGAGTGGCCGCCGGGGGCCGGTTGATTTATTCCAGCTGCTCGTTGGAACGAGAAGAAAACGAAGATGTGGTGGAAGGTGCTCTCGCAGGAGATTCGACGTTCCGCCTTATCGATTGCGGGATAGAGCTTGAGCGTCTCCAGCAACAAGGGGAATTGATCTTGGACAATTATTCATCGCTCACGCGCGGCCCTTACTTGCATACGCTGCCCGGCGTTCATCCGTGCGACGGATTCTTCGCCGCGATTTTGGAAAAGATTTGAAGCGGCATCCTCGCGAAAGGATTTTATCCACTGTCAACGCACTTCTAAGCTCACCACGGCTCCAGCCGGAACTTTTTGGCCGGCTGGAGGGTTCTGGGTGACGATGATGCTGGCGGGTGAAGGCTGTGGCGACGGGGCGGGCATGGAGGGCGATGTGCTGGCCGGAGGCGGATTTGTTGACGGAGGCGGGTTTGCCGGCGGAGGCGCCAGCGTCACGTTGCCCAGTTTGAAGCCTGCGTCCTGCAGTATGCGGCTCACACTGCCCAACGGCTGACCCAGAAAACTCGGCATGACGTACGATGGTGGATCGGGAACTGCCGTAATCAAAAGACTTGTCTTAGGAGCGGTTACCTGGCTGGCATTCGCAGGAGGGCTTTGCGCCAGCACTTGGTCAGGAGGCAGCCCCGGTAGAGCGATCTCCGCAGTGGAGCCCAGGTCCAAGCCACGACGCCGTATATTCCATTCCGCCGCGCGCTCACTCTGTTTTGTGACATCGGGAATCGCTACCCGTTGCGGTCCCAGACTCTCTGCTACGCGTACCTGCCATCCGCGCCGCACTTTCGCGCCCGGCAGTGGCAACTGTGACATGATCCGCCCCTCGGGAATTTGGGGGCTGTAATACTGCCGCTCCACATCCAGCTGCAGTCCAAGACCGGCGGCAGAATGTCCCGCCTCCAAAGGTGTGAGTCCAACGAGAGCAGGCACTTTAACTTCCTGTCCATGAATTGCAAAGCGCATGGCGGTCAATGCGGACATCAGTGCTACAACCACAAGGGTGAGCGCCAGGATTGCAAAGCGGAAGAATGGTTTCATGGGTGTCGATAGAAATTATAGTTCGATGAAAGTGGAATGAGTGCAAGTCAACGTCGGACAACCGGCGTCGCTTCGCGCCGCGGGTAGCCGAGGGCGGCTGACCCTGCATGATTATTGACGTTCTAGTGGGCCTCATCGGCACCGGGCGTTACATCTGGTGTATCCACTTTTTGGGCGTTGGGTGTGGGCATGTCAGGCGGGGGCAGGAATTGGCCAGAATCTTTTCCTGCCATCGCTTCACTCATAAAACTCATCCAGATCGGAAGCGCCGCCCGCGCACCTGTCTCTTTAGCGCCGAGCGTTTTCTTTTCGTCGAAGCCCACCCAGACGCCGCAAGTCATGGTGGGTGAAAATCCCACAAACCAGGCATCCGTGAAGTCATTCGTGGTGCCCGTTTTTCCCGCGACCGGCAAGGCCATTTTCGCTGCCGCTACGCCGGTGCCGTGGAGCACCACCTCCCGCAGCATAGAAGTCATAATGCGGGCGGTGCGCGTGCTGATTACATCTTTCACATCGGGATAATCTTCCTCCAGCACTCGGCCTTCATAGTCAGTAACCTTGGTGATGTAGCGAGGGGTGACGTGCACGCCATCGTTCGGAAAAACGCTGTACGCCGAGGTTTGCTCCATCAGCGTAATCTCGGCTGAGCCCAGAGCAACTGGGAGGTACGGCGGCAGGTGGGCGGTGATTCCGAAGCGCTCGGCATACTCAATGACATTCTTAATGCCAACTTTGCTGGCCAGCTTAAGAGCTGGAATATTCCGGGACTGCGCGAGGGCGCGCCGCAGCGTGATAATGCCTTCAAACTTTTCGTCATAATTGTGGGGAGAGTAAGGCCCGGAGCCGCTTTCAAAAGTGACCGGCTCATCCAGAATCGTGTCGTCGGGGCTTCCTCCCTTGTCGATAACTGTCGTGTAGACGTACGGTTTGAACGAGGATCCCACTTGCCGGAGCGCCTGGGTGACGCGGTCGAATTTGGACTCGTTGAAATCCCGTCCACCTACCATCGCCTTGATTCCACCGGTGGTGTTGTCAATGGCCAGCAACGCTCCCTGCGCGCCGGAGTCTTGTTCCAAACTCACGCGTGCAGCTCCGCTGGCATTCAGCGACAATATTTTTACGTAGCAGATGTCGCCGGTGCGCAGCAGATCCTGGACTTTGCTCTTCGTCCAAGCCACGTCAGCTTGCCCGATCACCGAGGAGTAGCGCCCAAACTTTATCCTTGCCGACCCGGCTTCGGATGAAGTCACGAGGGCGTGAATGTATCCGTTGACTTCCGGTTCATCCTCCCAGTCCGGATGAGAATATCTGTCGATCGCACTCTCCTCGGCCGCCACATTTTCCAAATGCCCTTTCCATCCGTGGCGCCGTTCGTATGCTGCCAAACCATCCAACACCGCCTGATTAGCCGATTTTTGCATATCGACGTCAAGCGACGTATAAACTTTCAACCCGCCCTCGTGTACCTGGTCAGTCCCGTACTTATTCTCCAAATATCGGCGTACTTCTTCCACGAAATAAGGCGCCAACGAGTTGGGATCGTGCTGCAAATGTAGATTCACGGGCGACGTCCGCGCGTCCGCGGCCTGCTGTGCCGTAATTTTCCCGTCTTCGAGCATGGCGTTGATCACAAGGTTTCGCCGCCGCACGGCCCGATCGGGATGATTGATTGGCGAATAAATTCCGGGCCCCTTCGGAAGACCAGCGAGCAGTGCGGCTTCGGGGAGCGAAAGATTTTTAGCTTTCTTGCTGAAGTAAAACTCGGAAGCGGCTTCGAATCCGTATACGCCGTGTCCAAGGAAAATCTGATTGGCATAGAGGGTGAAAATCTGTGGCTTGGTAAAGCGCCGCTCGATCTGGATGGCGAGCATGGTCTCTTGCACTTTGCGATGAAACGAGCGGTCGGGCGAGAGGAAAAGATTGCGTGCCAATTGCATGGTCAGAGTGGAGGCGCCCTGGACCTTCCCGCCTGACTCGATGTCGCGATAGGCTGCTCCGATGATGCGCCAGAAGTTAATTCCTGAATGGCTGTAAAAGTCTTTGTCTTCGATCGACACCAGAGCATCGCGCAAGACCGGCGCGAAGTCATCGTAGCCAGCGACCACTCGGCGCTGCAGCGCGAAGGATCCGATCACGCGATCATCATCGTCATACAACTCGGTAATCGAACTGGGCCGGTAGGCTTCTAAAGCTTCCACCTGGGGCAGGTTGGTGGTGTAGACGAGCAGCAAACCGGCAGTCGCTCCCACCAAGGCGGAAACCAGAACAAGCAGGCCGAATAAGAGGCGGCCCACAAACTTCCGTCCGGCGATCTCCACCGGAGGAAGATCTGCATAGAGCGACTTCATGGTGAGATAGGTTCAGAATAGCAGGGCATGCATTACTCCGGTAGTCGCGAACTGGCAGCGCAAGCGATTGATATTTGGCGCCCCACGCTCTAATGGTAACGGTGCGAACAGGACAGAAAAAAGAATCGCGCACCTTATGGTGCGCGATGAGATGAACAAACTCTGTGGATGTTCAGCTCGCCCGGCTTTTAAGTACCTCGATGGCCTTATGCAGTTGGTCATCCTGAGTATTCTTTGGCTTAGCTTCAGGTTCGGGAGCGGAAGGTTCTTGTTCTTCATCGTCCGAGATGACGGTATCCGAATCGTCTGCGACGACGACGTTGGGCGTGACGGCGGCGTCCTGAATTACCTTCCCGCCGGGCGAATAGTACTTTGCCACCGACAGGATCAACGCACCGCCGTCGGTCAGATCGATCGTTTTCTGCACTGAACCGTCGCCGAAAGTTTTATCACCCACCACGTCTCCTCGGGCATCCTCCAGAATCGCAGCCGCGACAATTTCAGCCGCCCCTGCGGTGCCCTTGTTCACCAGAACAGCGACTGGCAGCGAAGTGACAGCTCTTGCCGGATCCGCGTTGAACGCCTGTTTGGGGAACTTCTGGCCTTGCAGATAAGTGATGGTGCCGTGGTTCAGGAAAAGATTGGCCGTCGCAACGCCTTCGCTTTCTTCACCCTCGGAGCTGTTCCGCAAATCGAGTACCAGCTTCTTCGCACCCGATTTTTCCAACGATTTAATTTTTCCAGCGATTTCCTGAGCTTTCCCCTTGGTCAAGGCGTCGACTTTTATGTATCCGATGCCATCTTCCAACATCTTGTCTGAGATCGGCGGAATGCTCACCACATCGCGAGTGATTGCCATTTTCTGCGGCTCGGCTTTGCGTGCCCGCACCACCGAAATATTTACCGTGGACCCTGGCGTGCCGGCGAGGGCATCGCGAATCTCGGGCAGCGACATGTCGCGGGTACTCTGGCCTTCAATCGACTCGAAGATGTCCGTATCCTCAATGCCCGCCTTATCCGCCGGCGACCCTGGCAGCACAGAAACCACGTCGGCATATCCAAAGCGTTTCGAAACCGTCGCTCCTATGCCACCCTTGGCCTCAGTCT
>JBAVZU010000321.1:0-29668 GCA_049588915.1 Candidatus Sulfotelmatobacter sp.
TGCTCAATCACAACATGGCTGACATAACTCTTACAGTTGACGGAAAGAAGGTCACCGCCCCGGCAGGGACGCTGCTGATTGAGGCTTGCAAGACTGTGGGCATTGAGGTGCCTTCGTTTTGCTACTACCCCAACCTCTCACTGTGTGGCGCTTGTCGCATGTGCCTGGTGAAGATTGAGAAGATGCCCAAGCTGCAGACCGCGTGCACCACGGTGATCAGCGAAGGAATGATCGTCACTTCCGACAGTGAGGAGATCAAGCAGGCGCGGAAGTCAACCGTCGAAATCCTGCTGGGAAACCATCCGCTGGATTGTCCGGTATGTGATGCGGGCGGCGAGTGCGAACTGCAGGACATGACTTTCTCTTATGGGGCAGCCGAATCGAAGTTCATGGAGGCCAAGAACCATAAGGATGAGCAGCAGTGGTCGCCGGTGGTGTTTTTTGATCGTCCTCGATGCATTCTTTGTTTTCGCTGCGTCCGGGTGTGCGGCGAGGGGATGGATGTTTGGGCGCTGGGGGTGCAGAACCGCGGGGTAAGTTCGGTTATTGCTCCGAACAAAGAAGATCACCTGGAGTGCGAAGAGTGTGGGATGTGCATCGACATCTGCCCGGTGGGCGCACTCACTTCCGGAGCGTACCGTTACAAAACGCGGCCTTGGGAGATGAAGCACGTGGGCACGATCTGCACGCACTGTGGCGACGGGTGCAAGACGACCCTTGGCGTCCGGCGCGCTGATACGGGGATGGAGATTGTTCGCGGCGACAATCGTGACAAGAGTGGAATGAACGGAGATTTTCTCTGCATCAAAGGGCGTTATGCATTTGACTTCGCCAACCATGAAGAACGGCTGACACGTCCGCTTATTCGCAAAGATGGGAAATTGACGCCCGCGACGTGGGAAGAGGCGTTTGAACTCATCGGGAAGAAGTTCGCGGCAATTTGCGATGTGGAGGGCGGCGAGGCAATCGGTGTGATCGGGTCCACGCGGACTACGAACGAGGAAAATTATCTTCTCTCCAAATTTGCCCGCGTGGTTTTGAAAACCAATAATGTCGATCACCACCGGACGGCAGATTTCCCTGCGCTGGCGGCTGCGCTTCGCGGCAAAGAGGACGCGACGGCCAGCATGGCGGATGTTTTTATTGCGCCGGCCATTCTGTTGATCGGGAATGATCCGACGGAGCAGCATCCTCTTCTAGCCTGGCAGATTCGGAACAACGTGCGCCTGCATCGGGCGCGGCTTTACCTGATCAACTCGAATTCGATCAAGCTCCGGCGGCAGGCAACTACTTTTGCGCAAATACCGGCGGGAACAGAAGGGCAAGTCGCGGGCTTTTTGGCCGGCGACGACTCGGCGGCAGATGCCCTCGTCAGTCCATCGATAAATAAGGGTGCCTGGATTGCACTGCGGGAGAAATTGCGTGGCGAGCAAAATCTTGTGATTGTGTTCGGATCGGAGATTCGCGGAAGCGATCTGGGTAACCTCGTTAAGTTTGGATCTGCGATCGCAGGCGCGAAGTTTGTATGTCTGGCGGATTATGCGAATTCCCGCGGGGCAGCCGACATGGGGTTGTATCCCGAACTGCTTCCCGGTTATCACTCTGTCGCGGGCAACACCGACTTTCATCGCGAGTGGGGAAAAATACCGCAGGGTGGCGGGCTTGATACCTCGGGGATGGTTGAGGCGGGAAAAGCGGGCAAGCTGAAGGCGCTTCACGTTGTGGGATCGAATCCAATCGGACGGCTAAACATCGATCCATTCGCATTTTCAAAGAGTTTTGTGGTGGTCCAGGACATGTTCCTGACGGAGACGGCGGTGATGGCCGATGTGGTTTTGCCCGCGGCCAACGCTTACGAGAAAACGGGCACATTCACGAATACCTGCGGCGATTTGCAGCTGGTGAAAAAAGCTGGTGAGGTTACAGGCACGAAGAGCGACTTCGAGATGATTGTCCGCATCGCCGACGCGATGGGCTTTGATGTGCGGAAACTTGTGCCGTTCGGCGAAGGAATACGTGCCGGCACGCATGCCGACATGGGACAGTCGCGTGGGGCACAGTCGGGCGAGGCTGACCGGCATGCGGTTTGGCTGGAGGCGCATGGATTGGAGCCAAAAATGAGTCCGTTTGACCCGACGGCAATTCTAGATGAAATTCAGCGGCTGGTTCCAGGCTACGACGTACCCCGCATCAATCTACTGGCGGGGAACAGTCAGCAGACATCGCTGGCCGAAGCCGGGGTGGCAGTTGCGCATCAGCCCGAGTCCATTCTGCCGGCGAATGACAATCTTTTCAGTTCTGGAACCTTGGGCCGGTATTCGCGCGCACTGAAGTCTGTGGTAGAGAGTCACGAAGTGAAGCCCGTCGAAGTTGCGGCAGATTAATTCCTGTTATCGATTTCTTGTTATCGATGAATCGCGGCATTTTAGAGAGGAAGCAGAGGCCTTGCCCGTTGGTGTTTTCATAATCGTCTCGGTGATCAAGTCGTTGATCATTTTGATCGTGCTGCTCACTGCGGTCGCGTACACGGTATGGCTTGAACGCAAGGTCGTCGGTCGCATGCAGAATCGCTGGGGACCCACTCGGGTGGGGCCGTTCGGGCTGCTGCAGCCGGCGGCCGACGGGTTGAAGTTTCTATTCAAAGAAGATCTGACGCCGCCGCACGTCTACAAGCCGTTGTTTCTGGCGGCACCGATGATGGCGGTGATCTTCGCGCTGACTTCGATCTCGGTGATTCCTTTCGGCAATTCAATCTCGATTCTTGGGTACAGCATTCCGTTGCAGATCACCGACGTAAACGTTGGACTACTCCTGATTCTGGGCGTGACGTCGATGGGCGTTTACGGCGTGGCGCTGGCAGGTTGGTCATCCAACAATAAATATTCGTTGCTGGGTGGATTGCGGGCCAGCGCGCAGATGGTCAGCTACGAAATTGCGCTTGGACTTTCGCTGGTTGGCGTCCTGATTCAATCTGGCAGTTTCAGCTTGCGGGCGATCGTGGATGCCCAGGGAGGACGCTTCTGGGGTTTCATTCCGCGGTGGAATATTTTCCACTGGCAATTCGTCGGCTTTTTTATCTATCTGATGGCGGCCTACGCGGAAACGAATCGGATCCCATTCGATTTGCCCGAAGCTGAAACCGAGCTAGTGGCAGGCTATCACACCGAATACAGCTCGATGAAGTTTGCCATGTTCTTCATGGCGGAATACGCCAATATGATTACGGTGGGATGTCTGGCCACTCTGTTATTTTTTGGGGGATGGCACGGACCGCTGTTTGGCCCTCCCGTGATGCGGGCTTTGCTGCCGGTGTTGTGGTTTGTGGCCAAAGTTTTCTGTTTCCTATTCCTTTACATTTGGGTGCGCGGGACATTGCCGCGTTTTCGTTACGACCAACTGATGTCATTTGGCTGGAAGTTTCTGCTGCCGCTGGCGATTGCAAATCTGGTGGTGACGGCGATCGGCGTGGCTTGGTGACAAGGACGAGTTCTCAGTTCTCGGTTCTCAGTTCTCAGTGCCGGCCCAAGGGCGTCGACAACTGAGTTTTCTGAGAACTGGCAACCGGGAACTGAGAACTGCTTTCATGAGTTTTCATCTCATCTTATTTCTGGCGTTCGGCGCGGTCTGCGTGGGCGGAGCGGTCAATCTGCTGGCGCAGCGGCATCCGATCAACAGCGCATTGTCGCTGATTGCTGTGATGGCGGCGCTGGCCGGAGAATATCTGCTTTTGGGTGCGGAGTTCGTTGCCGCGATCCAGGTGATTGTCTATGCGGGAGCGATCATGGTCCTGTTCGTGTTCGTCATCATGTTGCTGAACGCGGGTGAGGAAGAGGAGACCAAGGGAAGCCAGGTTGCTTTGCTACTCGGGGTGCCGGGTGTGCTGACCGGCAGCGTGCTGATGGCGTGGGTAGTGCTGCGGCGCTCGGGTACGGAGGCGGTGCCAATCGGGGCTTTGCCCGGGCATCCCGCCGATATTGCACAGCTGCTTTTTCATGATTTTCTTTTGCCGTTTGAAGTAACGTCCGTGTTGATCCTTATCGCCATCATGGGAGCTGTGGTGCTGGCCAGCAGACCGGAATCTGCGGCGAGGAAGGTGGACTGATGGTGCCGCTCTCCTATTACCTGGTGCTCAGCGGGTTTCTGTTTGCCTGCGGAGTGGCCGGATTTCTGATCAAGCGCAACATCATCACCATCTTCATGTCGATTGAGCTGATGCTGAACGGCGTGAATCTTTCCTTCGTTGCATTCGCAGCACACTGGCATGCTCTTTCCGGGCAGGTATTCGTCTTCTTTGTGATGGTCGTGGCGGCGGCGGAAGCAGCGGTGGGACTGGCGATCATTATCGCGGTCTATCGCACGCGCGAGACTTTGAATGTGGATCAGGTAAACCTGCTCAAGCTATGAATCCGATGCTCAATCTATGGCTGATCCTCGTTCTGCCGCTCGCGGGGGCTGCGATCAACGGCTTTCTCGGCAAGCGATCGTCGAAGCGTACGGTGACCACCATCGCATTGTTCTTCAGCGGTGCAGCTTTTGCCATGGCGCTGTTTGTTGCGGCTCGCTTTTCGTCGCTTTCACTTCCCTACCACGAGTATTTCGCCCACTGGATTCGTTCCGGTGGGTTCCGCGTGGACTTCGCCTTCTATCTGGATCAACTCTCGCTGGTAATGCTGCTGGTGGTCACGGGAGTGGGATTTCTAATTCATGTTTATTCTGTCGGCTACATGTGGGACGACCCGAGCTATTATCGCTTTTTTAGTTATCTGAATCTGTTCATGTTTTTCATGCTGACGCTGGTGTTGGCGGGCAACTATCTGATGATGTTCATCGGTTGGGAGGGTGTAGGACTGGCATCGTATCTGCTAATCGGGTTCTGGTTCACAAAGGATTCGGCGGCCTCGGCTGGCAAAAAAGCGTTTATCGTAAATCGCATCGGCGACTTCGGATTTCTAATTGCGCTCTTCCTTTTGATCAAGCATTTCGGATCACTGGATTTCGATCGAGTGTTTCAGAGCATTGCTCCACTTGGAGCCGAGACTGCGGGCGCGGGACTGCTCACAACGATCGGAATTCTGCTGATGGTCGGCGCTTGCGGCAAGTCGGCACAGATTCCTCTCTACGTATGGCTTCCGGATGCAATGGAAGGACCGACGCCGGTTTCAGCGCTGATTCATGCTGCAACCATGGTCACGGCGGGCGTGTACATGGTTTCGCGGTCGCATGTAATTTTTGAGCGGGCGCCGATCGCGCTGACGGTGGTCGCGATCATCGGAACCCTGACTGCATTCTTCGCAGCGACCATCGGCATCGCGCAGACCGACATCAAGAAGGTTCTGGCTTATTCGACGGTCTCGCAGCTTGGTTACATGTTCATGGCTTGCGGGGTGGGAGCTTTTTCCGCGGGCATTTTCCACCTGATGACGCATGCGTTCTTCAAAGGGCTTCTATTCCTGGCGGCGGGATCGGTAATCCATGCGGTAGGCGGCGAGCAGGACATGCGCAAGATGGGTGGACTGCGAACCAGGATTCCATGGACGTTCTGGACGATGACGGCTGCGACTTTGGCCATTGCCGGAATACCGGGACTGGCGGGATTTTTCAGCAAAGACGAAATTCTGTGGCGCGCGTATCAGGCAAGTTGGGCTTACTGGTTGGTCGGAGTGATTACTGCTTTGCTCACGTCGTTTTACATGTTCCGGCTCTGGTTCATGACGTTCTTCGGAGAATATCGGGGCGAGGCCGATGGGGGACATGGTCATGCAAATCACTCTGCTCACGATGCCCACGGAGGGCATGGCCATGGCGGGATTCACGAGAGCCCGAAGGTGATGGTCATCCCGCTGGCGATTCTGGCCGTGCTCTCGGTGATCGGCGGATACGTTGGCGTGCCGGGCTCGCTGGGGGGCAACGATCGATTCGACAAGTTCCTCGGGCCGGTTTTTCATGGCAGCGCTCCGGCTAACCCCCAACACTCAGCGGTTGGCGAGAAGGGCGCGCCCGAGCGGGAGACCGAAGGGCCGGAGCCAAAGACCGGGGTTTCAACCGAATTGATGTTTACCGGGATTTCCGTAGTGGCTGCGCTGCTTGGTTTCGGACTGGCGTGGAAACTTTATTATCGAAGCCCGGAGTTGCCGGACAAGATTGCGGCTTCGATGTCGGGCGCGTACGACATATTGGTGCACAAATATTACGTGGATGAATTGTATGCAGCGCTTTTCGTCAAGCCTCTGATCGATGGCTCGACCCAAATTCTGTGGCAGGGAGTAGATCGCAAGATTATTGATGCGGCCGTGAATAACGCTGGAGATGGCGCGAAGCATATTTCCGACGAGGTGCGCCATATGCAGTCCGGCAACATTCGTTCCTACGCGGGATGGGTCGCGGCGGGATCCGCAGTGCTGATTGCTTTCATGATCTGGATGGGAGTGCGATGAACATCGAGAATCTCCACTCGATCATCCTGACGCTGGTGACTTTTATGCCGCTGGCAGGCGGATTGCTGCTGATGTTCTTCCCCCGCCGCGACCGCGACATTCGAATTTTTGCGCTGGTCATTTCTCTTCTAACTTTCGTTCTGTCTTTACACCTGCCCGTTCACTTTCATCGGGCGCAAACAGATTTTCAGTTTCAGGTGGACAGGCAATGGGTTTCCACTCCGAATATCCACTACCACATGGGAATCGATGGGATCTCTCTGTGGCTGGTGCTGCTCACCACCTTTCTCACACCGCTTTGCGTGCTGATCTCCTGGACATCGATCCACGACCGGGTGAAGGAGTTCTTCATCCTCTTGCTGATCCTGGAGACGGCGCTCATCGGCGTGTTCACGTCGTTGGACCTGTTTCTCTTTTACTTCTTCTGGGAAGCGACCCTGATCCCAATGGCACTGCTGATCGGCATTTTTGGCCACGAGCGCAAGGTCTATGCCGCGGTAAAGTTCTTCATGTACACCATGATCGCCTCCGTGTTCATGCTGGCGGCGATCTTGTGGCTTTATGCGCACACTGGCAGCTTTGACTTTGTGGTGATCCGCGACCAGATCATAAGCGGAGCTGTTCCGAAATTTCCAGCGGCAGCCCAGTGGTTGTTCCTTGGATTCTTTTTGGCATTTGCGGTGAAAGTCCCACTCTTCCCTTTTCACACATGGCTGCCTGATGCGCACGTGGAGGCGCCGACAGCGGGGTCCGTCCTGCTGGCGGGCGTGCTCCTGAAGATGGGAACTTACGGGTTGTTGCGCTTCAACCTTGGATTGTTTCCCGAGCAATCACGACAGAACGCTCCCTGGGTGATGACGCTGGCTTTGATTGGGATCATCTATGGCGCGCTGGTGGCTATGGTCCAGCCCAACATGAAGAAGCTGATTGCCTATTCTTCGGTCAGTCACTTGGGATTTGTGGTGCTGGGAATTTTCAGTTTCACCCAGGCGGGATTGAACGGCGCAATGTTTGTGATGCTGGCGCATGGCATTTCAACGGGCGGATTGTTCATGCTCGCGGGGATTCTCCACGAACGGCGGCATACGTATGAGATCAGCGAGTTTGGTGGATTGGCCTCGCCCATGCCGTTCTACGCGGCGTTATATCTGGCCATCGTGCTGGCTTCTGCGGGCTTGCCTTTGCTGAATGGATTCATCGGCGAATTTCTGGTGTTGAGCGGGGCGTTCCAGGCAAGACCCGTGTACGGGATACTCGGGGCAACAGGCGTGATTTGGAGTGCGGCATATCTTCTGTGGATGTACCAGCGGGTTTTTTACGGCAAGGTTACGCATGAAGTGAACAATGCGTTGAGCGATCTTTCTGGATTCGAGAAATGGGCGGTGTGGCCCTGCGCCGTTGCGGCTTTGGTGATGGGAGTTGCACCCATCCTATGGTTGGGAGCGATCGATCCTGCGGTACAAGCGGCCCTCACTCCGTTGGCGCGGGTGGCGAGCAGGGTGGTGGGACCATGATCGTTGCAACAATGATCGTCGCAACAACGGTTCTCGCAATAACCGCCGCTGCGACAACCGCAGTCTCGGGCGCGATCGCAAGGCTCGTCCCGGCCTATTCGCAAGTGCTCCCTCAGAGTGCGGATTACGTTCGAATTTTGCCGGAAATCATTCTCTCGGTTTTTGGCATGATCGTGATGGCGCTGGAACCGTTGCTCGAAGAGAAAAATGGCCAGAAGGTACTCGGGTTTGTCGCATTTCTGGGGGCGCTGGCCGGGATTGCAGCAACGTGGTTCATGGCGGAATCGCCGGGATTGGCGTTCTGGAATACGGTGCAAGTGGACGGATTCAGCGTCTTCTTTCACTTTCTCGTGATTGCAGTCGCCGGCGTCGTTATTCTTAGTTCGTATGAATACATGACGGTGCAAAGGATTCGCGCGGGAGAATACTACGCACTAATTCTTTTCGGTACGGTCGGCATGGCGCTGATGTCGTCGGCGGTGGAACTCGTTCTGATTTTCATCTCTCTCGAGATATCTTCCATCTCTTCTTATGTGCTGACCGGATTTCGGCGCCATGAGGCTGCGAGCGCGGAAGCTTCGTTGAAATATTTTCTGCTGGGTTCGTTCGCGACGGCATTTTTTCTGTACGGAGTGGCCATGATGTTTGGCGCCACCGGCTCGACCAATATCGAGCAGATCAGCAGAGCGTTGCAGAGTGGTCCGATTTCTTTGCTGGCATTCGTGGCAGTGGCACTGATGTTTGTGGGTTTAGGATTTAAGGTTGCGGCCGCCCCGTTCCACGTGTGGACCCCTGACGTTTATGAAGGGGCTCCATCGCCAATTGTGGGATTGATGTCGACCGCGCCCAAGGCGGCGGCATTTGCAGTTTTGCTTCGTATTGTTTTTGTGATCGATGTGCCGGCGACCTTCTGGCTGATCTGGGTTGCGGCGGCGCTCTCCATGACGTTAGGAAACGTGGGCGCGCTGGTCCAAAATAACATCAAGCGGCTGCTGGCCTATTCGTCGATTGCACACGCTGGCTATCTGCTGGTTGCATTCGCAGCGGTGCCAGTGCTGGGGACTTCGGCAGCAATGTTTTATACCGCGGCCTACGCTGCCATGAACCTTGGAGCTTTTGCCGTAGTCAGCCATTTTGCCAATGCGGGCGAGCGCTATGTAACGCTCGAAGACTATGAAGGGTTAGGACGCAGTTCTCCGCTGCTGGCAGCGACGCTTACCATCTTCCTGCTTTCGTTAATCGGTATCCCGATGACGGGCGGCTTTTTTGCGAAGTTCTACGTGTTCAGCGCTGCCATAAAAGCTAACTTGATCTGGCTGACTGTAATCGGTGTACTGAATAGCGGTATTGGCGCTTACTACTACTTGCGTATTATCGTTGTGATGTACATGCGCGAAGCTCGCAAAAAAGTTCCGGTAGCTCCGGCTCCTTTCGCGCTGAGAATGGCGTTGGCGTGTTGCATCGCGGCCACTTTGTACCTTGGACTTTTTCCTGGTCGTGTGTTGCAGTTTGCGCAGGATTCCGCGCGCCAATTGGTACGGTCGACCGGGCCCGAAGTGCCTTCTCCGACGCCTGCATCGGCCTCCGCTGAACCCCTCTAATAGCGCTGAATTTCTTGTGGAAATTCCGAATGTTCTTATTTGACAAGCGCTGCAGGCTGCGGCATTATGGGTGCACCGATTGCTGATCTTCGTTCATGGGGATACCGTATCGGAACGGAGGAAACAATGTCCGAGTTCATGCGCAGACTATGGTCGGAAGATTCCGGGCAAGATATCGCCGAATATGCTGTAATGCTGGCGGTGATTCTGGTGCTGGTGGTGGGAACAATTCGTCTGATCGGATCGAACGCTAATAACGCTTTTTCCAATGTAGCCAGTTCCATCCAGTAGTCCCGGCTTAAGCACCGTCAAGAAGAACGAAAGGGTTCATCATGCGACTTCCCTCGTTTACAGGGCAGTTCCGCTACTGTTGGTTTCGCACAGCAGCGGCTGCGATAACACTTGCGGGAAGTCGAACCGTTCCATGAGTCACTGATTCAAGCAAGTTGCACCGTAAGCCGCGATCCAGGATCGCGGCTTTTGCTTTTCAAGCAAATAGTCTTTACAACCAAGTGAAAGCGCTTAGTCTCAGCAAGCACCTTAGGAGAAGCCCATGATTGTCAACATGTCTGAAAAGGCGACGGAGCAAGAAATTGAGCACGTGATCGAGCGCATTCGCGAAGCGGGCTATCAACCTCATATCACACGCGGAGTGGAACGAACAATCGTGGCAGCTGTGGGAAGCGGACGCCGGCACGAGATCGAAGCGTTGCAGGCGGCGCCCGGCGTAGAGACTGTGGTCGCGATCGCACAACCCTTCAAGCTTGTGAGCCGGCAGGTGAAGCCGGAGAGATCCGTGATAAATGTTGGAGGGATAGGCATTGGCGGACCCGGGGTTGTGATCATCGCCGGACCGTGTTCGGTGGAGTCCCGCGAGCAGTTGCTCAGCACGGCCCATGCGGTAAAGCGCGCGGGGGCCACGATGCTGCGCGGTGGCGCCTACAAGCCTCGCACCTCACCTTATGACTTTCAGGGACTTGGACTGGAAGCTTTGAAGATTTTGCGCGAGGCGCGCGAGGCCTCCGGGCTCCCTGTAGTCACGGAGGTGATGAGCACGGAAGACGTGGACATCATTTGTGAACATGTCGACATGCTGCAGGTGGGAGCACGCAACATGCAGAATTTCGCGCTTCTGCGCCGTCTGGCAACTGTTAAAAAGCCGGTGCTGTTAAAGAGAGGGCCATCAGCAACAGTAAAGGAATGGCTGTTGGCGGCGGAGTATCTGCTGTCAGGGGGTAACAGTCAGGTTGTGCTTTGCGAACGTGGGATCAAAACATTCGAGACAGAGATGCGCAATACCTTCGACTTGGCGGCCGTGGCTTTGGCGCGCGATCTTTCTCATTTGCCGGTGATCGCCGACCCGTCACATGGGACGGGCAAACAGAGTCTGATTGCCGCCGTCTCGCGTGCCGCAGTCGCAGTGGGGGCCGATGGGTTGATCATCGAAGTGCATCCCTGCCCAGAGCGGGCCCTGTCGGATGGCGCGCAGTCTCTCGACTTCGCTGGCTTCGAAAAGGTGATGAAGGCCATTACTGAGCCGTTACGGCGAGCCGCAGTAGTCCCGGACATGGCGCAAGTGTAAACCGACAAATGTCAAAGAGAGCGAACCATGCCACGATTTGACATCACGATTGCCGGGGAAGTGAATCTGGATTTGATTCTCTATGGCGTCCCCGAGGAACTACCGCGGGAGCGCGAACTTCTCGCCGACCGCATGATGCTGACTCTGGGGGGATCTTCGGCGATTTTGGCGCACAATCTCGCGGCACTAGGGAGCCGCGTAGGATTTCAGTCCCGCATTGGGGACGACGATTTTGGAAAGCTTGCAATCGAGCCCTTGCAGAAGAGCGGGGTTGATGTTTCTCGGGTGAGCCGCACCCAGGGCCCAGTGAAGACCGGGATTACGGTGATTCTGCAGCGCGAGCATTGGCGAAACATGGTGACCTATTCGGGAACCATTGCGGAACTGACCTTCGAGGAGCTTGATCTTACATACTTGGTGGATTCGCGACACTTCCATCTATCTTCATTTTTTCTTCAGCGCAGGCTGCGGCCGCAAATTCCTGAATTGTTCCGCAGAATAAAAGCTGCCGGACTCACAATCTCGTTGGACACCAACGACGATCCGGACGACGGCTGGGAGGGCGGCCTGCATGAAGCGCTCCGCTATGTCGATATTTTTATGCCGAACGAGCGTGAGGCTCAGATGGCTGCCGGCGTCGCGGATGTGGAAACTGCTGTCCAAAAACTTGCGGCCTACGTTCCTCTGGTGGTTGTGAAACTCGGCCAGCAAGGCTCGATGGCGCAGCGCAGAGCGGAGCGATTCATCAGTCCGGCGATCAAAGTCGAAGCCGTGGACCCGGTGGGCGCGGGAGACAGTTTTGATGCCGGGTTCCTTCACAAGTATGTGCGAGGAGGGGATCTGCAGGCGTGTCTGGCTGCGGGGAATCTGGCGGGCGCTCTCTCCACCACGCGCCCGGGGGGCACGGAGGCCTTTCAAGACGCATCGCACCGCGAGCTATTTCTTAAAGAGCACGAATCGCGAAAGCAGTCGTAAAACCTGTCTCTCCGGAGCTGCCCTAAGACCATCGTTACTCTAGTCACCATGAGGCGTGCTGGAAGTTCGCTTATGATCGGAGCGGGTGAATAATGAAAAAACTAAACTTTCTTGTCTCGCTCACAAACGACGACAACGACTACCAGCAGGAGCAGGCGGCTGCAGCAGAGAAAGCGGCGCGGCGTCTGGGTGTGGATCTGACCATCATCCACGCCAATAATGACGCTGTTATGCAGAGCCAGCAACTGCTGGGCTTCATTCAGGGAGCCCAGGCTGCGCGTCCCGATGCAATTGTGTTCGAACCCGCTGGTGGAACAGGCTTTCCGCAGGTGGGGCGAGCCGCCACGGCGGCAGGAATTGGTTGGGTGATCATGAATCACGAGGCCGACTATATTCAGCAGCTCAGGCAGAGTTCTCATGTTCCCGTTTTCTCCATCAGTTGCGATCACAAGGAAGTTGGCCAGATTCAGGGAAAGCAAATGGCAGCGCTGCTTCCAAAAGGAGGCTGCGTCCTTTATATCGAGGGCCCGGCCAACAGCCCAGCGGCCAAAGACCGGACGGAAGGAATGAACCGAACGAGACCGGCGAACATTCAAATAAAGTCCATGCGCGCGAATTGGACCGAGCAGGGTGCATACCGCAGCGTGAGCTCGTGGTTGCGGCTCCGCACTTCCCGGGAAACGCACATCGACCTGGTGGCGGCGCAAGACGATAGCATGGCGGCGGGGGCCAGAAAAGCTTTCTCGGAAATTGAGGAAGGTGACCGCGAACGATGGCTCACGATACCCTACACCGGCTGCGACGGCTCGCAGAGCACGGGTCAAGCGTGGGTGCACTGTGGTATCCTCGCAGCGACAGTTTATATTCGGCCCATCACCGATTTGGCCTTGGAAACGCTCGTCGAAACCATACGCAGCGGGAAACAGCCTCCCGAGCGGAGGCTAACCTTGCCTGAGTCCATTCCATCCATCGAGGAACTTGCGCGCGGCCCGAAGACTGATTCTGCAAAGCTTCATCGCGGCGCAGGCGCCTGACTTGGCTCAAGCGAGCAAAGTTGAAATGCATGCAACTCAATCGCGTGCACGACGACCATTGGTCAGCTTCATGAGAACGGCTTACGTCATTCGCCTCGGCTCCGGTTGGCGGTCTACAACCAGATCGGGATGGAGTCGGCGAAAGGTCTCCGCGACGTGGCAATTCCAACAAATTGGCTGGTGCGTAGAGAATATTTCGAAAAGCTGCTCCGGACGCAACTCTCTCCACTCCACCGTTTTGTGGTCTGGACTTAACAGCGCGGGCGCGTGATCGAGGTGATGAAGTTTGCCGAAAGTCTTGTGACAGTAGACACACTGCTTGCCCGCATACCACTGTGAGACGATATTCCATACTAAGCAGTTTTGTAGATTCACTTCGATTTGCTTAAGACATTCCTGGCCACAGTCCTGTCGCTCCGGCCATCGCGAGCATTCCTTCAAACGCAGGGTAGGCTCGGAGAGAAAGGCGCCCACTGCTGCTTCACCCGCCGCAACATCGACGGCCGCAGCATTTTGAGTCTCAGGACAGGTGATAAGCCGCTTGCCGCGGTACGTCCAGAAAGCCCGTACGGCCGGGATTGCGCGAAATATGAACAATCCCACCGACAGCGCCACAACGACAATGGCAACCAAAATTGTTCCGTTCATACATCACCTCGCAAGGCTTGTTCAAGCCGTCTTTCGCGAACAATGCCAGCATCTTCAACTCTAGTGTTTAACCATCGCCGGTTCGGCGTGCTCTGCCGCTTGCCGAAACAACAGATGCGATTCATTCTCCTGGGCGTCGACCACAGCGATGGCGGCAACGTCCACGATTTCTTCAACCGTAGCGCCGCGCCGCAGAACGTGCACCGGCCGGCTCATCCCCATCAAGATGGGACCAATGGTTTCACAGCCGGCAAGCTTGGCGACCAATTTGCACGCGATGTTGGCCGATGCAAGGTCTGGGAATATCAGGACGTTGGCGCCAGCCTTCAGGTCACTAAAGGGATACGATTGCTCGATAGTCTCCGCCGATAAGGCCTCATCGGCCATAATTTCGCCGTCGACGACCAGCGTGGGATCGGCGAAGTGGAGCAGTTCAACCGCCTTGCGCACTTTGAGGGAGCTGGGATGATCCACGCTGCCAAAGCTGGAAAACGACAGCATGGCAACGCGCGGGGTGACGTCGAAGCGCCTCGCCATGTGAGCCGTACACAGGGCGATCTCTACCAGGTCTTCCGCCGTGGGCTCGATATTCACGCTGGTGTCCGCCAAGAAGTAGACTTCCCCCTTCGGCGTGATCATGGCATAGCAGCCGGAGACCCGGTGCAAACCTTCGCGCATCCGCACGATTTGAAGAGCCGGACGAATAGTGTCGGGAAAATGTTGGGTGACGCCAGAGACCAGCGCGTCGGCATCCCCCATGTGCACCATCATCGAGCCGAAAATGTTGCGATCATTGATGAGTGTACGCGCCTCGCTCAGTGTGACACCCCGGCGCTGGCGCAGTCGGAACAGTTCCTGGATATAAGGCTCGCGCAACTCCGATGTCGCCGGATCGATAATCTTTGCGTCTTCGAGGTTCAGGCCTAACTCTTTTGCCCGGGCTTCAACCAGGCTGCGATCGCCCAACAGGATTGGCTTGGCGATTTTCTCTTCAATGACGGAGTGGCAGGCACGAACGATCTTTTCGTTTTCACCTTCGGGGAATACAACCTGCCTGGGATGGGCTTGCGCTTTGTGGATCATGCTGCGCGCAACCTCGTAAGCCTTACCCAGCCGGCTCTCCAATTGCTCGCGGTAGGCGGCGAGATCGACGGGTTCCTGCGCCACACCGGCGCGCATTGCGGCCTCGGCGACGGCAGAGGCCTCCCACACGAGCACGCGAGGATCGAACAGCGTCGGTATTAAGTATTCGCGGCCGAAACTAAGCCTTTCCACACCATACGCGCGGCAGACCGAGTCTGGAACATCTTCTTTGGCTAACGCCGCCAGCGCCCGTGTTGCCGCCAGCTTCATTTCTTCGTTGATCGCGGTTGCGCGCACATCTAGTGCGCCGCGGAAAATAAATGGAAAGCCCAGCACATTGTTTACCTGGTTGGGATAGTCGGAGCGCCCGGTCGCCATGATGATGTCGCTCCGGCAGGCCTTTGCGTCTTCGTAGGTGATCTCGGGATCGGGGTTGGCCATGGCGAATACGATCGGGTTCGCAGCCATCGAGCGCACCATATCCTGGGTGACAGCGCATTTCACCGACAATCCAACGAACACATCCGCGCCTTGCATCGCGTCCGCCAAGGTTCGGCAATTGGTTGGCTGAGCGAAACGCTCCTTGTAAGGATTCATGCCTTCGGTGCGGCCCTTGTAGATAACGCCCTTGGTATCGCAGAAAAGAATATTCTCGTGCTTCACGCCCAGCCGCTCGTAATGTTCCGCGGTGGCAACGCCGGCAGCGCCGGCGCCGTTGAAGACGATGCGAATGCTGCCGATGTCTTTCCCTACGATCTCCAGCGCATTCAGCAGCGCCGCTCCGGTGATGATCGCCGTGCCATGCTGATCGTCGTGGAAAACTGGAATCTTCATGGTCTTACGCAGGGTTTCTTCGATATAGAAGCACTCCGGTGCTTTGATGTCTTCGAGATTGATACCGCCGAAGGTGGGTTCGAGAAGCTGGCAGACTTTGATGATCTCCTCGGGATCGTGAGTGTTCACTTCGATGTCAAAAACATTTACGTCGGCGAATCTCTTGAACAGCACCGCCTTCCCTTCCATGACCGGCTTGCCAGCCAGAGCGCCAATGTCGCCCAGGCCGAGCACAGCGCTTCCGTTGGTCACAACTGCGACCAGGTTGCCGCGTCCCGTGTAGTTAAAAGCGTCGTGCGGATTCTTGTTGATGGCGAGACAAGGCTGGGCCACGCCCGGAGTGTAAGCCATGCTTAGATCGCGCTGCGTCCGGCAGGGCTTGGTCGGGGTGATCTCGATCTTTCCTGGCTGGGGGCTGCGGTGGTAATCCAAAGCTTGCTGCTTGGTAATCATTCTTCCTCCCTGAATCGGCGTGATGCTGCACCCCAACCTCTTCGTCCCTGAGCGACTATTCCTTCGGACTCCGGCGCCACACGGGGACATTGGGGTTCCAGCGGTGAACATCTTTGCTAAAGTCTTTGCTTTGCGGCTTGCAAGCGGCCACACCGGTAAGCTCTGCGGACAGCAACTCGCCGAGGTAGTGCTCAACCTGTTGGCGAATCTTGGGATCGTTCAAGGCTGCCAGTAGTTCCGGCTTATCAACGTGCGTGAAACCACCGCACAAAGGACACTTCACTAGATCATCATTGACCATTGCGAACCCTCTGAAAGGAATTCGGACGTTCCTGGATTATTCTCCTGGACGCTTCTGCCTTAATTACAGTCCTGGTTGAAGAGGTGGGCAGTGATAAGCGTCCCAGCGGTCGGTGACCCGAGTCACACCATGGATTGGGAGGCAGGGTGACAGCAAAAAAAGTCTAGAGTTAGAGATTGTGATGGCAGCACTCACCACTGTCCGGTTGTCAGATATTCGTGTATGGATTTGGCGGCACGGCGGCCAGCGCCCATGGCAAGGATGACAGTGGCGGCGCCGGTGACAATGTCGCCGCCGGCGAAGACTCCCGGGCGTGTTGTGCGCTGCGTTTCATTGTCAGCCTGGATGTAACCGCGTTTGTCCGTACCCAGGCCCGGCGTTGTGCTTTGCACAATGGGATTAGCGGATGTCCCAATTGCCATGATCGCCACCGACAATGGCAAGTCAAATTCGGAGCCTTTGATGGGCACCGGACGGCGTCGTCCGGAAGAATCCGGTTCACCTAGTTCCATTCGGACACAGCGAGCTCCCGTCAACCAGCCTTTGTCGTCGGAAAGAAATTCGACGGGTGCGGTCAACATCTGGAAGTCGATTCCCTCTTGCCGGGCGTGGTGAACTTCCTCGGCGCGCGCGGGCATTTCGGCATCGCTGCGGCGGTAGATCACGTAAGCCTTGCGCGCACCCAGGCGCAGCGCCGAGCGGATCGCATCCAGCGCCGTATTGCCGCCGCCGATCACGGCGACATCTTTTCCGTGCAGATCGACCATGGGCTCATCGTAAGTGGGAAACTTGTAGGCCTTCATCAGGTTGATACGCGTGAGAAACTCGTTGGCCGAGTAGACTCCATTGAAATGTTCACCGGGAATGCCCATGAACTGCGGCAAGCCGGCGCCGGTGCCGATGTAGACGGCGTCGAATCCCTCTTCGTGCACGAGTTCGTCGATGGTCACTGTGCGGCCAACCACCACATCGGTCTCGAACTCAACACCCATCTCGCGCATATAGTCGAGTTGCTCGCGAATGATCTGCTTGGGAAGACGGAACTCAGGGATACCGTAGACCAGCACTCCGCCCAGCTCATGCAGCGCCTCGAACACGCGTACCTTGTGGCCTTTTTGAATTAAGTCTCCAGCTACGGTAAGGCCGGAGGGGCCGCTTCCCACGACGGCAACTTTTTTCCCGGTCGGCGTGACCTGGGGAATTACATGGTTGCCCATGCGCTGTTCGTAATCGGCGACAAAACGCTCCAGGTAACCGATGCCAAGCGGTTTAACTTTTTTCGACAGCAGGCATTTGCCTTCACAGTGGTCTTCCTGCGGGCAAACTCGCCCGGTAACGGCCGGCAGGACATTGTCTTCACGAATCTTCGCAGCCGCACCCAGAAAGTCTCCCGCGACGATGAGTTCAACGAATTCCTTCACCTTCACGCCGACGGTACAGTTATCTGTGCAGGTGGGCTTGGCGCACTCCAAACAGCGCTGAGCTTCTTGTCGCGCCAGTTCTGGACTGTAGCCAAGATTCACCTCGCTGAAATTCTTGTTGCGCTCGTCCGCTGGTTGCTCGGGCATGAGCTGCCGCGGAACTTTGATGCGCTCCTTGATCGGAACCGGGTTGACGGATTTGTTCGTGGTCGGACTCATCGTTCGCCCCTTTGCACAACGGCGCAGGATTCTTCCACTTCTTTTGCTGCGGCTTTCTCAGCCACCGCGCGCTGGTACTGCGCCAGAGAGCGCTGTTCACCGTCCCGATACATTGAGTTGCGCTGCACCAGCACTGCAAAATTCACTTTGTGGGCATCGAACTCCGGCCCGTCTACGCAGGCGAATTCGCTCTTACCATCAATGGGAACGCGGCAGCCTCCGCACATTCCGGTGCCATCAATCATGATCGGGTTCAAGCTCACTATGGTGCGGATGTTTTCTTTACGCGTGAGTTCTGCCACGGCTCTCATCATCACGATCGGTCCAATTGCGAGGACGAGGTCGATACGCGTTCCGTTCTGAATGAGCTGACGAAGTTTGTCGGTGACAAAGCCTTTATCGGCGTAGCTCCCATCGTCGGTGGTGATCAGGAGGGCGTCGCTTACGGCGCGCAGTTCCCGCTCGAGAATTACCAACTCCTTCGTGCGTGCGCCGACAATCGAAATCACACGATTGCCCGCCCGCTTATATGCTACCGCGGAGGGATAGGCCATGGCCGTGCCGACGCCGCCGCCAACTACCACTACGGTGCCGAACTTCTCGATTTCGGAGGGCTTCCCGAGGGGGCCGACTACATCAAGAATGTTGTCACCGGTATTCAGCGAATTGAGCAGATGCGTGGTCTTCCCGATCGACTGGACCACGATGCTGATGGTACCGCTCGCCGGATCTGAATTCTCGATGGTTACAGGAATGCGCTCGCCTTCCTCGTAAATACGAAGAATCACAAACTGGCCAGGCTTCTGTTTGCGGGCGATGCGATGAGCTTCCAGGACGAAACGTTTAATACCTGGGGCTATGAATTGTGCGTGAATGATTTTGAACACGGGCGCTCCAGCCAGCGAATTGCATTTCGATTGTGGCTGGAGGGATCGCGCATTGGCAGTGATTAAGATCACAAGTGCTTGTGAGCACTGCGAGTTCGGTTCGCTTAGGGACGCATTTCCCGACTAAGCGGGGACGGTCAGGACGGGGCACGATGCGTGCGCGACGACCCGGTGCACGGTTGAAAATGGCAGGTGCGTTGTGCCATCGACGGGACGTGCTCCCAGCACAATGAGATCAGCATATCGTTTTGCCGCAGCATTCACGATGCAATCTGAAGCGGGCCCACACTCGATCACGATTTCCGGGGCATACGCTAGTGCTGCGTCCTTAGGAACCAGCGCTTGCAACTGACGAACTCCGCTCTCGATCGGCCCCGGGACGTTTTCCAGTTCGGAGTAGTTCTCAAGAACGTGTATCAGCGTTAATTGTGCCGCGAACTGCCTGGCCAGCGAAATCGCTACCGGCGCGACAGTCTGGGAAGCAGCCGTTAAGTTTGTGGCATACACGATGTGCCGCAGTTCCAGTTCGAGGGGCGAGAGGTCACTGCCCGTGCCAGCAAATTCTTCCAGTCTGGTGCGGCCGCAAATCTTCGGTCCGACACTCAGAACCGGGCAAGGGGCGTGCCGCAAGATATCCTCTGCCACGGAACCCAGCAACAGTTTTCCTAGTCCGGTGCGGCCGTGCGTTCCGATCACGATGAGGTCTATGTCGTTTTCCGCGATGACCGTACTCAGGTTGGGCCAAACTTTCCCGTGGCGCACATAGGAGCGGTTCGGGATTTTTCCAAGACCATCGCTGACTCGTTTCAGCTTTCCTTTTGCCAGAGTTTGAGCGTCTTCGTAGAGGACTTCGAAGCTTACCTGGTCGACCCCGCCAGTCATGAGCAGCAAACTGGTATCGGAAAGAACGTGCACTACATGCAGCGTGCTGCCAAAACGGCGAGACAGAGCGGCAGCATACGGAAGAGCCGATTCTGATGTGGCCGAGAAATCGGTTGCATAAAGAATATTTTTTAGGGAGATCCCGCCAAATGGTTTTTTAATCTCGGGTGTGTCGTGCTTCAATTCCAAGACTGTCATATGACACCTCCGCACCCGAATTCATGGTTACATCATTCTTCGGTTTCAGCGATGCGCGATGTCACTTTGTCCAGTGATTGCGGTCACTAGCCGGACCTACAAATCCAGGAATGCGCGCACTGAAGTCATGTCTTCTTCAGTGCGAACGCGAAAGCCGAGACGCTTCATCACGATCTGCATGGCCAGGTTGTCGGTTAGCATTTCGGCGGATACCTGGCTCAATTTTTCATCACGGGCAACTTCGATTACGCGACGGAGCAACTCATGTCCCAGCCCGAGTTTCTGGTACTGGTCTGAAACCAACACCGCGACTTCGGCTTCATTTTTGCTGTGCAGTTTACTCAATCGTCCGACGGCTATGATCTGGCGCTCCTTGGTGACGGGATCGATGAGCTCAGCAACCAAGGCCATTTCGCGGTCGTAATCCCCAAAACAGATTTTTAAAAGGCGCTCATGGGCTATGCGACGGCTCAGACTGAGCGAGCAAAAATAGCGCAGATAGACGCTGCGGTCGGAAAGAGTTTCGTGGAGTTTTACTATCAGGGGTTCGTCCTCGGGGCGAATCGGACGGATCGTGACTTGATTTCCATCCCTCATCGTCCAGGACGCGGCGTATTGCAGGGGATATGGGCGGATCGCGGGCTGGGGCAAGTCATTGAGCTTTACGTTCGGACCGTGCAACACGATTCTGGCATCGAGTGCAAACAGACGCTCTGGCGAGGCCAGCAGAGGGTTGATATCAATTTCGGCGATCCCGCGCTGCTCCAGGATGAGCTGGCTGAAGCGTACAAGCAGGCGCTCCAGCGCGGGAAGGTCAACCGGCTTGCTACCGCGAACTCCCTGAAGCGCCTTGAAGATTTTGGTCTGCTCCATCATCCTCTGGGCAAGAGTCGTATTCAGGGGCGGTAGCGCAAGAGCACGGTCTCGATACACATCCACCAATTCGCCGCCGGAACCGAACAAGACTACTGGACCGAATTGCGGATCGACGCTGCTACCGAGAATTAATTCGTAACCATCCAAATTGACCATCGGCTGTACGGTGACGCCGGAGAACTGGTCTGCGCCGGCTTTCTCGGCAACCGAAGACTGAATGGCAAGGTAGGCAAAGCGGACGGCAGCTTCATCCTGCAAATTCAGTTTCACACCGCCTGCATCCGTTTTGTGAGTAATCGTTTCAGAAAACAGTTTCAGCGTGACCGGGAAGCCAAGCTTCTCAGCGACCGTGACTGCTTCGTCTTCCGTGCACGCAACGTGCGTTTCGACCGTCGGGATGCCGTAGAGCGATAACAAGTGTTTTGATTCGAGCTCGGTCAGGAGAACGCGCCCGCGATTGCGCGCATCCTGGATAATCTGCTCGACCTGACTGCGAGAGGCAGCGTTAAATTCCGAATTGTCAGTAAGCACCGGCGTCTCGTAAAGTCCACGCAGGTTGTAGGTATAGCGCCACATGTAGGTAAAGGCTCGGGCCGCGGTATCAGGAAAAGGAAACGTTGGAATACCCGCGGCATTCAAGAAAGCTTCGCCTTCCGCAATGCTTTTTCCGCCCATCCAGCTGGCGAGCACGGGCTTGCCGTATTGTTTCGCGTAGGGTTTCAAACGCTCTGCAATGTGCGAAGAATCAGTCATTCCCTGTGGTGCGAGTATGACCAGGAGACCATCGCTGTGCGGATCCTGGGAAGCGATTTCGAGAGCACGAGCGTAGCGTTCGGGATCCGCGTCACCGAGCACATCAATTGGATTGTTATGACTCCAGTGCGTGGGCAGAAATTCATCAAGCCGTTGCAAGCTTTCATGCGAGAGCTCAGCGAGTTCCCCGCCGTTGGCCACGAGCGCGTCCGTTGCGAGAACGGCAGGGCCGCCCGCATTGGTGAGGATGGTAAGCCGTGGTCCGCTGGGACGAGGTTGCCTTCCGAGGACTTCCGCCATGTAGAAAAGGTCTGCAATGTTATGGACGCGCAAAACTCCCGAGCGGCGAAAGGCTGCGTCCAACACTTCGTCGCTTCCCGTGAGAGCTCCGGTGTGCGAGGCGGCCGCTCGGGAGGCCGCTTCCGATCGTCCCGCTTTTATAACGAGGATTGGTTTGGTGAGAGCTACTTCACGGGCCGCTGATATGAACGAGCGTGCGTCTCCCACCGACTCCATATAGAGCAGAATGCTTTTGGTGCGTGGATCATCTCCGAAGTAGTAGATCAAATCTCCCCAACCCACATCGAGCATGGAGCCGGTCGAGACGATCGCGCTGAAACCGACTTGCTCACGATGACTCCAGTCAAGGATCGCGCTTAAGAGAGCTCCGCTCTGACTGAGAAATGCGACGCTGCCGGCCTGCGGCGGATCCTTGGCGAAGGTTGCATTCAATCCGATCGTTGGGTTCATAATGCCTAAGCAATTGGGCCCGATCAGGCGCAATGAACTCCGCTTCAATTGCTCCTTGATTTGCTGTTCGAGTGCAGCCCCTTCGACGCCCTGCTCCTTGAATCCAGCCGAGATGACAACCGCGGATTTCGCGCCCGCATCCACGCATTCGGTGATGATTTGAGTAACCGTGGCCGCGGGAGTAGCGACTACCGCCAAGTCCACCCGGGCAGGGATATCACGAATGCTTTTGTAGGTTTTAAGTCCGAGTACCTCTTCATGTTTCGAGTTAACGGCGTACACTTTGCCGCGAAAAGTGCCGCGCAGCAGGTTCTCCAGAACAGTTCGACCAACCGTACCGGGTCGACTGGTCGCGCCGATGACGGCCACCGATCCCGGAGTAAACATCGCATCCAAGCCGTGCCTCTGGGGACTTACTGCCTTCTCTTCGACAGCGTTTGGAGGGAATTCCATCAGACCATCCTCGGTTTAAACTCACAAAGCCGTGTATGCCCCAAACGGCAGATTGCGGCCTCTAGCGTCGAGGATAGCCCAAACATCGGTATGACGTTGAGAAATGCTTGCGGGTTTAGCTCACGGGCACGGCAACCGTGACTAGCGGTTCAAAAATTTGTTGAATCGAGAGTGCGCGCGACACTACGCAAGAACTTCTGGTCATGTGCAACATCTTGATAGCCCGCGCCTGTTCTGCTTCATCGGGAATAGTTAGATGCGCAAGTATGTGCACTTCGGACAAGCTATAGCCCGCCGCGGTCTGGTTGAGGATGCCCTGGACTTCTACCTGTAGATCCGTGTGCTCAAATTTCGACTGCTCCGCAAGCGCTCTAAAGGTAGTCGTAAAAGAACTGGCGATGGCACCCAGCAATAAGTCTTGGGGAGTCCATCTGCCGTCCATCCCGCCTAAGGCGGGTGGCGAGGTGAAGTGAATGGTGTTCGGCGCCGAGTCGGACTGGGCTATCCCGTTGCGCTCGGAGGACCACCAGGCAACCACTCGAAACTGATCGGCTTCTTGCATGGAGATGTCCCCTCTCATGTGCGACAACTTCGAACTTCCAGAGAGATCAAGTCAGCTGGAAGTTAACGGTGATCGTTGTCTCCACTTCTACCGGTTCGCCATTCAGCAAGAAAGGACGATAGCGAAACTGCTGAACAGCTTTAATGGCAGCCGGCACCAGCATAGGGTGTCCGCTAACCAAAACCAAATTTTGGATTTCTCCGGTTTTGGAGATGATGGCGCTGAGCACCACTTGTCCCTGGATGCGAGCCGCCCGCGCGATAGCCGGATATTCAGGTTGAATTTTCTGAATCAATCGCCCTTCCGTCACGCCTTGCGAAACCCGAACACGCTTCGGAAGCACAGGCATCGGCAGCTTCGGCACGGAGGCAAGGTTCGAGGTGGCACTGATAATTCCACCGATCACGCCGCCGAGTTGTCCGCCCGGGATTCCCCCGGGAACGCCTCCAACAACTCCTCCAGTGGCCAGGGATGGCGGCGTTTCTTCTTCGTGAAGGATCTGTACTTTCTCCGGAATTCTGGTGGGAGTGCGCAAATGCCCTTCTTCGAGTTCGCTCACGCGCTGCACCGCTTTGGCGGGGGCGGCAGCAGGCGGCGGAGGCGGTGGAGGCGGCGGAGGTGCCACCAGAAAAGACAGTAATTGCTGCTTGGGCAAGGCTTCAGTAAACATCAAAGGTATGATTACAGCGATTACCAGTAACCCGCATTGGATAACAAATGAGATGATTGTGGCTGCCGTGCGGCGGCGATCTTTCCCCCTCTGTAACTCCAAGAGACAATCTGAAAACAAAGGTCTGTCTTCTATCAGTGAGGATGGCGGCACTTGCGACCGACGCCCCGCCTCAGGCTTTTTAACCTCCGGCTTTTTAACCTCCGGCTCTCGAACTTCAGTTGCGGTGCTCATGGAACCCTCCGGGCGGCACGCTTCCACAACTCCCGTGCACAGTACATTGTCGTTTCGTACTGCCCTGGTTACCATGCCCGGAGTCACGGCTTTTTGTGATCGTGGTCACGAGTCATGCGGTGGTACAATTCAGTTGAAGGCGGCGCATGCGGGCTCCCTACGGGCTGAATATCCTCGACAATTGCCTCACCTGCCCGGTACGGGAAGAACATGTTTTCTGCAATCTTCCGTTAGCTGCGGTGCAGAAGCTCAACGAGATTAAATCGACCGCCGTCTATCCAAAGTCTGCCATGCTTTTTATCGAGGGTCAGCAGCCGCGTGGTGTCTTTGTCCTGTGTGCGGGTAAAGCGAAACTGTCGACGTCGTCCTCTGAAGGCAAAACCATCATCACGAAAATTTCTGAGCCGGGAGATGTGTTGGGGATCAACGCCACAATCTCCAACCGTCCTTATGAAGTGACTGCGGAGATGATTGAGCCGGGACAGGCGAATTTTATTGCGCGGGATGCGTTGCTCCATTTCCTGCGAGAACACGGTGAGGTCGCTGTTCGAATCGCGGAGCAGTTGAGCCGCAATTACTACACGGCGTATGAAGAGATCCGCACGCTGGGACTCTCGGCGTCGCCATCCGAAAAATTTGCGAAGTTACTTCTGGGCTGGTCGAATTCGACGGGCAACGGTGACCCTATGCAAGTGAAGCTGACGCTGACCCACGAAGAAATCGCCGAAATGATTGGGACCACCCGAGAAACCGTCAGCCGTTTGTTTTCTGAATTCAAGAAACGACAGTTAGTGCAATTGAAGGGTGCGACTTTGTTCATCCGCAATAAACCAGCGCTGCAAAAAATGGTCAATTCCTGATCATCACATCTGCTTTTCTGTTTCCCACCCTACTTACAGACGGTCAATACCGGACACTTGGCGTGGCATAGTAGCTCATGCGTCAGAGCCCAAGGAATATGGGCCGCCGCTCGCGGGGCGGACATTCGATTTGCGCCCATCACGATCAACTGAATGCCATGAGCAGCTGCCACATCCAGGATGCCTTCCGGCAAGAAATCTATTCCAGCCAGATACTCCGGGGCAACCACCAACTTGTTCTCAGGCGGAATCAAGGCTTTCAACTTCTCCAGGCTTTCGACTCGCATCGTTCGCTGCCACTTTATAAATTGCTCTGCAGCGTAGGTGGAAGGGCCATATGCTGCCGGACCAATGTCGGCGACGGGCATCAGGGGCACCATGTGCAACAGAAAGAGCTTCGCCTGATATGCCTCCGCCAGCGACATGGCATAGGGGAAGGCGGCGTTCGAAGCAACTCCGAAATCCGTTGCGAATAAAATGTGTTTGAACTCACATGTGTCAGGCTTTGCCGGCCGAACGTTCGGGCCAAGCGTAAGTATAGGGCACGTCGCCAAATGTAAGATTTCTTCGGCAACCGAACCTAATGCCACTTTCCTCAGCCCGCCACGCCCGCGCGTGCCCATGACCAGTAAATCGATGTTGTCCCGTTGAATTGCATCTGCCAGTACATCCGATACGTTACCCCGTTCGAGCAACGTATGATGGCGCAGATCGCGAAGTTCTGGCTTCTCTTCCAGGTGCTTCATTTGTGTTTCCGCCTCCAGCCTACGGCGATCCAGTTCATGAGGAAGCGGGTCAAGCGGGATTCGTTCACGCGGCTGCTCGGGAAGTGCGTGCGCAATGGTCAGCACCGAGCCGTGCCGGTGCGCGATCGCAATCGCATACTCCAGCGCTCGCTCGGATGCTTCCGAGAAGTCTGTCGCCATCAGCACGTGATGGAATGCAATGCTTTTCTGCTCGTGCGTCTGCGCAATGGTCGACATATTTTCCTCCTTCAAAGACTAATCTTCACTGTCACGAGAATCATTGACGAGAGCTACAAAAGTGCTTCGATCCCGCCCCCCTGTTGTTTTTTTGATGAATCTGGCCGAGCAACCGCCAGCACACCCGAACCTTTCGAAATCAGGGTCATCTTCGCGGAGCAATCACCACAAAGCCAGAAACGCTCATTTGTAGATGGTCCGGAGATACTGGCTCCAGCAGGTTTGTACGTTACGTGGAAAATTATGCCGTCATATAGATATCGAAACACGGCGGAGCAGGAGGGGTTCGCGCAATTTGCAACCATAGCCGCCTCCATGGCACGTCTTTGGAACCGGGTACGATCTTCGTAGACGATGTAACTGGCTCCCGAGCCTTGGAATCACCTTACTATTCAAACCCACATTAAAAAGTGATCTGCAGCACAGTTACATGTGACCCTTTTCACCTTTCGTGTTCCCAGGCGCCGCGCTGCGTAAAATTTCGGCCTCGACCGCGAAACGATTTCCTACCGAAATAAAGCACAGGGATCAAGGCGAAACCGATGGAGCCCGCTGTGATCCATGTCACAATCAGGCGTGCCTCGTGTCATAGCTGGATCTATGGTTGAAGCCGAAGATTCAAGTAGTTAAGGAAGGCTCCCGATGATACTCGCATATAGGCTTCTCCGGTTGGTTGAGACTCATTCCGATGCGCTGGCAAACGGACTTCTGGAACGGGCGAGCCATTCGCCATGGCTCCCAAATTACAGCAACGTGCCTCCTGAAGAATTGAGAGAGCGAGTCTACGAAATTTACCAGCACCTGGCGGAATGGCTGCTCGGCAAAGGGGACATGGATGTCGAAAAGCGCTATCTGGAAATTGGGGCGAAGCGGGCACAGCAGGGTGTGCCCCTCAGTCAACTGATTTGGGCGATTATTCTGACCAAGAAAAATCTTTGGGATTTTCTGAAACAAGAGGCGGTTCTTGATCGGCCTGTCGAAATTGCCGGGGAACTCGAAGTGGAGGAGATGGTGGATCAATTTTTCGATCGCGCGCTTTTTCACGCAGCAGTGGGTTACGAGCGTTTTGTAGCGGACGAATCTGAGCTGGCACGCAAGGTTAGCGCGGTCGGTTAATTCATGTGGGGAAAGAATGTCCTGGGAACTCGATTACAAGAAGAAATTACGAACTGCGGATGAGGCTCTGCTTTGCGTGAAGTCCGGGATGCGGGTTTACATTCAGCCGGGCTGCGCTGAACCGGAGACGTTGGTGGAAGCCCTGATGCGCCGGGCCCCATTCGTGGAAAACGTGGAAATCGTCCACATGATGACCATGGGAGCAGCGCCGTATGTGGCTCCCGAGATGGCGGGGCATTTCCGGCATAATGCGATGTTCATCGGTGGCAACGTCCGCCAGGCAATCAATGATGGACGCGCGGATTACACACCCATTTACCTGAGCGAGATTGAGGGACTCTTCGAGAGCGGCGCTATGCCGATCGATGTGGCGCTGCTCGAACTCTCGCCTCCGGATTCGCACGGCTTCTGCAGCTTCGGCGTGGGAGTGGATACGTCGCTCACAGCCGCCAGATACGCCCGCTACACGGTGGCGCAAATCAACGATCAGATGCCTCGCACTTATGGAGACAGCTTCATTCACGTGACAGATTTGGATGCGATAGTGGATGACTCCCGCCCGTTGTGTGCAATCAAGCGCCCGGAGAGCACCGAGATGCACAAGGCCATCGCGCGCAACGTTGCCGGGCTGATTGATGACGGTTCCGTATTGCAGACCGGTATTGGCGGGATTCCGGACGCCGTCCTGCCATTCCTTATGGATCGTAAGGATCTGGGGGTGCATAGTGAATTGGTTTCCGATGGAGTGATTCCTCTAATCGAGGCCGGCGTGCTTACCGGGGCGCGCAAGAACTTCAAGCCACGCAAGATCATTCTGGGGTTCGCCCTGGGTACGAAAGGTTTATTCAATTTCGTGGACAACAATCCGATCTTCGAATTCCATCCCACGGCCTACACAAACGATCCCGCATTGATCGCGCGCAACGATGACATGGTGGCGATCAACTCCGCATTGCAGGTGGATCTCACCGGCCAGGTCTGTTCTGATTCCATCGGAAGTCAGTTCTATAGCGGTATCGGAGGACAAGTTGATTTTCTGCGGGGAGCCTCGCGCTCCAAGCGAGGAAAACCGATCATCGCCATCTCGTCGACCGCCAAGAATGGAACGATCTCCAGGATCGTGCCCACCCTCAGTGCGGGCGCAGGAGTGGTTACGTCGCGCGGACTGATCCGTTATGTGGTGACGGAATACGGTGTGGCTTACCTTCATGGCAAAACCATCCGGGAACGCGCGCAGTCGCTCATCGATATCGCGAATCCCCACTTTCGCGAGGAGCTTTATCAATTCTGCGAGAAGACCAAATGGCTGCAGCGGCCTTTAGTTGCGGAAACAGTGACGAGGTGAAAGATGGCAGTCCAGGCGCGCGGTAAAGTTGTCGTCGATTGCGAAGAATGCAAAGGTTGCGGGCTATGCGTCGAATCGTGTCCGCCCAAATGCCTTGAGTTGCTTCCCGAGTTGAATACTTATGGCGCTCATCCCGCGCACTATACCGGAGAAGATTGCACCGGCTGCGGAATCTGCTTTTATTGCTGTCCGGAACCCGGCGCAATCACGGTCTACCGCATAAGAGCCAAAGCAAAATCAGTGGCACATGCGCCAGGAGGCGAACATGCGGCAACTCTCTAAAGGCAATGTCGCGGTGATAAAGGGCGCGATCCTCGCCGGATGCCGCGCTTATTATGGATATCCCATCACTCCAGCGAGCGAGATCGCTGAGGCCGCCGCACTTTACTTTCCGCAAGTCGGTGGAACATTTCTGCAGGCGGAGAGCGAAGTTGCCGCCATCAACATGGTGTACGGAGCGGCAGCGGCCGGGCTTCGAGCCATGTCTGCCTCCTCGGGCCCAGGGTTGAGCCTCATGCAGGAAGGGATGTCTTATCTGGCTGGCGCGGAACTCCCTTGTGTGATTGTAGATGTAATGCGCGGCGGACCTGGTTTGGGCAACATCGCGCCGGAGCAAAGCGACTATTTCGCCATGGTGAAAGGCGGCGGGCACGGCAACTATCGCAATATCGTGCTGGCTCCTGCGTCTGTGCAGGAGATGGCCGACCTCACCATGCTGGCATTCGATCTTGCCGACAAATATCGAAATCCTGCGATTGTGCTGACCGACGGTTTTGTCGGACAAATGATGGAGCCGCTCGATCTCGAGTATCGCGAGATTCTTGCACCGGAAAAACCATGGGCAGTGAAGGGCACGCCCGAGACGCGAGCCAACCTGGTAAGTTCCATTTATCTCGAAGCCGATGAATTGGAGAAACACCAGCGAGAAATGGAAGCCAAATACATTCGCGCCCAGGAGGCCGAGCCGCGCTGCGAACTCTGCCACACCGAAGACGCAGAG